>NZ_JAHCDO010000004.1:0-323198 GCF_050768835.1 Bacillus pfraonensis | reverse complement strand
TTATATTATGTGAGCGCGGTATCCGCACATACGAAAGAGCAACGCGTAATACGTTAGATATTTCAGCTGTACCAATCTTAAAGAAAGAAACACATTTACCTGTTGTTGTAGACGTAACGCATTCTACAGGACGTAGAGATTTATTATTACCTACTGCAAAAGCAGCACTAGCAATTGGGGCAGATGCAGTTATGGCAGAAGTTCATCCAGACCCAGCGGTTGCATTATCTGATTCAGCGCAGCAAATGGATATTCCAGAGTTCCATAAATTCATGGAAGAGTTAAAAGGATTCAAAAATAAATTATCTTAATTTCATATTGAATATGCATTGAAAGGGAAACAGTAGTGCTTATCTCCCTGTTTATAGAGAGCTGATGGTTGGTGTGAATCAGTACAAAGGTAAGCATGAATTACAGCCCTAGAGCATCTTTTTCGTAGTAAAGATAATAATCTTTATGAAGGGAAAGACGGTCTCATAGATCGTTAAAAATGATAAGAGGTAGACAAATATAGTCTACAATTAGGGTGGTACCGCGATAATCATCGTCCCTACTGAGCGCTCAGTAGGGGCTTTTTTGTACAAAAAATAATAAAGGGGTAAGAAAAATGAGATATATTACAGCCGGAGAATCACATGGTCCGCAGTTAACAGTCATTTTAGAAGGTGTACCTGCAGGGTTATCGTTACAAGCAGAACATATAAATAAGGAATTATTAAGAAGACAAAAAGGGCATGGTCGCGGGAGACGCATGCAAATTGAAACAGATACAGTAGAGATTGTAAGTGGTGTACGCCACGGGGTGACGCTTGGTTCACCCATTACATTAATCGTAAAAAATGATGATTTCAAACATTGGACGAAAGTAATGGGAGCGGAACCGATTTCGGAGCAAGAAAGTAAAGAAATGAAACGTACAATTACAAAACCACGTCCAGGACATGCAGATTTAAACGGTGCAATTAAATATGGTCACCGTGATATACGAAATGTTTTAGAACGTTCTTCTGCAAGGGAAACAACTGTCAGAGTAGCAGCTGGTGCGGTTGCAAAACAAATTTTAAAAGGATTAGGTGTACAGATTGCTGGACATGTTCTTGAAATTGGCGGAGTTCAAGCAAATCGAGTAGATCAATTCCCAATAGAAGAAATCCAAACCATTACAGAAAATTCACCTGTTCGTTGTCTAGATAAAGAAGTAGAGCAACAAATGATGGATGCAATTGATACTGCGAAAAGCAGTGGAGATTCCATTGGTGGAATTGTAGAAGTCATTGCGGAAGGGATGCCAATCGGCGTTGGGAGTTATGTACATTATGACCGAAAATTAGATGCAAAACTTGCTGGCGCAATTATGAGTATTAATGCTTTTAAAGGCGCTGAAATTGGAATTGGATTTGAAGCGGCAAGGCAGCCTGGAAGTTCGGTACATGATGAAATCATCTGGGATGAAGAAAAAGGCTATACAAGAAAAACAAATAACGCAGGTGGGTTAGAGGGAGGTATGACAACAGGAATGCCGATTGTAGTGCGAGGTGTTATGAAGCCAATTCCTACATTATATAAACCACTTGCAAGTGTAGATATTGATACGAAAGAAGCATTCCAAGCGAGTATTGAAAGATCTGATAGCTGTGCAGTACCAGCTGCAAGTGTTGTCGCAGAAGCGGTTGTTGCATGGGAACTTGCAGATGCATTAGTTGAACAATTCGGAAAAGATCGTATGGAATTAATCCAGCAAAATATTACGCAGCATAACAAATATGCAAAAGAATTTTAAAAAGGATGAGTTATAAATGAAGGTAAAAGAGCAATTATCATCATTACAGCCATACAAGCCAGGTAAATCAGCGCAGCAAATGAAAGAAGTATATGGAGATCATTCATTTGTAAAATTAGCATCAAATGAAAATCCATTTGGTTGTTCACCGCGTGTGATGGAAGAATTACAAAAAGTGTGGGAGGAACATGCTTTATATCCTGATGGAGGAGCTGTAGAACTCCGCGAAACAATCGCAGAAAAACTGCAAGTTCAAAAGGAACAAATCATATGTGGAAGTGGACTTGATGAAGTCATTCAAATCATCAGTCGTACAGTGCTCCGCGCAGGCGATAATATTGTAACAGCGGGAGAAACGTTCCCGCAATATCGTCATCATGCAGTAATTGAAGGTTGTGAAGTGAAAGAAGTGCCACTTAATGAAGGGGCATATGACTTAGATGCAATCACTAAAGCAATCGATCACAACACAAAAATCGTATGGATTTGTAATCCGAATAATCCGACGGGCACATATGTAAATGATCGAAAATTGACTCAATTCATTGAGGGAATTAGTAAAAATACGTTAATTGTCATTGATGAAGCGTACTATGAATACGTAACAGCAAAAGATTTCCCAGAGACATTACCGCTTCTAGAAAAACATAAAAACATTCTTACATTAAGAACGTTTTCTAAAGCATACGGATTAGCATCATTCCGCGCTGGGTATGCGATTGGACATGAAGAATTAATCGAGAAATTAAATGTCGTACGTTTGCCGTTTAACGTATCTACATTGGCACAAAAAGCAGCAATGATTGCCTTAAGTGATGAGTCGTTTATTGAAAAGATAGTACGTGTTAATAAAGAGGGGCTACAGCAATACGAAAGTTTTTGTAAGGAAAATGAAATTCCATTCTATCCGTCGCAAACAAACTTCATCTTCTTGCCGGTAGATGATGCTGGAGAAATTTATGAAGCTTGCGCACACACAGGGTTTATTATTCGTCCGTTTCCAAACGGCGTTCGTATTACAATCGGAACAAGGGAACAAAATGAAGGAGTGATTTCAGTGTTAAAGCAACACTTTGAAAATAAAAAACATAAGTCTCGAGATGAGACCAATGTGTAAAAAGGTAGTATTAATTGGAACAGGATTAATAGGAGGCTCTCTCGCATTAGCAATTAAGAAAGAGCACGATGTAACGATAACAGGTTATGATATATTTAAAGAGCAGGTAGAGCGTGCGAAAGAATTGCATGTAGTAGATGAAGTGGCAATAGATTTGCAGCGTGCATGTGAAGAGGCAAATTTAATTGTTTTTGCCTCTCCAGTTGAAGAAACGAAGAAGTTATTACACAAACTAGCGTCATTTCGTTTACGAGATGATGTAATAGTGACCGATGTTGGAAGTACAAAAGGAACAATTATGAATGAAGCGGAAGCTTTATTTTCAAAGAAAGTTTCTTTCATTGGCGGACATCCGATGGCAGGGTCTCATAAAACTGGTGTCGAAAGTGCAAAGGCGCATTTATTTGAAAATGCATTTTACATTTTAACACCGATGAATCATGTGTCAAATGATCAAGTGGAAGAGCTAAAAGTATTGTTAAAAGGGACAGGATCACATTTTCTCGTCTTAAATACAGAAGAACACGATTATGTAACAGGAATCGTTAGCCATTTTCCGCATCTTATTGCGGCAGGATTAGTAAAACAAGTCGAGAAACATGCAGGAGATAATCCGCTCATTCATCAACTAGCTGCCGGTGGATTTAAAGATATTACACGTATCGCATCTAGCAGTCCGAAAATGTGGAGTGACATTGTAAAGCAAAATCGTGAGCATTTAATGGTATTATTAAAAGAGTGGATCTCTGAAATGGAAGAGTTATATAAGACGGTTTCTATAGGAGATGCCAGTGAAATACAAAACTACTTTGCAGATGCGAAAGAATATCGTGATTCTTTACCAGTGAGAAAAAGAGGAGCTATTCCTGCCTATTATGACTTATACGTCGATGTTTTAGATAAAGTAGGGGCATTAGCTCATATTACGAGCATTTTGGCGCGCGAAGAAATTAGTATTACGAACTTGCAAATATTAGAAGCGCGTGAAGGGTTGCTTGGGGTGTTACGAATTAGCTTTCAAATAGAGGAAGATCGTATGAAAGCAAAACTAGCGCTTGGAAAAGAAGAATACCAAACATATGAAACAATTTAAATGAGAAGGTGAAAACGTGAAAGAAAGAACTATACAACCTGTTAATAACGGATTGAACGGTACCATTACAATTCCTGGTGATAAATCCATTTCACACCGCGCTGTGATGTTCGGCGCAATTGCAGAGGGAAAAACAACAATTAAAGGCTTCCTACCTGGTGCAGACTGTTTAAGTACTATTTCTTGCTTTAAAGAAATGGGAGTAGATATTACGCAAAACGGTGATGAAGTTACTGTAATCGGAAAAGGAATTGAAGGTTTACAAGAACCAAAAGCTGTATTAGATGTCGGTAATTCTGGAACTACGATACGTTTAATGTCAGGAATATTGGCAAACACGCCATTCTTTTCTTGTGTACAAGGAGATGCTTCTATTGCAAAAAGACCGATGAAACGTGTAACAGATCCATTAAAGCAAATGGGTGCCAACATTGATGGCCGAGAAGGCGGGACGTACACACCGCTAACAATAAGAGGTGGAGCGTTAAAAGCAATCCAATACACTTCCCCAGTTGCAAGTGCACAAGTAAAGTCAGCTATTTTACTTGCAGGTCTTTGCGCAGAAGGTGTAACAGCTGTTACAGAACCGCACATTTCACGAGACCATACAGAAAGAATGTTAGAGGCGTTTGGTGTTACAGTAACTCGTGAAGGGAAAACTGTAAAACTAGCAGGTGGCCAAAAATTAACTGGAACAGACGTTCAAGTTCCAGGTGACGTATCATCAGCAGCGTTTTTCTTAGTAGCAGGAGCGATCATTCCAAATAGTAAAATACAATTACAAAATGTAGGAATGAATCCGACTCGTACAGGTATTATAGATGTTTTAGAGAGAATGGGTGCTACGTTCACTGTAGAACTAATTAACAAAGGAGCATCAGAGCCAGCTGCAAACATTACGATTGAAACATCTTCACTAAAAGGAATCGAAATTGGCGGGGATATTATTCCAAAGTTAATCGATGAAATTCCAATTATCGCATTAGCAGCAACGCAAGCTGAGGGAATTACGGTTATTAAAGATGCACATGAGCTAAAAGTGAAAGAAACGAATCGTATCGACACAGTTGTTGCCGAACTAACGAAACTAGGAGCTCGGATTGAAGCAACAGATGACGGAATGATTATTTACGGTAAATCAACTTTAAAAGGCAATACAGTACATAGTTACGGTGATCACCGCATCGGAATGATGCTTGCGATTGCCGGCTGTATAGCTGAAGGAGAAACAACGATCCAAGATGCAGCAGCAGTAGGGGTATCGTATCCTACATTTTTTGAAGAACTTCAAAAGTTAGCTAAGTAATATGATGAGAGGCAGATGCGTAATGCATTTGCCTTTTTTATATGAATCCATATCGATATTTGTTGGGAATTTGATAACTTTTGGCGAATCGCTGATATATTATATTTCAAGTTGCGACATATGAACGTCATACAATTAAAAGAAGAGAAGTTAGGAAATGTACGATGTACTATCTTTGCCCAACACTTGACTTTTAAGCAGTGTAATTTATAATAAAAAACGGAATGAATTTTCATTCCTGGAAATTGAGGTGGGAAAAATGGCTAAAAACAAACAAGACGATATTTTTGATGCTGCTATGCAACTTTTCGCAGAGCGAGGTTATGATGGTACAACAATCCCGATGATTGCTGAAAAAGCAAATGTAGGTGCAGGTACCATTTATCGTTATTTCGAAAATAAAGAGTCGCTCGTTAATTCTTTATTTACAAAGTGCGTTTTACAATTATCTGAATTAATAAAAACTGATTTTCCAGTTGATGCAAATATTCGTGAACAGTTTAGTCATACGTACAACCGTTTATTTGAATTTGCGAGACACAATGTGGATGCTTTTCTTTTTACAAATTCTCACTGTGATAGTTATTTTCTCGATGAACATAGTAAGGAAATATTTGATGATTTTATGGGCTTCTTTATGAATATTATAGAGGATGGAATCGAAAAAGGTTTTCTTCGTCCATTACCGCCAGTTGCTTTAATTATTATTGTATATCAACCAATTGAAAAATTAATTAAAGTAATGGCGACAGGGGAATTAAAATACACAAAAGAATTGGTAAAAGAATTGGAAGAAAGTTCTTGGAATGCTATTAGAATCAATTGATTCTATAGCTTTAAAAGAATAGGAATGAACGTTCATTCCGTAAAAAAAGATTAGAATAGGAATGAATATTCATTCCTATTCTAATCTAAAACTCAAATAGCGGGAGAGGATCAACATGAGTAAGCTAAAGAATTGGAGAAGTTTATCTTTTCTATTATGGATAGTTATTACTATTACTATGATAGTAACGATGCCTAATATGGATAGATTAGTGAAAGAGAAAGGGCAAATTACTATTCCTAAAACAGAGCAAAGTAGTATTGCTGACAAGATGATAAAAGAAATGGATCAGGAGGGCGTTGAAAAGTATGAAATTATAGCCGTGTTTAATAGCGGGAGTAAGACGGCTTTAACAAGTGAACAAAAAGAGGAAATAGCGAAAGTTATCAATTCTTTACAAAATGAAAAAGAGCAATTAGGAATTAAAGAAATTGTTTCACATCTAGATAATAAAGACTTGGAGAAACAATTAGTCTCTAAAGATAATACGACTATTTTAACACAAATATCGGTAGATAAAAAACATGGTGAAATATCAAAAGTTGCAAATGAGCTTCATAATAAAATGAAACCAGAAAGTGTGAAAACGTATTTAACAGGAAGTGATTTAATAGGAGATGATTTTCTTAAATCTACACAAGAGGGAGTACAAAAAACAGAAGTTATCTCAATCATTTTCATTCTTGTTGTTTTAATTGTTGTTTTCCGTTCACCAATTGTTCCGATTGTTTCTCTTCTTACAGTTGGGATATCCTATTTAGTTTCAATGGGAGTAATTGCTCATCTGGTAGATCAATTTCATTTTCCATTTTCAAATTTTACCCAAGTCTTTTTAGTCGTTGTTCTATTTGGAGTAGGAACAGATTATAACATTTTGTTATATACGAGATTTAAAGAAGAATTAAGCAACCAAGAAAATGTATTTTTAGCTACGAAAGAGACATTTAAATCGGCAGGAAAAACCGTATTATATAGTGGGGTGGCAGTGCTTATAGGTTTTGCATCACTCATTTTAGCAAGTTTTAAATTGTATCAAGCTACTTCGGCAGTAGCGATTGGGATTGCAGTATTATTACTTGTATTAATCACTTTAAATCCTTTTTTCATGGTGTTATTAGGAAGAGGAATGTTTTATCCAGTTAAAACATTTAAAGAGCATGAGGATAGTCGTTTATGGGGATTCTTTGCGAAAAACTCAGTAGTAAGACCATTTGTTGCTTTAATCATTGTATTCGTAATATCAATTCCTTTCGTATTAAAATATTCTAACACTCTTAATTATAATGATTTATTTGAAGTGGATAATAAGTATGAATCAAAGATGGGGATTAACGTAATAGAAGAGCATTTTTCGCCTGGTTTTTCTTCACCAAGTACGTTGGTAATTCAATCTGATCAAAAGCTAGATGAGACGACTTCTTTACAAACTTTAGATGAACTAGCTGATAAAATTTCGAAAGTTAAAGAGGTTTCAGAAGTATATTCACCGACGCGTCCAACTGGAGATAAGATTAAAGAATTATATTTAAATAAACAGGCGGGAGAACTGAATACAGGCATAGGAGATGCCAATGGTGGCATAAAAGAAATTAA
The DNA here is from genome assembly GCF_050768835.1 of Bacillus pfraonensis. NCBI lineage: Bacteria > Bacillati > Bacillota > Bacilli > Caryophanales > Bacillaceae > Bacillus > Bacillus pfraonensis. Next base: position 315,483 of record NZ_JAHCDO010000004.1, on the reverse strand, counting down.
TGACGGACTAACTGATGCTAAAGATAAAATGGGTGGGAATGACTCAAATAGTCTTGCAAATGTTCAAAAGCTAATTGATGGAACAAATGAGGCGGAAAATGGTGTGTCGGCATTAGGAACGGCTTTAAATCAATTAACGAAAGGCATAAACGATGGAGCACAAGGAGCGAAACAAATTGAGGATGGATTAGCCTCATTAAACGAAAATATAAATGTTTTATCTAATGCAACTTCACAGCTTCATGCGGGTTATGCTCAGTTAGAAAAAGGTTTAAGTTCTTACGATCAATACTTCGAAAATATTTCACAAGCGATTGATGGTGCGAAAAAAGGATACGAACAAATTGAAACGTTAATGAACAATTTAATTAGAACAAAGCCAGAACTAGCAAATGATCCTAACGTACAGCAAACATTAGGAATTGCAAAGGGGGCTCAGAAGCAACTAAGTGGACTTTCAAATGAGTTAAATCAATTAACTGTGCAGCACAAAGCAGCTATGAATTCATTTAAAGAGGCGAATCAGTCATTAATGAAAGTAGATAACGGCTTAAAGGAAATGAATAATGGAGTTACTGAGTTACAAAAAGGAGCTGCCGAACTAAAAAATGGATTGAACGAAGGAGCTACAGGTTCAAAAGAAATTGCGAACAAGTCAGCTGATTTGCAATCTGGTTTAACGAAAATAAACGATGGGCAAGGGCAGCTATTAACTGGGCTTAAAGATTTGCAAGAAAAGATGGGGCAATTGCAATCCGGTTTATCTAAAAGTACAGAAGGACTTGGAAAAGTAAGCAACGGTTTGCAGGATGCTCAAAAGTATTTAAGCGATCTTAATGAATCGAAAAGTTCTGAGAAATTTTATATTCCAAAAGAAGTTTTAGAAGGAGAAGATTTTCAGAAAGCATTGAATACGTATATGTCACATGATAGAAAGACTGCTAAAATGACAATCATTTTAAATGTAAATCCGTATTCAAAAGAGGCGATGCCAATCATTCAAGAGATTAATAAAACAGTAGACGGTACTTTAAATGGTACAGAATTAAAGAGTGCGAAAAAAGCAATCGGCGGGACAACAGCTAGAAACGTTGATTTAAAAGAAGTAACACAACAAGATTTCTTACGTACAGCTACGATTATGTTAATCGGTATTGCGCTTGTATTAATCGTTATTACCCGTTCATTCTTACATTCAATCTTTATTATCGGTTCATTAATTTTAGTGTACTTTACATCACTTGGTATAAGTGAACAAATTAGTTCACACTTATTAAATGTAGAGTCACTAAGCTGGAATGTTCCATTCTTTAGCTTCATTATGATTGTCGCCTTAGGAGTGGATTATAGCATTTTCTTAATGATGCGCTATAACGAATTGGAAGGAGATTCAATAACAAAAATTGTAACAGCATCTCGTCATATAGGAGGAGTCGTATTATCAGCGGCGCTTATTTTAGGAGGGACATTTGCAGCGTTAATTCCTTCTGGTGTATTAACGCTTATACAAGTTGCAGCAGTTGTTGGCATTGCCCTTTTACTATTAGCTTTAATTATTATGCCGATTTTGTTACCTGCATTAATAGGGTTAACGAGTAAAATACAGAGTTATAAAAAGAAAATAATTGATGCGAAGTAATTAAATTCAAAAGGATGTTTTTTATCTAAAATAGGCGAGAATACCCCCACCTCAAGAAATGTGAAGGGTGTAGCCCAATAAGTAGGTGGGGGATGAATTGCCTTCGGACAAGAGATGGCAATTTGTCGTCTCGATTGTCCGACTGTTCGAGCGCTACTTGTAATAAATGAAAAATAGCTTGCGTACGAGTACCAAAACCCTTTTGCGCTTTGTAGGCATCCACTCTTTCTAAAAGAATGTTAAGGATACTGTTTGTTTTTTTTATGTTTCTACTCCTGAAATGATAGGAAGAAACATATCAAAAATAGTATAATATGGATATTGCGGCATGTAGGGGAGGTGAAAGTCATGATTGTCAATAAAGCATACAAATTCCGGATATACCCAAACAAAGAACAAGCAACTTTAATCAATAAAACAATTGGCTGTTCTCAATTTGTATTTAATCATTTCCTTTCTAAATGGAACGATGCATATAAGGAAGCGGGAAAGGGGTTAGCGTATGGAACATGTTCAGCAGAACTTCCTAAGCTGAAGAAAGAATTTGTTTGGTTAAAAGAAGTAGACAGCACTGCATTACAGTCATCTGTCAGCAATCTTGCAGATGCGTTTGCTCGCTTCTTTGAAAAACAAAATGATGCCCCGCGATTTAAGTCTAAAAGGAACAAAGTACAGTCCTACCAAACGAAGCACACCAACGGAAATATTGCGGTTGTAGCCGACAAAATAAAGTTACCAAAACTTGGTCTTATTCGCTTTGTGAAAAGTCGTGAAGTACATGGGCGTAGTCTAAACGCTACCGTTAGACGTAATCCAAGCGGTAAATATTTTGTTTCACTTCTTGTTGAAACAGAAGTGCAGGAATTACCTAAAACGGGTTCGGCTGTTGGTGTAGACGTTGGATTAAAAGATTTTGCTGTTCTTTCAACTGGAGAGGTGTTCTCTAACCCAAAATGGTTTCGTAAGCTTGAAGAAAAATTAGCGAAAGCACAGCGTATTCTTTCCAAACGTGTGAAAGGTTCTTCAAATTGGAATAAGCAACGGATTCAAGTTGCAAGAATCCATGAGTACATCACAAACGCAAGAACAGATTACTTGCAAAAAGTCTCTACCGAAATTGTCAAAAACCACGACATCATTGGTATTGAAGATTTGCAAGTATCGAATATGCGAAAAAACCATAGATTAGCGAAAGCCATAAGTGAAGTATCTTGGTCGCAATTTAGAAAGATGTTAGTGTACAAAGCAAAATGGTACGGCAAACAAGTCATCGCTGTGTCTAAAACATTCGCTTCCAGTCAGCTTTGTTCTTGTTGTGGCTACCAAAACAAAGACGTTAAGAATCTAAACCTCCGTGAATGGGAGTGCCCTTCTTGTGATATGCATCATGACAGAGATATTAACGCAGGACAAAACCTTAAAAATGAAGCCATAAGACTTCTAACCGTAGGAACTACGGGGTTAGCCTACTAAGATAACCGAGGATTAATTTGGTGTTCGTAGGAATCCTCCACTTCAAACAGTCTGTAAGGACGTTAAGTGGCGGATAGTTCAACTGTATGAGTACGAATGTAATAAAGGGGATAGGAGGAAATATTTATGAAAGTAGTTGAATTAGCAGAGCACCAATATAAAGAAGCCATTACCTTATCTGAATATGCTTTTCAATATAAAGTACCGGAAGATCAGATTGAACAGCGCCTTACATTAATGAAAAAACACCATCAACTGTTTGGGGTTTTGGAAAGTGATCACCTTGCAGCAAAACTGCATCTTCTTCCGTTAGAAATAAATATTGGTGATGAAATTTTTAAAATGGGTGGAATTGCAGGGGTGGCGACATACCCAGAGTATAGACGGAGTGGACATGTAAAAGAATTATTGAAGTATGCGCTGCAAAAAATGAAACAAGACGGATTTAGCGTATCTATGTTACATCCATTTGCAGTTTCATTTTACAGAAAGTATGGATGGGAACTATTTGCAAACCGTTTCATATGTTCAATGACGAAGAGTGATTTAGTGATGCAAAAGCATGTAAAAGGGAATATAAGACGCTTTAATAAAGATAATCATCCAAATGAAATTGAGGCAATATATGAAACGTTTGCGAAACGGTTTGCAGGTATGTTAGTTCGCAGCCGTGAATGGTGGAGGCAGGCAGTTTATCATGATTTGACGGCGGCAGTCTATTACAATGAAGAAAATGAAGCTACTGGTTATATGTTGTACAAAATAAATGATTCAAAAATGACAGTAGAAGAATTTGTACCGCTAAACAATGAAGCTAGAAATGGACTTTGGAATTTTATTTGTCAGCATGATTCGATGATAAAAGACCTTAAGATGATACTAAGTGAAACAGAGCCATTACTTTATACTTTACAAGAGCCTCGAGTTAAGGCTGAAATCACTCCTTATTTTATGACTCGAATTGTAGACGTGGAGCAGTTTTTAAATCAATATTCATTTGTTTGGAGTAATCAACAAAATGAAGTTATTTTACATATTTCAGACTCATTTGCACCATGGAATAATGTGACGGTTCAATTACAGAATAAAGAAATAGTAATGATTCATAACGAAGAAAAAGAAACGCAGAACAGTCGAGGAATCCATTTAAATATAAATGATTTATCAGCAATGTTATTTGGATATAAGCGTCCATTAGAACTATACGAAATTGGTACTCTTTCAGGAACTGAGAAAGAAGTAGAAGAGCTTGAACATTTGATTCCATTACATAGACCGTTTCTTTATGATTTCTTTTAAGTGTTTTTTTATTTTTGACTTAAAATAGAAAATTTCGATTGCTGAAATAGAAAGATGATTAGATATACCTTTAGATGGCTAAATATGTTATAGTAAGTGAAGTATGTATATAAAAGTATCAAAATTGGAGGAACCACATGATTACAGTTAGTAACGTAGGATTACGCTTTGCGGACAGAAAATTATTTGAAGATGTTAACATAAAATTCACACCAGGTAACTGCTATGGTTTAATCGGAGCAAACGGTGCTGGTAAATCAACATTTCTAAAGATTTTATCTGGAGAAATTGACCCATCAACAGGCGATGTGCATATTACGCCAGGTGAGCGTTTAGCAGTATTAAAACAGAACCATTTCGAATACGAAGAGTTTCCTGTATTAGAAACAGTAATTATGGGTCACACACGTCTTTACAAAGTAATGCAAGAAAAAAATGCGATTTACATGAAAGAAGATTTCAGTGATGAAGATGGTATGCGCGCGGCAGAACTTGAAGGTGAATTTGCTGAGTTAAACGGTTGGGAAGCTGAATCTGAAGCTGCAATCCTTTTAAAAGGATTAGGCATTGGAGAAGATCTTCATGATAAAAAGATGTCTGAGTTAACAGGGGCAGAAAAAGTAAAAGTATTACTTGCTCAAGCACTATTTGGTCAACCTGACATTCTATTACTAGATGAGCCTACCAACCATTTAGACTTAAAAGCGATTCAATGGTTAGAAAACTTCTTAATGAACTTTGAAAATACAGTTATCGTTGTATCCCATGACCGTCACTTCTTAAATAAAGTATGTACGCACATGGCGGATCTTGATTTCGGTAAAATTCAATTATATGTTGGTAACTATGACTTCTGGTATGAGTCAAGCCAATTAGCATTAAAACTAACACAGGATGCAAATAAGAAAAAAGAAGAGAAAGTAAAAGAGTTACAAAACTTCATCGCACGCTTTAGTTCAAACGCATCTAAAGCGAAGCAAGCGACTTCTCGTAAAAAATTATTAGATAAAATTACATTAGATGATATTAAACCATCATCACGTCGTTATCCATTCGTTGGTTTCACACCAGAGCGTGAAGTAGGAAATGACTTATTAACTGTTGAAGGTCTTTCAAAAACGATTGATGGAGAAAAGGTATTAGATAATGTATACTTCACATTAAATAAAGGTGATAAAGTTGCATTTATCGGACGTAATGATATTGCAATGACAACATTATTTAAAATTCTTATGGGCGAAATGGAGCCAGATAGCGGTTCATTTAAGTGGGGCGTTACAACATCTCAAGCTTACTTCCCAAGAGATAACTCTAAGTACTTCGAGAACAGTGAATATAACTTAGTTGAATGGTTACGTCAGTTCTCCCCACAAGATGAAACAGAAAGCTTCTTACGTGGTTTCTTAGGTCGTATGCTATTCTCTGGTGAAGAAGTAAAGAAAAATGTTTCTGTACTTTCTGGTGGAGAAAAAGTTCGTTGTATGCTTTCTAAAATGATGTTAAGTGGCGCAAACGTATTAACACTTGATGATCCAACGAACCATTTAGACCTTGAGTCTATCACAGCATTAAACAACGGTTTAATCGCATTTAAAGGAACATTACTATTTACATCTCACGACCATCAGTTCGTACAAACAATTGCAAACCGTATTATCGAAGTAACGCCAAACGGTGTAATCGATAAAGAAGCAACATACGATGAGTTCTTAGAAAATGAAGAACTTCAAAAACAAGTGGATGCAATGTACCAAGGTAAATAATAGATCCAAATAAACCCTTTACTTTAAAAGAGTAAAGGGTTTATTTTTGTTGGCATTTTAGATGTTGTTACTAATTTCTTCACATGAATAAATTAGTAACAATAAATCCAATTGGTAATTTTGGAAATAAGAATGTTTGCGAAGTAGATTATAAAGGTTTATAGTAATTGTATCTTGTTACACGGGTGGTCATTAGATTTTAACGATGAAAAAATGTTACAAATGTATTTCATTAAATATATATCTAGGTCAACATATTTCATAAGAAATAGTTGAATAAATAAAAGTTTAAACTTATAATTACTAATATTCTTCACATGGTTAAATAATTGAGAAGACTATTTGGAGAAGACACATAAAAAGAGAGATAGACTTATAAAAAATAAGCCTTGGATGATTAAAAGAGGTGGAGAGATGAAACAATTATTGTTAAAGAGCAGACGTGTTTTAAGTAATCACTTCGGTTTTTTCGTATTTGCGGTTGTGTTGTTCTGGTTGAAAACATATGCAGCATATGTGACAGAATTTAACTTAGGAATATCAAATACAATCCAAAAGTTTTTACTATTTTTCAACCCGCTAAGCTCAGCAGTTCTATTTTTAGGACTGGCATTATTTGCAAAAGGAAGAAAATCATATGTATGGTTAATTATCATTAACTTACTCATGACAAGTCTTTTATATGCGAACGTTGTATATTATCGCTTTTTCAGTGATTTTATTACGTTTCCGACGTTAACACAGACGAATAACTTCGGAGAATTAGGCGGAAGTATTCTTGCATTATTACAACCGTATGACCCATTGTATTTCTTAGATACAATTATTTTACTTGTATTAGTAGTAACGAAATTTGCAAACCCAAAACCTATTCGTGTTGCAAAGCATAAACTTTCGCTTGTATTTATCTCAGCAATTTTAATTTTTAGTGTTAATTTAGGATTAGCAGAAAAGGATCGTCCTGAATTATTAACAAGAACATTTGACAGAAACTATATTGTAAAATATTTAGGAGCATACAACTATACGATTTATGATGGGATTCAAAGTATGAAAGCATCAACGGAACGAGCATTAGCTGATGGAGATAGTATGACAGGTGTGCGAAACTTTATCGCATCTAACTATGCAAGCCCAAATCCAGATTATTTCGGTAAGGGAAAAGGTATGAATGTTATTTACATTCATTTAGAATCGTTCCAAAACTTCTTAATTGATTACAATTTGAATGGTCAAGAGGTAACACCATTTTTAAATTCATTTACGAAAGATGCGAATACCTTGTACTTTGATAATTTTTTCCACCAAACAGGACAAGGTAAAACGTCTGATGCGGAGTTCATGTTAGAGAATTCAATGTTTGGATTACCACAAGGGTCTGTATTTACAACAAAATCTCATAATACGTATCAATCCGCACCAGCTATTTTAGGACAACAAGGATACACATCTGCAGTGTTTCATGGTAACTATAAAACATTCTGGAACCGTGATGATATTTACAAATCATTTGGTTTCAATAAATTCTTTGACGCAACCTATTACGATATGAATGAGAAAGATGTTGTAAACTATGGTTTGAAAGATAAGCCATTCTTTAATGAATCTATTCCGTTGTTACAAACGTTAAAACAACCGTTCTATACGAAATTTATTACACTATCAAATCATTTCCCTTATCCAATAAATAAGGAAGAAGCGACAATTGAACCAGCTAAAACAGGCGATTCATCTGTAGATACGTATTTCCAAACAGCACGTTATTTAGATGAAGCTGTAAAAAGCTTTATGGATTATTTGAAGCAATCTGGTTTATATGATAATTCCATTATTGTTATGTATGGAGATCATTACGGTATTTCAGATAACCATAATGCAGCAATGTCAAAAATAATGGGTAAAGAAATCAATTCATTTGAAAATGCACAATTGCAACGTGTACCATTAATTATTCGTGTTCCAGGTATGCAGGGCGGAGTTCAGCATCAATACGGTGGAGAAATCGATGTCCTTCCAACGTTGTTACATTTACTAGGTACGGATACAAAAAATTATATCCAATTTGGTACGGATTTATTATCGCCAGAGCATAAGCAAGTTGTGGCATTCCGTAATGGTAATTATGTAAGTCCGACGGTTACTGCACTGAACGGAAAGTATTATGATACAACTACTGGAAAATCTGTAGAAGTAACAGATGAAATCAAACAAAATGAACAAATGGTTCAGCAGAAACTTAAGTTTTCTGACCAAGTTGTAAATGGGGATTTACTCCGATTCTACACACCGGAAGGATTTACGCCAGTAGATCGTTCGAAGTATAACTATAATCATCGTGATAAAAATAAAACGAAGGTAAAAACAACGCAAGAAGGTACAACTGAATAACTTCATATAATGAAATCCTATTCGTATGGAACAATACCATATGAGTAGGATTTTTTGTTGTATGAAGAAAAATGATAACATATTTTTTATAATTTCACATACCATACTGTTACTATATGATTATGATATAAAAAGGTACAATCGTTGCACGATATAAAAACGATAATTTGGACTTAATTTTGTAAGAAAGAAGAGATACTATAGTAGTAGAAAGTGATTTTAAAAATCTAATTTTGCAAAGTTAGTATCTATACTTGCAAGACAAATCAAAACAAGTATAGAAAGGATGTACATCATATATGATATTAGATCACCGCAGTACCGCTATTTTACAGCAAATTATTCAAGCGGATGGCTATACTTCTGTAGAGCAACTTATGGAAGTATTACAAATCTCTAAAAGAACAGTTTATTACGATATGAAGAAAGTAGATGATTGGTTACAGACAGAGCACTTAGCACCAATCAAATATGTTCGCTCATTCGGATATTGTTTAGATGATGAAACAAAACAAACGGTCATTCAAAAGCTACACGGATTTACAATGGCTCAATACGATTATTCTCCACAAGAACGAAAAGCTTGGTTAGCTTTGTATGTATTAACGAAAGAAAAAAGAATCTTATTAGAAGATTTAATTGATCTTGTACAGGTAAGTCGTAATACGACACTTACTGATTTGAAAAAAATGAAAGCAGACTTGTTGAAGTTTAAGCTCTCTTTACACTTTAATCGTAAGCAGGGATATTATATCGAAGGTACTGAACAAGGAAAACGAAATCTACTCACCTTTTATCTTTCACAGTTAATTGCAAAGCATGGATGGGAATATTTAATATCTCATGTAAGACGGATTGTAAATCGTGAAGAAAGTGAAAAGAACAAGAAAGAGCAAGAAGAACTGTTTGTAATAAAAAGTATTTTATCAAATTGCGAAGAGTTTTTAGGTGTTCAATATACAGATGAGGTGCTTGAAAATTTAAGCGTTTACATGTACTTGTTTCACAATCGTATTGTTAAAGGACAATGCGTTGAAATGGAAGAAGCTGAAAAAGATGTTCTTCGTGAAACAAAACATTTTGAAGCAGCGAAATATATTGGAAAGCAGTTTGAAAAATTGTTACATGTGAAGTTTCCAAAAGATGAGATTTATTATATTACGACTCATTTATTAGGTGCAAAAGTAAATGCTCAGCAAAAAGAGTATGAAAAGAATGATGTGAAAGGTATCCATTTTATCGTAGATCGTATGATAAAGGATTTTCAGCACTATGCTTGTGTTATATTTCAAGATTTTACGGGACTTGCTTCAGATTTATATCTGCATATGAAACCAACGTTTTATCGTGTGAAATATGGAATTGAAATCGAAAATCCATTACTGCATATGATTCAAAAAAGTTATGAAGAAGTATATATCCTTACGAAAAAAGTGGTGCATCATTTTGAAGAACATGTTGGAAAACAACTTTCAGAAGATGAAATTGCGTATATCACTATGCATTTTGGTGCTTGGATGAGGAAAGAGGGAATCGTTCCCAATCCTAGGAAAACAGCTCTACTTGTTTGTCCAAATGGGATTGGTACATCGCGTATGTTGCAATATCAATTAGAGCAATTATTTTCGAGTATTGATATTTTGCAAGCGATCTCAAAGCGAGAATATGAGTCACATACATTTGACGTAGATTGTATTATTACTACAACTGAATTAGAGAAGGGGACAATACCTATTTTTATGGTGAATCCTATTTTAACAGATTCTGAAAAAGCATCGCTACTCAGAAAAGTAAATGCAGCATTATTTAGCAAGGATCAAAATGATTCAGTTGATATTATGATGCAGGTTATTCAAAAATATGCGAATGTGATAGACGAATATTCATTAAAGAAAGAATTGAGAGAGTTTATAAGTGGTCCAGCGCATTTGTGCAAGGAGGAGAAATACAAACCTATGTTAAACGAACTATTGACGAGAGAATATATTCAGCTTCAGGATCGTGTTGATTCTTGGGAGGAAGCAATTCAAGTGGCAGCTAAACCGTTGTTACAAACGGAGTATATTTCAGAAGAATACATTCAAGAAATGATTGCGAATGTAAACAAGTTAGGACCTTACATCGTGATTGCACCTAAAATTGCAATTCCTCATGCTCGCCCTGAAGCGGGAGTGAAAAAGTTAGGTATGAGTTTATTACAGTTGAAAGAAAGTATTTCATTTTCAGAAAAGCAAGAGCACGCTGCAAATTTAATCATTGTTCTGGCAGCGATTGATAATGAAACACATTTAAAAGCATTGGCACAATTAAGCGATATGCTATCTCAACCTGAAAATGTAGAAACATTAATTCATTCAAATTCAAAAGAACAAATGCTAGAAATGATAGCTAAATATTCTAATTAAGGGGGAAGTAAAATGAAAAAAGTATTAGTTGTTTGTGGAAATGGATTAGGAAGTAGCTTTATTGTGGAGATGAATGTGAAGAAGATTTTAGGGGAGCTTGGTTTACAAGCTGAAGTTTCTCATACAGATTTAGCATCAAGTAAATCAGAACAAGCAGATTTATATTTAGGAGCAAAGGATATCATTTGTAATCTTGAAGATGGTGTTCGTACAGTGGCAGGGTTAACAAACATTTTAGATCAAAATGAAATTAAAGAGGCATTGCAAAAACATCTGATGTAAGAAAGTGTTAAACATCTGAGGGAGGAGCAGTGTTATGTTTGACTTAATCATGAAAGATATTTTAGGACAACCAGCAATACTTGTTGGATTATTTGCGATGTGTGGTTTACTCTTACAAAAGAAAAGTTTTGCTGATACAGTGTCCGGGACATTAAAAACAATTATGGGCTTCGTTGTACTAGGAGGCGGAGCCACAATATTAATTGGAGCGCTAGATGTTTTTGGAAAAATGTTTGATAAAGCGTTCTATATAAAAGGAATTATTCCAAATAATGAAGCTGTCGTTGCGATTGCTCAGCAAACACTAGGAAAAGAAACAGCGTTTATTATGGTATTTGGGATGATTGTGAATTTACTTATCGCTCGATTTACAAAATTTAAATATGTATTTTTAACTGGACATCATACGCTTTTTATGGCATGTTTAATTTCCGCTGTATTTTCTACAGCAGGACTAAAAGGTTTTTCACTTGTAATGATGGGATCTATCCTTTTAGGACTACTCATGGTAATTTTTCCAGCACTATTACAGCCATATGTAAGAAAAATCACAGGTATGGATGATATTGCAATTGGACATTTTGGATCTGTTGGGTATTTGGCAGCAGGTTTTGTCGGTAGTAAATTTGGAAATAAAGAAAAATCTACAGAGCAAATTCAAGTGCCGAAGTTTCTAGGATTTCTACGTGATACATCGGTTTCTATGTCACTCACAATGGCAATTCTATTCTTTATTGTCGCACCATTCGCGGGAAAACAATTTATTGAAACAGAACTTAGTAACGGACAAAACTACCTTGTCTATTCTTTCATGCAGGCGATTACGTTTGCGGCAGGTGTGTACATTATTTTAGCGGGTGTTCGTATGTTGATTGCGGAAATTGTACCTGCATTTAAAGGGATTGCAGATAAGCTTGTACCAAATGCGAAACCAGCGTTAGATTGTCCAACAATCTTCCCGTTTGCGCCAAACGCAGTTATTATCGGATTCTTAACAAGTTTCGTTGCTGGATTATTGTCTATGTTTATTCTTCCAATAGTTGGTCTAAGTGTCATTGTACCAGGTCTTATTCCTCATTTCTTTACAGGCGCAACAGCGGGTGTGTTTGGAAATGCAACTGGGGGAAGAAGAGGAGCTATTTTAGGAGCCTTTGTAAATGGATTACTTATATCGTTCTTACCAGCATTGTTATTACCGGTATTAGGCGGATTAGGTTTTGAAAATACAACATTTGGTGATTCTGATTTCGCAGTAGTTGGTATTTTGATAAGTGAAATTGCAAAATTATTATCAGCAATTTTCTAAAAGAAATGAAAAAAGACTTGATTTTCTAAAGAAGAAAATCAAGCCTTTTTTCGTTAAATGCGTTTATCATGCCAGAAGTTTAATGGGAAATGTTCATCTTCATGATAACTTTCAAATTCATAACCTTTTTCTTTTAGACCTTTAATAATAGCAGGTACAGCTTTCACAGATTGTGGATGAATATCGTGCATTAAAATGACCTCTGTTGGGTTTGTTGCACCAGCGAGAACATTTTGTACAATTTGTGCAGCAGCAGCGTCTACTGGCATTTTATTGTATCTCCAGTCTAAGGAATCAATTGTCCAGTCCCAAACTTTTAGACTGTTTTCGACAACTTTATTACGAAGCGCTTCATTTAATCCAGGCATAGATCCGTAAGATGGACGAGTTAATACAGGTGATTTTCCGATAACGCCAGCGATTAAGCCTTGGTCTTCTTTCATTTCATCCACATAACGACCTTCTGTATAAAGTTTTTTATAGTTATGTGTCATACTGTGCATACCAACATAATGTCCTTCAGCATCTTCACGCTTTACAAGATCAGGAAATGCTTTAACATTTGCTCCAATAAGGAAAAATGTAGCTTTCGCATCTTCTTTTTTCAACACGTCTAACAGCTCAGCAGTGTATTTGCCAGGACCATCGTCAAATGTTAAGTAAGCAACTTTTCTCACTTGTCCGTTATATTGCTTTGGAGCTTCTTTTGGAGTTAGAGCAGTTTGAATTTCACTTACAAGTTGAACGGATTTTGTTTCATCTTCCGTACTTGCTAAAGCAATATGAGTTGATCCATAAACCGCTTCATATAAAAATAATACCCCGACGCAAATCAACAATGCTCTTTTTACTAAGGTCGTCATTCGAATTCCATTGTGCATAATTTTCCTTCTCTCTATAATTGTTCTACTCTACTATATTAGCAATTTTAGGTAGGTAAATGCAAAAAAAGATTGGTATAAATACAAAAAAATTGTAAAAGAGTATGTAAGATTTTGTTGTTTAGTATTTTTTCCACTATTCTAGAGGTAGTAAGATCCTCACATCAAAATTCAGCAGAAGTAAAGAAGCTAGAGGATGAAGAAAAAAACGTCATTGTTTCAATTTACCTTTTATAATGAAGGATTTTAATCGTAATATAGCGAATGAAAGGTGATGAGTTTATTCATTATTAAACAAGTCGTGGATTTCACCAATCTGAATGAGTTATTTTAGATGGACAATTTATCAAAATTAATTACGCTATTAAACTATACAGCAGCTAGGGACCTGTTACATAGGAACCTTAAGAATGATTGTGAGGAAATATACGTAATAAAACAAGAGTGCCTATATTCTTACATAAGGTTTCTAAAGTGAAAAAGGTTTCATCCTGGTGAGTATAGAGTTAGTTTCTATATTTATATTGCGTATGACGTAAATAAAGGGGAGTGGTATTGAATGTTAAATGTTTTATAGCAACAATATGGCTTTATTAGCTCTACCAGGGAAACTTTATTTATCTTTTTAGAAGGAATCCCACTGCAAAAGTTGCACAGCACCGTTCCGAATTTTGGAAGTGATAGCATTATAAAGACTCGTATTCATGTAGCTGATTGCTATCGATATTGGCTTGAATCATTTGCATTTAACCAAAAGCGAGCAGATTTTTCATTTGCTACTGCTGATGAAAATGGTAAAGGATTAATTTTACAGCATCTTAAACAGTAAAATACGAAAAAATCACCATTTTTGCAGGTGTTGATTTTTTATATCTCAAAATATCAACACTTTACATGGACAAAGCCAAAATGAAAAAGGTGTGATAAAAATGAAAAAACTAGCTTGTTTACATGCTCATCATTCAAATATTGCGTATATAGAGAGGGCATTTGAATTATTTGAGATAGAATTGATCCACTTTGTAGATCCCATATTATCTAAGAGGATGGAAAGTGATAAAGGGTTTGGAAGAAAGCAAGCCCAAAACAAGTTGAAGGATCAGCTGAAGTGGATAGCAGAAAGTAATATAGATGCAGTTCTAATTACATGTACAAATTATATCACGCTAGTACAGGAGGAAGAGTTTTTAATTGCAAAACCTATATTAAAAATTGATGAATCATTCTTTGAAATGATATGTAAGGTTGAAGGGCCGCAAACGATATTATTCACAAATCCTAGTACTGTCACTGGGACAGTGAAGCGCTTGAATCAATATGCACAGCAAAAACAGAAATCTATAGATATTAAAGTAATGATTATTGAAGATACTTTTGAATTAATTATACAAGGACGTAAAGAAGAATATGATGATAAAGTGAGTAAGTATATATATCAGCTCATGAAAGATGAAAATCAGATTATTTCGGTTGCACAATTATCAATGGTAGATGCTGCTGAAAAGTGTGAACAGAGAACAAGGAAGAGAATAATCAATCCATTAGACATTTTGGCCGAGTACAGTCTGAACCGAATAACATTAAGGGGAAAGTGAGAAATACGAGATGAAATAAATCAAAATTCCTTCTTTAGTTAAGTAAGATATTTAGGGGCATCTTTTCATAAAAATATCTTACTACAGTAAAAGTTTGATTGGCCATGAAAACAACCAGTAGAGCATGAAGAAATCACTTTATATAAAGTGATTTTGTTTTTAGGTATGATTAATTTCACATACCGTACCGGAAGAAAAAAACTAGGAAAATAAGAAATAGTGTCGAATATATCGTAAGTACATATTTTAGGCAAGGAAAAATAAAAAAGAAAATGAAAGAAGGAAAACCGCATGAAAGCAATCGACGCTGCACAAAAAATTATCAAATTACAATTTTTAAATTGCGATGTTGCATTATTAGGAGGAAGTGTTGCAAGGGGGGAAGCAACAAAAACATCTGATCTTGATATTATCATCATTGATAGTAAGCTACCCAATTGTTATCGCGAATCTTTTATTAGTAACGGTTGGCCAGTGGAAGTGTTTGTACATAATTTTGAAACATATAAAAAATATTTTAAAAGTGATTGTGAGAGAGGGAAGCCGACGCTACCTCAACTTGTCTCTGAAGGAATTGTGTTAAGGGGAGAAAAAGAAATTGTAACAAGCTTAAAACAAGAAGCTAGGCAATTAATAGATCAAGGTCCTGAAAAATGGACAGAAGAGCTTATGAGACAGAAACGGTACTTTCTAACAGATGCATTAGACGATTTTATTGGGACAACAAAGAGGGAAGAGGAATTGTTTATCGCGAATCTTCTCGCTGATTTAGTTCATGAATATGTTCTTAGAGTAAACGGACAATGGGTGGGGAATTCTAAATGGTTTATTCGCGTTTTAAGAAAATATGATGAAGTATTTGCGGAAGAGTTTGTAGAGGCTTTTGATCATTTTTATAGAACTGGTGAGAAGGTGAAACTGATTGATTTTATAGAAGGAACGCTAGAAAAATATGGAGGCAGGTTGTTTGAGGGGTTTTCTGTAGGGAAATAAAGGGGAGATAGAAAAATGAATGTACCAGTTATTGTATTAAGAGAACTTACATTAGATGATATAGAAGATCGATATCAATGGTCATTAGATAAAGAAGTGACAAAACATTTAGTTGTACCCGATCAATATCCACCTTTTACACGTGATGAGACAAGAAGATGGATTGAGATGTGTATGAATCGTGAAAATGAGTATGAACAAAGAGCTATTGTTTCTGAAGATGGTGTGCATATCGGCTGGGTTGATCTGAAAAACTTTGATAAAACGAATAAAAATGCTGAATTAGGAATTGCAATTGGGAATAAAGAATATTGGGGACGCAAATATGGGATTGCAGCGTTATACAGCATGTTACAAATTGGATTTTATGAGTTTGGTTTAGAGAAAGTGTGGCTACGCGTTGATGTCGATAACGTAAAAGCAATTAAAAGTTATGAAAAAGCTGGATTCGTTTGTGAAGGAATTATGAGAAATGATAGATTGCGAGAAGGTGTATTTATTAATCGTTATCGCTTTAGTATGTTGAAAGAAGAGAAATTATTAATAACATGTAATATATAATATTATTATGTAAACAATTGTGGGTTAAATTTAGAAACTTAATGATGAGAGGATGTATATAAATGCTTCGAATTTTATCAGAATTAGATGCAGTACAATATTGGGCCTTACGTTTACAAGCATTGCAAGTAAATCCAGATGCATTTGTAACAACGTATGAAGAAGCGATGCAAAAAGAAAATCCCGTGGAGGAAGTTGCTCAAAATTTAAATTCAAAAACGAGTTACACATTCGGTGCTTTTAATGAAGAAAATAGATTGCTAGGTGTAGTCACGTTGCTTACGGAGCAAAAAGCAGCTTATCAACATAAAGGACATCTTGTTGCGATGTATGTGGATCATCAAAGTAGAGGGAAAGGTTTAGCAAAAGGTTTAATTCGAGCGTTAATTGAAAAAGCAAAAGAACTAGAAATAGAGAAAATTAATTTAGGGGTTGTTTCAGATAATGAAGTAGCGAAAAAACTGTATCAATCAATGGGGTTTGCAACGTATGGGATAGAAAGTAAGGCTCTAAAAATGAATGGAATATATCGTGATGATGAATTAATGGTTTTATTTATTTAAAAGTTATAGAAAAGGAGTAGCGGATGTTTAAAAGCAAGAAGCGGATTGCATTGTTTATTGCGTTCATTGTTTTTATGGCTAGCACACTATATCAAGCTGTTTCTGTAAATAACGATATGAAAGTACCTGGTAAGGTAATTGAAGTTAACAATCATGATATGCACATTTTTACAACAGGGAAACGTGAAGATAAACCAACGATCGTGATGACAGCAGGAAGCGGTACGACAACACCGTATGCGGATTTTTATCCGCTTTATCATCAATTGGAGAAAGAAAATAGAATAGTTGTATATGAACGGCCTGGTTATGGATATAGTGAACAAACAGAGAAAAGTAGAGATATTGATACAATTGTAAATGAATTGCGTTCATTATTAATGAGATCAGGCGAGAAACCTCCTTTTATATTAGTAGGACATTCGATGGGGGTGTTAGAAAGCATTCGGTATGCACAGTTATATCCAAATGAAATTGTAGGGTTAGTCTTTATTGATGGAATTAGTCCAGAGTATGCAAAGAATTTTAAAATGGATATAGGTATGAATGTTAGTTGGTATACTATGAATATAGGTAAAAATATCGGAATATTGCGCACGTTATCGTTGTTTGGACTGATGGATCATATGTTTATAGATATCCCTAATTTACCGAGAGAATTACAGGAACTCAAAGTTTCAATGGCTCTTAAAAATACAAATAACCGAAATATGAAAGAAGAATTAGATTCAATGAGTAAAAACGGAAAAAAGATAATAGAAAATGGAAATTTAGGAACCATGCCGGTATTGCAATTTTCTTCCACAAATAATGGCTATGAAAATTGGGAGAAGACGCAGAATGAACTGTCAAACATCCCTTCACGAACGGAAAAAGTTATACTTCCAAGTACAAATCACTATATTCATCATGAACAGGCCAATGAAATCAATGAGAAGATAAAGAGTTGGATGGGAGAAATACAATGAAAGATTTATATTTAGAAAGGGATATGAATCCGCACGTTGCAATATTATATGCTACTGTAAGTGACACATTCAAAAGATTAAGAGACTTAGTAGAAGGCGTGGGAAAAGGAGAACTATATTATAAAGGTCCTGCTAATGATGAGAATAGTATTGGACAATTGTTGCAACATTTAGCTGTTGTAGATTTACATTGGGTATTTCGCCTGAAAGGTGTGCAAGTTCCAATATCATTACAAGAAAAATATGGCCCTATGCTTAATGAAAAAGGAGAATTACCTAATATCCAAAAAGGTTCTTTGCAAGAACTCATGCAATCTTATCAAGATGTTCAAAATATGTTTTATGATGAATGTATGAAACTAACGGAAGCGGATTTAACCCGCGAAGTCTATTATGAAAAAGGTCAAACGGCTACAATTAGGTGGGGAATTTGGCATATAGCTGACCATAACCGCTATCATCAAGCTCATATAAGCCGATTACGTAAATTGTATCCCCAAGAAATAAGCGTATAAAAACACTATTTGTAGTATGAAATTTTAGAAATTTATTTTAAATCAAATGTATTCTGTTATATAGTAGAAGAAAACTGTATAAGGAGTTTTAGGATGAAAGCAATTGCAGCGGGGGTATTGGCATCGTTTTTCTTTGCCTTTACGTTTATTTTAAACCGTGCGATGGACTTACAAGGGGGAAGCTGGATTTGGAGTGCATCACTGCGGTATTACTTTATGGTTCCGCTACTTGTCATAATTGTCATGTATAGAGGAAACTTAAAGCAACTCTTTCAATATATGAAAGGTAACCCGAGAGAGTGGTTGTTATGGAGTATTGTTGGTTTTGGTCTGTTTTACGCACCGCTTAGCTTCGCGGGTGCATTTGGACCAGGGTGGCTTGTTGCTTCCACATGGCAAATTACAATTATAGCAGGAATTTTATTAACGCCATTATTCGCAACAAATTCACTGCATAAAAAAGTTCCAATGAAAGAATTGATGATGTCTGCGGTTATATTACTTGGTGTTCTTCTAATGCAAGTAGAGCACGCTTCTTCATTAGGGATTCGTGAAACCGTTTTATGTGTGGTTCCAGTAATTGTTGCAGCATTTGCTTATCCACTTGGAAACCGAAAAATGATGCAGGTGTGTAGAGGAGAGTTAGATGTCTTTCAACGAGTTCTCGGAATGACATTAGCAAGTTTACCGTTCTGGTTTTTATTGTCTGGATATGAGGTTGCAACAAGCGGATTACCATCAAGTGACCAAGTTTTCCAATGCTTTATCGTAGCGATTAGTTCTGGTTTAATTGCGACTGTATTATTTTTCTTTGCAACAGATCTTGTAAAAGATGATCCGCAGAAATTGGCAACAGTAGAAGCGACACAATCTGGTGAAGTTTTATTTGCGTTACTAGGAGAGCTAATCTGGCTATCTGCTCCATTTCCATCATCATTATCATGGGTTGGAATGAGCCTTGTTGTTGTAGGAATGATTCTGCATAGTTATGTTGCAGTGGTTGTGAAAAAAGAAGAAAAGATAACAGCGTGAATGAATATTAGCTCTTTAAAAATAAAGAGCTAATATTTTTTATGTGGAGGAAATTACATGGCATTAAAAGAATTCATTCATTTTCTAAATAGATTAGAAGACAATCATATATTCTATAAACTAAGTAAAGTGAGAAGGGAAAGTGTTATGGTCGAAGTGGCTGCAGTAGGTCAACGATGGGAGATTAAATTTATGGAGAATGGCACAGTTGGGATTGAAAAGTTTATTGTTGATGGGGATTTTTATGATGGGAAAGAGATTGATTTCCTGTTTGCAGATTGTAGTGATTAAGTAAAGAGATTAGCAAGATTTCAAGATAGATAAGAATAGGACTGACCTTTCATGTTGCAGGTGTTATGAAGACGAGTGAAAAGATAACAGTATAAAAAGGGTGAAAAGGAATTGATTTATAATTGTGGAATCGGTTCCTTTTTTGTTGCGTTTTCATAGTATATAATATGAATTTATATAAACTAAAATTATAATATATCAGTAAATGAAGCAGATTTTTAAGTTTACTGAGATGTCTTTGGGTTTGGGAAGGAATGAAGACTTTAAAATAAATGAAATAGTCTAAAGGGAGAGAAATATGGAAAAAGATATGAATACAACACATAAAAATAAAGATAACATCGTTACGTTATATGTTACGAGACATGGAAAAACAATATTAAACACGAATAAACGTGTACAAGGCTGGGCAGATTCTCCATTAGTGGAGAAGGGAATTGAAGTAGTGAAAGGTTTAGGAAATGGATTACAAGATATACCTTTTGTTGATGCTTATAGTAGTGATAGTGGCCGTGCAATTGAAACTGCTAACTTAGTATTAAAGTATAGTGGACAGTCAAAGTTAAAACTTGAACAACGGAAAGGTTTACGTGAATTGAGTTTTGGGATTTTTGAAGGTGATAAGGTTGAAAATATGTTGCAGGCTATTCAAAATACTGCCGGTGTTAAAGACACAACTGAATCAATAGAGTTTTCTATTAAAGAATTTACGAATTTTATTGCAAAAGCAGATGCTACGAAACAAGCTGAAAATTGGGAAGTATTTTCAACTCGTATAAAAAAAGAAATCGATACAATTAGTGAAGACACGGCCAAAAATGGAGGAGGTAACGTTTTAGTCGTATGTCATGGAATGATGATCACTGCATTAGTAGAAATGCTTGATAGTAGTAAAACAAAAATGGGGGTAAAAAATGCAAGTGTAACTAAAATTCTCTATAAAGATGGAGAATATACAGTAGAGTCTGTTGGTGATATGAGTTATGCTGAAAAAGGAAGCGAAATTGCAGAATTATAAAAAGTACTATAGATTGTTAGAATGCGAAAAAGGCAGATTTCTTACAGAGGTAAGGATGCCTTTTTCTTTAATTTTACCGAATTTAGAGTTGAATGTTTTACTGTTCATGACTAGCGGAATAATTTTGTATTGTAAAGGAGGAAGAATATGGTGATTATTGTGCGAAATCTAAGTGAGGATAAAATGGTTCCGCTATTAAAGTATGCAGTGGGGCCCCGGGAAAAAAGTTTACAAAAAGCTATAAAGTTCTATGAAGAAAATAGAAATACCGCACTATATCATTATAAAGCGATAGCTTGTATTGGCATGGAATTTTATGCTGAAAGACAAGCGAGAATATGCCATATAGCAGTTTTGCCAAATAGTCGTTATAAAGGAATTGCTTTCGAAATGATAAAGAAAGTGATTCATATGCATGGATTAATTTATGTAGAAGCAGAAACAGATGATGAAGCGGTAGGATTTTATAAAAAATGTGGCTTTACCGTTACAAGTTTGGGAGAGAAATATCCGGGGATAGAAAGGTTTCATTGTGCTTTATTCATTCATAATGAAAACAGCTGATTCCTATCGCCCACTACATTCAATAACAATCTCATTATACATGCTTGTTTATAACGCATTTTGTATATACTAACAAAATGGTTGGGTTTATAGGTAATGGTATAAAGGAGCATATAAAAATGAATGAGAAGTATTATAAAGGTTTGGTTATGAGACCGATTAAAGAAAGTGAAGTGGAACAGTTTTCAAATTTGATGAAATACGTGTTCCAAGTTTCTAAAAAAATGATTAATGATGAAGAGAAAATGGTGCAAAAGAAAAGTCATCAGTTAAAGCCAGGGACCGCTTTAGGCTGGTTTGATCATGATAAATTAATTTCTCAAATTGTCGTTCTTCCTTTTCAAGTCAATATTCATGGTGTGATTTATGAAATGGGGGGAGTTACTGGAGTTGGGACATATCCAGAGTATGCCGGGCATGGATTAATGAATTCATTAATGAAAGAAAGCTTAAAAACGATGAGAGAGAATGGACAATATATTTCGTATTTGTTCCCTTATTCGATTCCTTATTACCGGAAAAAAGGCTGGGAAATTATTTCTGATATCATTGAATACCAAATTAAAGATACACAGCTTCCGAAGTACCGTGGCAACATTAGTGGGCGAGTAAGGAGAGTTGGATTAAAAAGTAAAGAAAAAGAAAAGATTTATGATGATTTTGCGAGAAAAACAAATGGGGCGATGGTTCGAAATACACTCGCATGGGAAGAAAGATTTCGCGAGGAAACAATTGATTTGCAATTAGCGATTTTTTACACAGATGAAGATATTCCCCATGGGTACTTATTTTATCGAGTCCTTGAGGAAAAATTTTATATAGAAGAAATGATTTATTTAAATGAAGAGGCGAGAAGAGGGTTATGGAATTTCATTAGTGCTCATTTTTCGATGGTGTATTATGTGAAAGGAAAGACATGCGTTCATGAACCAGTCGCTTTCTTACTTGAAGATAGCGAAATCAAACAGACAATTGCGCCTTACTATATGGGAAGAATTGTGGACGTCATTGGTTTTCTGAAACAATACCCATTTAAACGGGTGAAAAGTGAAAAACTAATTTTGCATCTAGATGATCCTATGTTGGAGTGGAATAAAGGGACTTATTCTCTAGAGTGGAATTCTGACAAACAATTACATATAACGTATGAGAAAGAAATGAATGATATGAAGGGAATGTCATTAACGATTCAAACATTAGCAACTATGTTGCTAAGCTATAAAAGCCCTGCATTTTTGTATGATATCGGAAGAATAAAAGGACCTTACGAAATGGTAGAAGTACTAGAGGATGCTATTCCGGATTCACCACCCTGTTTCTTTGATTACTTTTAAAACACAGAAATCTCTCCAAAGTAATGTATGATTTACTTTGGAGAGATTTTTTTATTCTTGCACTTATTGTTGTTTATATTCTCTTAAATAGAGTTAGCCATGGGTTTAATCAGATTGAAAATTAAGAAAAATATGATAAAATATTAGGTGTGAGTTCAAAATTTAAGTTTATAAGAGTTGCGATAAAGTAGACGGGGGATAATCATGAAGATAAATGATATAGTGGCAGGAACTCAATTACCAAATACAATTGAAACGATATCAAATGACTTGCTTACATTAGGACTAAAAAAAGGAATGACAGTGATTGTCCATTCTTCTCTTAGTTCAATTGGATGGATATCTGGAGGAGCAGTCTCTGTAGTTGAAGCTTTAATGAATGTAGTTACTGAAGACGGTACGATTATCATGCCAACGCAAACATCGGATTTATCAGATCCGAAAAATTGGGTAAGACCACCTGTTCCAGAAAGCTGGTGGCAAATTATTCGAGACAATGTTCCAGCGTTTCATCCAGATATAACTCCAACACTAGCGATGGGAAAAGTTGTAGAATGTTTCCGTACATATCCGAATGTAAAACGTAGTAATCATCCTTTAAATAGTTTCGCAGCATGGGGGAAACATGCAGAGGCTATTATAGCTGAGCATTCACTTTCAATTAGTTTGGGAGAGCATTCACCATTAAAGACAATATATGATTTAGATGGATATGTATTGTTGATAGGTGTAGGCTATGATTCGAACACATCCGTGCATTTATCTGAAATACGTACGGGAGCACGTGAACTAGTAAAAGTTGGAGCGCCAATTATAGAAAATGGTACAAGGGTATGGAAAGAGTTCGATGAAATGGACTATGATTCTGACTTGTTTGTTGAGATTGGAAGAGAGTTTGAGCAAATAAACGCTGTAACAATTGGTAAAGTTGGAAATGCAACGTGTAGATTAATGAAACAACGAGAAATTGTTGACTTTGGTGTACAATGGTTTCGTTCGAAAAATAAGTAAGGGATGGTTATGATGAAAGGGAAAAAGATTTTAATTACAAGTGGTGGCTGTTTAGAGAAATGGGACCAAGTACGCGGTCATACAAATTTAGCAAAAGGTACAATTGGAAGAATGTTGGCTGAAGAAGCGATGTCAAAAGGAGCGCATGTTATATACTTACATGGTTATTTTGCTGAAAAGCCGAATGCTATAAATAACCAATTAGAATTACATCCATTTGAAGGGATTATTGATTTACAAGATAAAATGAAAAGTATTATTACACATGAGAAAATCGATGTAGTTATTATGGCAGCTGCTGGATCAGATTGGATCGTTGATAAAATTTGTGATAAAGATGGAAATGTACTTGATATGAATGGAAAGATTTCAAGTAATATAGCACCAATTATTCATTTTCAAAAAGCGCCTAAAATATTAAAACAAATTAAACAATGGGATCCTGAAACGATTTTAGTTGGATTCAAACTTGAAAGCGATGTCAATGAGGTAGAGCTAATTCAACGTGCAAGTGAAAGAATGGGGCAGGCGAAAGCAAATCTTATGATAGCAAATTCTCCGCATTCATTATATTCACATGCAGCCATCCATCATGTGATTGGAGAGGATGGAAATGTTGGTCTATGTGAAGGGAAAGACGAAACAGCGAAAGAGATTGTAAATAGGTTAGAACAGTTATGCAATCGTGTAGAAGAGGGGAGTTTGAGTCGTTTATAAAAGGGAGAGGTGTTCATGTTTTTTTAAGATATTAAAGCCGTTGTATTAGATTTAGATGGCACATTATTAAATCATGAAAAGAAGGTATCAGAGAGAAATAGAAAAGCAATTATGGATTGCTATAGAAAAGGAATACCTATCATTTTTGCGACAGCAAGAGCCCCTCGTTCTGTAAAGCAGTTTCTTCCGAAAGAATTACAAAGCATCGGAATGATCGTGTATTACAATGGAGCTCTATTACGTGATCCAATAGCAAAAGTAAACTATCATTATCCAATTGATGCAATTCACACAGCAGAAATTATCAATTTTGTTACGCAAACACAACCTGCTTCTTTCATCGCTATTGAGGTAGAAGATATATGTTACATAAATCAAAATATAAAAACGAATTTTATAACAGCAACGAAGCCGATTGTGATTACAAATGAAGAAATGAGGCAACGTTCTGTATCTAAAATACTGTTACACTCGTTTTCTCACTATGAGAAATTAAAAGAACAATTTCAGCATAAAGTAAATGTAATTTGTACTGATCAAAATCAGCTCATCCAAATTATGGGGCGTAATGTTTCAAAAGAGAATGCAGTTCTAAATTGGTGCCAAAAGCATGAGATAAGTGCAAAACAAGTAATGGTATTTGGTGATGATTGGAATGATATCGGTTTGTTCAAAGAATGTGGTTATCCAATTGCAATGGAAAATGCAATTTCAGAGTTGAAAGAATTAGCATATTATATAACGGATAGCAATGAAGATGATGGTGTAGCATCTATTCTGGAACAAATAAGGAGCGATGCAGGTGAAACAGTTACTCGAGCAAGCGATTCAACTCCGGGATGAAAAGAAGTATGAAGAATCAAGAGACATATTAGTCAGTTTAGCGAACTTAACTCAAAATCCCGAAGTCTTCTATCAATGCGCATGGACACATGATGCGATGGGACTTGAAACAGAAGCTGCTTCATACTATGAACAGGCAATTGCTAACGGACTTACAGGGGAATCACTATGCGGAGCATATATTGGACTTGGAAGTACATACCGCTGCATTAGTGAATACGATAAAGCGATGGTTACGTTAGAAGCTGGACTCAAACAGTTTCCAAACAGTGATGCGATGAAAGTATTTCTTTCATTAGCGAAATATAACGTAAAAGCTTATGAAGAAGCAATGAAATTATTGCTTGAAACTGTTGTAAAACTAGAAAGTGTAAAAGAATACGAAGGAGCTATCTCGTTTTATAAAGAGCATCTTCATAAGATTTTTAAATGAAAAGGAGGGAGTGCATGAGTAGTTCAATTTCACGTAAACGAAGGAATATTTCGATTGGTTTTATAGCTTTAATTGTAATATCAAATTATCTAGCATACACACTTCCTATTGTACCGGCTGTACCGAAAGAAATGGTGCTAGGATCTTTGTTAGATTTTCTTATTGTCATTCCCGTAATTACGTATTTTTTTATTATACGTAAACGCTATTCGTTAACTTATATATTTCCAGTTGTAATAGTGGGCTATATTGCCGCAAGATTCGTTATTCCAAGCGATTATTTACAGTCGTTTTCGTTTGTTTCTTATATTATAGTTGCAGGAGAAATTGCTTTTGTATGTTTTGAGTTATTTATATTATATAAGATTGCAAGAAAACTACCTAAGATTATGAAAAGGTATAAAGAACATAAATTAGAATTTCTAAATTTTTCATATGCAATTGACAAAGCAATTGATGCTACATTGAAAAGAACCGTAGCGGTAAATGTTATTGTGTCAGAATGGAAATTACTATATTATGCGCTATTTTCTTGGCATACAAAGTCTCTAGAAAATAAAAATACTTTTTCATATCATAAAAAAACAGGAGCAATTGCATTTTATATCATGTTAATTCATGCAACATTAATTGAAAGTATTGGATTTCATTATTTACTTCATCAATGGAATCCGGTCTTAGCTTGGATTTTACTCATTTTAAATATATATGGAATATTATATTTTTTAGCTGAGATACAAGCAATCCGTAAAAATCCATATATTATGACAGAACAAGAAATTATAATCCAAGTTGGATTAGGTAAAAAAATTGTTGTACCATTTGTTCAAATAGAAGAAATTTCATTTTATAAAGGTGATGTATTAACGAAAGAAGAAGAAAAAGTAGTATTTGAAGCAACTATAATGGAATTTATGAAAGAACCAGCTACTTTTGAAATAAAATTAAAAGAACCGTTAACAGCGCAGTTATTATATGGGTTTACTAAAAAGGTAAATCGTGTACATGTAAATGTGGATGATGAGAGAGAATTTTATGAAGCGATTGATGGAAAAATAGAACAAGATAGATGATATAAACATAGGTAGAAAGTAGCGTCGAGTGTTCGATGTTGAGGAAGAATGTATACAAAAGAAGCTGCTAATCTCTTAAAATTAGCAGCTTCTTTTGTACTGAAATTAGGAGGGAATAGAGGTTTAAAATAGTTTATTGAGAAATTTTTACATAATTCATAGTTGACTTATCGGAAATGTTTATATATTATGTAGTTAATTCAATAAGTCTTTATAGCTGATTGGAAAAACCAAAGGCATTTCATAATTTGATGAAATGTCCTTTGGTTTTTTTATTGGTTACATAATTAAAGAATCAATTAATCTATATTAATTGTTTTAAGGAGGGATGTTTAAAGAGGATTAAGAGAAATTACATCTGAAAAGGAGGTAGAAAGAGTGACAGTTTCAATTCAACAGGTAACGAAGTCTTTTTTGAAGACTTCCGGACGCGTTCAAGTTTTAGAGGATATAAATTTACTTTTGGAAAGAGGGGATTTTGTAACAGTAATTGGCCCGAGTGGTTGTGGTAAAAGCACTTTATTAAAAATAATAGCTGGCTTAGACAACGATTATGACGGTGAGATTTTAATTGATGGGGAACATGTTGTTAAACCAAGTATGAAACAAGGATTTATTTTCCAAGAGCATCGTCTTTTCCCATGGTTAACAGTGGAAGAAAATATCGCTGCTAACTTGTCATTAAAACAACAAGAAGTTCAAAAACATGTAAAAGAATGGATTGAAATTGTTCGTTTGGAAGGGTTCGAGAAATCATATCCGAAAGAAATATCTGGTGGAATGTCGCAAAGGGTTGCGATTGCAAGAGCTTTATTACGGGGTCCTAACGTATTATTGCTAGATGAACCATTTGGTGCATTAGATGCATTTACGAGAACTCATTTGCAAGACGTTTTACTTGATATTTGGGAAAAAAAGAAAACAACAATGATTTTAGTGACACATGACATAGATGAAGCAATTTATCTTTCAAATCGTGTTGTGATTATGAGTGCAAGACCAGGGAAGATAAATAAAATTATTCCGAATGATTTACCGTATCCACGAAGTAAAACTTCCTCTTTGTTTCAACAATTTAGAAGTAAAGTACTGCAAGAATTTGAGTATGGAGAGCTTGTAAACAAAAGCGTATAAAGAGGAGGACTTGAGGTGAAGAAAAGAACTGGATTCATTTATTTTATTGTAGCAATTTTACTTTTTCTGATGGGATGTCAGAGCAATGCAGCAAGCGGAAAGAATAAGAAAAAAGATATAACAATTCAAATAGGTATACAGCAAGGACTAAGTCCGTTGTTGTTAGCACAGAAAAAGGGTTGGTTTGAAGAGGAATTTAAGAAAATTGGTGTAAAAGTGAAGTGGACTGAGTTTCAAAGTGGTCCTCCATATTTTGAGGCTATTGCATCGGATCGTTTAGATTTCGGAGAAGTAGGGAATTCACCAGTTATTTCGGCTCAAGCTGCTAATATTGGTTTTACAGAAATAGCGAATACAAGTTACGCGAGAAAAGGAACAGGGATTCTTGTGCAGAAGGACAGTAAAATCAGTAGTATCAAAGAATTAAAGGGGAAAAAAATTGCAGTAGCAAAGGGAAGTAGCGCATTTAATTTATTATATCGGGCATTGGAGCAAGAAGGATTAGATGCAAAAGATGTAGATGTGATTCAATTACAACCTGATGAAGCACAGCCAGCATTTGAATCAGGCTCTGTAGATGCGTGGGCAATTTGGGATCCATTCATATCATTACATACGTTAAAAAAAAGGGCGAAAGTTATCGCAGATGGTGAAACATTAAATATTTCATCACCCGAATTTGTAATTACTAGAACAAAATTCGCTGAAGAGAATCCAGAATTAGTCGTACGATTTCTTAAAGTATACGAAAAAGCGCGTGTTTGGCAGGAGAATAACTTAGAAGAGGCAATAAATATTTATGCTTCTGCAAAGAAAATTGATGCTGAAATTGTTAAAGAAGTATTTAATCATGACAAACCTATCTTAGTTCCAATTACAAAAGACATAGTAGAAGAACAACAACGTACAGCGGATTTTCAATATAAGCTTCATTCTATTAAAAAGAAAATTAAGCCAGCTCAGGTTGTTGATAATTCGTACGTTGAGAAAGCCTTAAAAGAGAAATAACAGGGAGGTGTTGTAAATTGGAAAGTACCAAAATAATGATTGAACCAACGAAAGTGCATGGTCTTTCAAAAAAAGAAGTACTTCGTACACGTAAAAGGAAAGTATCTATTGTGACAAGAGCACTTATTATACCAATCATTGTTTTAATAATATGGCAATTAGCAGGGATTTTGGGTTTTGTTTCTAAAACAGTTTTGCCTACACCTTGGGATATTTTCTTAGCTTTTCAAGGGCTTATTCAATCAGGCGAACTATTTAACCATTTAGGTATCAGTGTATTTCGAGCTGCTGTTGGTTTTCTGATAGGAGGGAGTTTAGGTATTTTGTTAGGAACAATTGTCGGTTTTTCAACTAGAAGTGAGCAATATTTGGATCCATCAGTACAGATGTTAAGGACAGTTCCTCATTTAGCTGTTGCGCCACTTTTTGTATTATGGTTTGGTTTTGGAGAAATATCGAAAGTATTACTTATTGCAGACGGGGCATTCTTCCCTCTTTATGTAAATGCCTTTTTAGGAATACGTGGTGTTGATTCTAAATTATTTGATGTTGCAAGAGTTTTAGAATTTAGTAAAAGGAAATTAATTACGAAATTGATTTTACCTGCTGCTTTGCCGAATCTCTTATTAGGAGCGAGATTATCATTAGGGGTTGCTTGGGTAAGTTTAGTAGTTGCAGAATTAATGGGGTCAACTGAAGGGATTGGATATATGATTATGGATGCAAGGCAATTCTCAAATACAGATATTGTCTTTGTAGGGATTATTATTTTTGCGTTTGTTGGGAAATTTTCCGATTCGTTAGTTCGATTATTAGAAGTTAGATTTTTAAGATGGAGAGATAACTATAAGGGAGAAAATATAAATTAGAGAATGTAATAGATATAAATTCTAGTAAATTTATGTGATAAGTGCGTTATGAGAGGGGCGTTGTATAAGTAATTTTATCCCGCTACTTTAGGG
The DNA here is from genome assembly GCF_050768835.1 of Bacillus pfraonensis. Taxonomy (NCBI): domain Bacteria; kingdom Bacillati; phylum Bacillota; class Bacilli; order Caryophanales; family Bacillaceae; genus Bacillus; species Bacillus pfraonensis. The sequence goes on along the minus strand of NZ_JAHCDO010000004.1, from coordinate 285,432 downwards.
CAGTAATACTCCCACCTCAAAATTCGGCGGGAGCAATGTCCAGCTCTAGCGGCTAGAATCTTCGGTCGCCCGCACCCCCTCGGACGAGGCGCTTCCGCTTTTCTAAAGAAGTTAGGTGGGAGATAAACTGCCCGTAACGGCCCGATTGGTGAGGGCTAATAATCAGTGGGGGATGAGGAAAACCCCCACTAATTAAAGTTTCACTTTATTGGAGAATATATAAAAGGAGTGTTACGAAATGGAAGTATTATGGTTTATTCCTGCTTATGGAGATGGCCGGTATTTAGGGACAACAAAAAGAGGGAGAGCTGCTGAGTATGGGTACTATAAACAAGTGGCTCAGGCAGTCGACTATTTAGGTTATAGCGGTGTGTTATTACCGACTGGTCAAGGGTGTGAAGATCCTTGGGTCCTTGCTTCTGCACTCGCAGCTGAAACGGAAAAATTACGTTTTTTAGTTGCAGTAAGACCAGGGCTTATGTCACCAACAGTTGCTGCAAGAATGGCATCTACGTTTGATAGAATTTCGAATGGCCGTTTACTAATTAATGTTGTAGCCGGAGGGGATCCAGTAGAGCTGCAGGGAGACGGTCTTTTCCTTGACCATGATGCACGTTATGAAGCAGCAGATGAATTTTTGAAAGTATGGAAATCACTTTTACAAGGGGAGAATGTTTCTTTAGAGGGAAAACATATTACAGTTAAGGACAGTAAAGTTGTATTCCCTCCAGTTCAATCTCCTTATCCGCCCATTTATTTTGGAGGGTCATCAAAAGCCGGGCAAGTAGTAGCAGCAGAGCATAGTGATGTATATTTAACGTGGGGTGAACCACCAGCGCAGGTAGAACAGAAAATCAAAAAAGTAAGGAAACTTGCAGAAGCGAAAGGGCGTACAGTCCGCTTTGGTATCCGATTACATGTTATTGTAAGGGAGACAGAGGAAGAGGCGTGGGAAGAAGCTGAGAGATTGATTCAATATGTGGATAATGAGGCGATTGAACTAGCGCAAAAAACATTTGCACGTTATGATTCAGTTGGTCAACAGCGAATGACCTATTTAAATAAAGGGACGAGAGAGTCATTGGAAATTAGTCCAAATTTATGGGCTGGAATTGGATTAGTACGTGGCGGAGCAGGAACTGCACTAGTAGGAGATCCCAATACTGTAGCTGAAAGAATAAAAGAATATGAAGCTTTAGGTATAGATACATTTATTTTATCAGGATATCCGCATTTAGAAGAAGCTTATCAAGTGGCAGAATTATTATTTCCACTTTTACCCCTATCAAACAATAAGACGAATCAAAAAGATAAAATTGTTGGAGAAATGATAGCGGACGCATATGCATTAAAAAAATAGAGAGAAAAGAATAAACCAGCAAGCTCCTCGCTTGCTGGTTTTCATCGTAAACTATTAAAAAATATGATAAAATTAAGAGGTAACTTATGGTATGGTTGGTTGTTCAATTATCACTTCTCCAGGGTAGAAGGGAGGTGATAATGTATGAGTGAAATTGCGTTATTATTGCAAGGCGGATTATTTCTCGTTGCATTGTTAACGTTTGTTGTCGTTTTAATCGATAAGCTCAAAAAATAACAACCCACCTACGCCAATAGAATGTGGGTTGTCTCGTTTGTGAGAAACAAATAGGATAAATGAACAATCCAATCTGCTAAGTTACATGGACTGGTGTGTAGCCGCACACTAGTCTTTTTTATTTATATACAATTTATAATTGTTTTATGTGATTGTATTGTTCTTTTCATACTCATTATAACATAGTGTCTTTTCATCAAGAAAGGAGACCGTATGTTCTTATTTTGAATTATTGTGATTTAACTATGATTCAATTCGTAAAAAATAACTTTGTTACCAAGTTATTTCCTTTCTGTATTTTTAAACCCGAGTAGCTTGTGTACTCTTTTGTTTAAATAACTCATCCATGTATTGTTTTAAGCTCTCAATATAGAATTCTTGTTTTTCTACATCATTCACCCCAACAATTGGAGAGGAAAGTTCATATTTTTTTCTAGAGAGGTGGACAACCACATCAAAAATATCAAATAGACGGATGAAGCAGAATAAGCCGTCTTTATCACTTAATAAAATAAAGTAGTGGTTATCGCTCGTTGTATTGAGGGTATTCCACAATGAACTTTTACTTAAATCACGAACAATACTTCGTTCTTTTAATTCGATAAAGTCAACATTAGATATAATAGTAGAAATATCCATCGCATCTGGATCATTAAAATAACCTTCAATTGTATGTACTGCGAATGTATAAGCCATTTTTAAGATACTCATTTTATATTTACGGTTATCTAAAAGTAATTCACGTTGAATGGAGCTTGCTACTTTGGTTACGCGTTCTTCTTTCCAAATTTCATTATGTAATGAAATATCATGTTTTTTACATAGTTTCATAATTAACTCATTAGAATAGTATATTTCGTCATTCGTTTCCACTTCTTCAGTTTCCGCTGCAGCCAATTCTTGACCATATTCATTCGTATAAAGAGGAGAATCAATTTGTTGCTTCATTTGTTCGATTTTATATTGAATCAGTTTGTGTCTAATTAATGGTCGATCAACGTTTGTTGTGAGATGTTCATAACAAGTATCACAAATTGATTTTGTTAAATAATGTCCACATAAAATCTCTGGGATAACATGTTGTTCACTAAGTTCTTTCGTTTCTTTTCTGCAAATGATACATTGCGTCATATTTATCACCTTTTACCCTGCAAATTTGTATGTAATCTCATTGTAGTGTATTTATTCGTATTTTGGAACATTGAAGATGAAAATAGCGTGTAAAATTCATAGATGTTTTGATACAATAGAGGGAAGTGCTAGTTTAAAGGAGGCCGTTTTTTTGAAATCGAAAGTGCACTTTTGGACATTAGAAGTGCTAATGGTTGTAGGGATTATATTTATTTGCACAAAAATATCATTTTTATTTCAACCGATTGGCATATTCATTTCAACTTTATTTTTCCCAATTTTAATCGCTTTGTTTTTATACTTTATCTTTAATCCTGTATTAGTGTTTTTAGAGGCGAAAAAAGTTCCTAGAAGCTTAGCGATATTGTTGTTATATGTTTTTATCATTTCACTGACTGCAGTCGCAATTGGTGTAGTCGTTCCGACGATTTCACAGCAGCTAATGGACCTAGTGAAAAACATGCCAACATATATTAAAGAGGGGAAAGTATACATACAAGAATTATCTCATCATAGGCTATTTGAATGGTTAGCTACACAAAATTATGTATCGATTGAAACGATTGAACAAAACGCAATTGAGTATTTAAAGGAAATACCAAACACGATAACGTCGAGTGCAACGGCTTTATTTGGTATTATTACAAACGTTGCATTAGTCGTATTTACAGTACCATTTATCTTGTTTTACATGTTTAAAGATGGTCATGCATTCCCAGGGAAAGCTGTTAGTTTTTTACCAGAATCGTATCGTGAAGAAGGACTGCGCATTTTAAAAGAAACAAATGAAACGTTATCTGCGTATATTCAAGGGCAAGCATTAGTTTGTTTATTTGTTGGGGCATTTACGTTTATAGGTTATGTAATTATTGATTTGCCATATGCCTTCGTTTTAGGAATTATAGCGGCATTTACAAATATTATCCCAAATTTAGGCCCTTTTATTGGAGCGGCACCAGCTGTTATTGTTGCTTTATTCGTATCCCCGGTGCAAGCAGCTTGGGTAATCGTTATCGTAACCATTGTGCAACAATTTGAGAGTAACATCATTTCACCGCGTATTATGAGTTCGAAATTAAATATCCATCCTTTAACAATTATTGTGTTAATTCTTGGTGTAGGTAATTTCGCTGGTATTATTGGAATGATTTTAGCAGTACCAGTTTACGCTGTGACGAAAACAATTGTTTCAAATTTGGTGAGATTATTTAAGATGAAAAGAAATAATCGGAAATAAAAAGTATTGATAGGAATCATAAAAGATACATTGCTTTAAGTGATGTATCTTTTTTATGATGATTTAGAGCAATAAAAATGCCTAGTTTTAAAATGAGAACTAGGCATTTTTATTGTGTAATTTTTACTGATTTTTTTGAAAGAATTAGCCTTTTAAAAAATTGTAGACTATGTGGAATCCCTCTCAATAATCCAAATCATTTCCTTGCAGCGCACCATTAACATCTTAATCTTCTCCTTTCATTATATTTAAGTTAGATCATTATAGATGCGTATAGTATTTGCTTCTACAATCTCGGATGTCATCCATAATCTTTTTATATTGCTGTTCTTGTGCAATTTCAGCTTCAGATAATCGCTTCTTTTGAATCGTAATTGTTAAAAAGAAAACATGGAATTTCATACATAAATTCCTCCTTTCGTAAAGGAATTATAGGTGACTGCAATAAGGGAGTTGCCGTTCTTTCACTTCATCCATAGCATTTTGAATTTGTTGTTCGTGTAACATTTCAAACTCGGAAAGTTTGTTTTTTTGAATCGTGATGGTTAAAAAGAATACTTGTAATTTCATTAGGTGAATCCTCCTCTTAATATGAGTTTTTAGTACATATGGTTGTAATAAGAAACTTGACGCTCTTTTGTTTCAGTCATAATTTTTCGAATTTGCTGTTCATGTAAAATCTCAGTCTCAGAAAAATTACTTTTGTGAATCGTAATGGTTAAAAAGAATACTCGAAATTTCATTAGATGATTGCTCCTTTTGAAAACTATTTTTTAATACATTTGATTATAATAAGAACTTTTACGATCTCTTACTTTGTCTATAATCTCTTTTAATTGCTGTTTACGTAAAATTTCAGTTTCAGATAAAGATTCCTTCTGAAGAGTAATCGTAAAAAAGAAAATATGAAAAGTCATAAATGAATTCCTCCTTTCGTAAAGGAATTACATACTGTAAGGACTTTGACGCTCCTTTATATCACTCATAGCTTTTTCAATGTGTAGATCGTGCATCATTTCGACTTCAGATAATTGCTTTCGCTGAATTGTAATGCTGAAAAATAGTACGTGAAAAGTCATTGGATATTTGCTCCTTTCGAAAAGAAATAGTGTTAGAGATTAAAAAATCGCACAAAAAAGCCACAGAATGATATAGTTCTCCTGCGGCAGGGCGTGAAAAAGCCACAGGAAAGTATACGACCTCCTGTGGCGAATTTGTTAATTAAAGAAAATACCGAACGATTTTCAATTCTCCATTAGGGTGGTCGAATTCATATTTAATTGTAAAACAGGTGCAACATGTAATTTTAATTTCATCATTTTATTCGACCTCCTTTTAGAATTTTTTTCTTACGTTAGTAATTATATACAATTAGTGGATAATTGTAAACATGAAAAATGAAAATTTTTAATTTTGATTAAAGTGCGTATTTTTCGGAAGGTGATTTCAATAAATTTACGTATTTATTATGGGGAAAGTGAAGCGTGGTTTTGTAAGTATTTAAAGAAATTGATTAAATGAAAAGATTAAGCTGAGTGAAGAGATGGAGGATGAAAGTAGAGTTGTTTTACAAGATTGCCTATCACCGAATGTATGATCATTATTTGCCTAAACTACTGCAAACAATTGGATACTTAAATGAGGACGAGTTGTGGAAAACAGAAGGGACAGTCAATTCAATTGGTGGCATTGTATTACATATTTGTGAGCATATAAAAAGGAATAGCAGTCGTTATTCGAATCCGAATATACACTTTGAAAACGGGATTGAAGAATACTTTCCGGTTATGCGGTTGGATTCCAAAACGTTATCTGAAATTATACAAGGAATATTTGATGAATGGAAACAAGAGTATGTTAAAGCTTATAATGAAAATACTCGTATAGACATACATAGCTTGTTTCATTTAGTTGAGCATACAAGTTATCATTTAGGACAGGTGGTAGATCGAACCAAATTATTAAAGGGAAAGAAGTTTGATTTTTGTCAAAATGGTTTGAATGAAAAGAAATTAAGGTTGTGTATAGAAAATACAACGATTTTATAGAGAAGTATCATCCTCCAAGGTATGATACTTCTTTTTTTTGTGAAAAATCATGGAAAAATATTGAATGGAAATATATTCTTGTGATATGGTTAATTACATAAGTAATGAACCTATGAACCTGAGGGGGTGAAAATATGAAACAATCTCTTGAACAAAATAAGTTAATATACATACAAATCGCAGAAACGATTGAATCGGATATTTTAAAGGGGATCCTACTTGAAGAAGAAAAGGTTCCGTCAACAAACCAATTTGCAAAGATGTTACAAATTAATCCAGCTACAGCGGCGAAAGGAGTAAATTTGTTAGTTGATGAAGGGATTTTATATAAAAAGAGGGGGATTGGAATGTTTGTTACAAAGGGAGCGAAGGAAGTGGTACTAAAGAAGCGGCAAAGCGCTTTTCAAAATGAATTTTTGCCTAAAGTGTTGGAAGAAGCGAAAGTGCTTGAAATTTCAAAAGAGGAGCTCATTCAAATGATTCAAATGGCCGCAAAGGAGGGGGAAGAATGACAATCGCAATTAAAACTGAAGGATTAACAAAACAATATAAGAAAAAGATAGCTGTAAATGGATTAACTTTTTCGCTAGAAGAGAATAAAATATATGGTTTGCTTGGTAGAAATGGGGCTGGAAAAACGACACTACTACACCTTCTTACTGGACAAATTGTTTCAAGTGAAGGAAGCGTATCTATATTTGGTGAAGATGTGTATGAAAATAGTCATGCGTTGCAAAACATTTGTTTTGTTAAAGTGAAAGAGGAGATTTATTCGAGTTATAAAGTGAAAGAAATCTTTAAGCTATGTAACCTATTTTATCCAAATTGGGACCGAGAATTTGCGGAGGAACTTGTAGTTAAGTTTCAAATGGATGTAAACGAAAAGTACCATAAGTTGTCGCATGGTATGCAAACTGTTGTTGGAATTATTAAAGGGTTAGCGAGCCGGGCACCCATTACTATTTTTGATGAACCGACGACTGGTTTAGATGCAGCACACCGAGACTTGTTTTATAACGTTTTATTAGAAGATTATGGTGATCACCCGCGAACAATTATTTTATCGACGCATTTAGTAGAAGAGGTAGCGCATATTGTCGAAGATGTGTTGATTTTGAAGGATGGGCAAGTAATTGTTCAATCAGCTGTTGAAGATTTCTTACAGCAAGCCCATTACATATCAGGACGAAAAGATAAAATAGATGAATTTATGATGAATAAACATGTTGTTCATCGAGAATACTTTGGGAACAAAGGGATTGGTGTTATGTGGGGAGAGTTTTCTGAGGAAGACTATGATTATATCAAAAGTGAGGATTTAGAAATTGAGGGGGTTTCGTTTCAGAAATTATTTATTTATATAACGGATGGTGATGTAAAGTGAAGATGTTAATGAAACAGTTGAAATTACAAATCAATTATCATTACAAAGCTATTTTCGTATTTTGGGCTTTGGCGTTCATTATTCAAATTTTACCGAATTTCATAGATATAAAAGATATACGAATTGGCTTTTTGCAAGATGTTATTAACAATCCTTCTATTGCGGTTATATTTTTCATTGTAGTGAGTACTTTCTTTATACAGTTAGATCTATTTCACTTAGCAGTTTCTTTTGGAGCAACAAGGTTACAATTTTTTATTGGATCGATTTGTTATATTGTTTTACAATCAGCATTTTTTTCGCTTCTTCAAATTCTTTTTTTACCGGGTCTATTTTATCATATAGAAAGTAATAGTTTGTTAGATGGTTCAATTGAGCAGTTCTTTGTACAGTTTTTACTGTATGTTACGGTCGCAAGCCTTTTCCAAGGTATTGTTATTTTCCAGCAAAGATTTAACTGGATTGGATGCGCAATTGGTTCGATCTTTTTTATAGGCTTAACAAGTGTATGTTATAATACAGGCTTAAAAATGACGCTTACAAAAACTGAAGTTTTGATGAATATCCCTTCGTTTATCATCATTTCCATTGGGCTAATTATACTTTACTTCCTGGTTAGTGGCATCTTTATTCGTAAAATTTCTCTAGAACAAATGGTTTAATAAATTGTATAATAGTGTTAAATAGATATTTTAGGAGAGAAGGAAAACATATGAGAGATACATCTTCATTAGTAATGATGTTTTTATGTATTGCAATGCTAATTTTATGGAGACGTTACCGCTCTATGCATAAACCGATAAAAGGAAATGGAAAGCGAATTTTATTGCCGCTATTATTTTTATCACCAGGTATTTTTATGTTTTTTGGCCCTGTTCATCCAGCCACATTGTACATTAGTTTTGCGATGTTATTTGGATTTCTTTTCGCGATTCCACTTATCATCCTTACAAACTATGAAAGAAGAGAAGATGGCAACATATATACGAAAAAAAGTGTAGCTTTTCTTATGACGTTTATTGGTATTGTAGCGTTAAGATATGTCTCAAGGCAATATATCATTAATTTAGATCAGCAAACGATAGGATTATTGTTTTATGTTGTTGCGATTTCTTATATTGTACCGTGGCGAATTGGTTGCTATATGAAGTTTAGAAAGGTTTTTCAGGCGGTTTCATAGAGGTGAAGGAGGGATGGAAAGTGCGTACGATTTTGTTTTTTCAAGACGAAACACAACTAGATGAAATTGAAACGATTAGACAAAAACACGATCCTTTATTTGGGTTAATCAAGCCGCATATTACACTCGTATTTCCTTTTGAAAGTGCAATTTCTAAGGATGCATTAAAACAGCATATAATTGAAAAGGTAGAAGGGATTCCCCCGATAGCGATTGAGTTTACTAATCACATTCGCAATGAAGGAGAATATATCTTTTTAAATGTTGAAAAAGGGAAAGAACAAGTAAAGAAGTTGCATGATACGTTATACGAAGGGCCGTTAGCGGAATTTTTACGAAGTGATATACCCTACATACCGCACGTTACAGTTGGACGAAAAGAAAATGAAAAACAGGCAATAGAAATTGTAGAGAAGATGCCGAGATTAAGCATGCGATTGCGATGTTTAATTGAAAAGGTGAGTATTGAACGTATTGGGGAAAGTGGAGAATCGATAATAGAATTTGAAGTAGAACTTTCAAAATAAAAAAAGGAGATACAAATTTGTATCTCCTTTTTGTTGCTTTTTCATATATATGTGTTAAAATGAAAAAACGCTCATTGTTTATTCTATTGTAAAAAACTCAATAATTACCCAATTTAATTATAACAAACTGTTTGCTTGTTTGTCAAACGGTTTGTTGAAAAATTTTATCCCGCATTAACAGGTGGCAAGTCCCCGTTTTAAAATTCACCGAAAGTAAAGAAGTTGGGTGGGGGCTGATTAAAGTTTTACTGTATTGCATCAAACAATGAGCATCAGAACGATCAGTTGATAAGGAGTGGCGATATGGAAAAAACAAGTCAAGAATGGAAACAGGAACAACATCGTGTGGAAGACGTAGTTGGAAAGATTGAAAAACATATTGATACATTAGAACGTTATACAAGTGCAACAACAAAAGATGTTGTCCAGATTCGCAAACATTTTTGGGACGATGTAACTGTGAATGTTGATAATACAGAAGAGGCTATAGAAACGGCAGCAAGTATTAAGCAACAAGCAGAGCTATTATCCGAACGAGAACAAAGTCATCGCCATGCTTATAATCAACTAAAAGGATTACAGAGATTACAGCAATCACCATACTTTGGAAGGGTAGACTTTTTAGAAGACGGTGAAAAAAGTGAGGATGCTATTTATCTTGGTATTCACTCATTCTACGATGAAACTACAGAACAATTTCTTGTATATGACTGGCGAGCCCCTATATCAAGTTTGTATTATGACTATTCTGTAGGAAGAGCAAAATACATGGCACCTAATGATACGATTTCGGGTGAAATGACATTAAAAAGGCAATATGTGATTCGGAATGGTCAAATTATAAGTATGTTTGATACAGGTGTTACGATTGGCGATAAATTATTGCAAGAAGTATTAGGAAATAACGCGAACACACAAATGAAAAGCATTGTTTCAACAATTCAAAAGGAACAAAATCAAATTATTAGGAATGAAAAAAGTCGTTTGCTGGTTGTGCAAGGAGCTGCAGGAAGCGGTAAAACATCGGCAGCACTTCAGCGCATCGCATATTTATTGTATCGTTATCGTAAGACATTACACGCTGATCAAATCATTCTTTTTTCTCCAAATTCGATGTTTAATAGCTATGTTTCCACAGTACTGCCAGAACTTGGTGAAGACAATATGAAGCAAACGACATTCCAAGAATACTTAGCACGTCATATTGATAAGAAATTTGAATTAGAAGATCCATTTACACAGATGGAATATGTATTGACAAGAATGGAAGAAGAGAGCTATGAAACACGATTAGAAGGAATTAAATATAAAGCAAGTACTGATTTTATTGAAGTAGTAAATCAGTATGTATCTTATTTAAAACGAGAAGGTATGTTATTTAAAGATATAAAATTTAGAGGGAAAGTATTAATCTCTAAAGAACAAATGAAAGAAAAGTTTTATGAATTTGATTCTTCAATCCGAATTCCAAATCGAATAAAATTAATTTCTGAGTGGTTATTAAAAGAGTTAAGAAAACAAGAAAAAATAGAGAGAAAAGAGTTATGGGTGGAAGAAGAAATACAGTTATTAGATAAAGAAACATATGCGAAAGTGTATCATCAATTGCAACGAGAAGAAGAACATTCAAATGGTGCATTTGATGATTTTGAGCGGGAACAGAAGATGCTAGCAGCAATTGTTGTAAAAGAGCATTTTAAACCGCTGAAAAGACGTGTGAAAAATTTACAATTCATTCATACACCGGCACTTTATATACAGTTATTTAAAGATCCTGAGTTCGCTAAACAACTTGTAGAAGAACATAAATTACCGCAAAGATGGAATGAAATATGTAAAGAAACAATAGAAAAAATACAAGATTTTTATATGTCATATGAAGATGCAACGCCTTATTTATATTTGAAAGATCAACTGGAAGAATTGCAAAAAAATACATCTGTGCAGCACGTATTTATTGATGAAGCGCAGGATTATTCTGCATTTCAATATGCATTTTTGAAACGAATATTTCCGCATACAAAAATGACAATACTAGGTGATTTTAATCAGACTATTTATGAACATGCGTCAGAGAATGAATTTTCGCAGTTAAGTACGCTGTATGGGGAAGAACTAAGTGAAAGAATTGTTCTTACGCGTAGTTATCGCTCCACAAAACAAATCATTGAATTTACGAAGCAGTTAATTACGAATGGTGATGAAATTGAACCGTTTCAGCGTGATGGTATGCAACCGGTTATAACAGAAGTGAAAGATCGGGAGGAGCATCATAAAAAGATTATGAATCAAATCAAACAACTGCAACAAGATGGTCACAAGACAATTGCGGTTATTTGTAAAACAGCGGAAGAAAGTGAAGAAGCATACCATGCCCTGCAAACATCATTGCCAGTTCGTCTTATTAAGAAAGAAACGAGCTCGTTTGATGAAGGTATTTTGATTATCCCATCGTATTTATCGAAAGGGGTAGAGTTTGATGCAGTTATCATCTATGATGCATCAACGGAAAAATACGGCAGGGAAAGTGAACGGAAATTATTTTATACTGCTTGTACGCGTGCGATGCATGAGTTATATATTTATTCTGTAGGGGAGATGAATACGTTCTTACAGTCTGTTTCTACAGATACGTATATGTTAGAAAAGGAAAAGATTCAATAAAAAAACTGGCTTACATGCCAGTTTTTTTATTGAATCATATATTATGAAAATAACCAATTGAAAATGGTATACAGACCAATACAAGTAGAAACAAAGATTGCAGCTACTATAGAAATACATCCAATGTGAACTAAGTTATCTTTCCACGTTTCTTCAGGTTCTTGTGCAATTTGTTCTATTACACGACTTTGTATAACTGAGCAGCTATATTTTAATGATAAATTATTAATTATTGCGGAATCACCTTTAAATTTCAAAGCTCTTACAATCTCATTAGGGCTGTTGCCCAACGATTTTTCAAATTGTTGGCATGCTTGAATCATTTCGGGCGTTTTGTTTTCTTCAAGATACCAATATCGTCCAGCCATTGTTGGATAGTGTAACCTAAAATAGATATCACCTAATTTTTTGCGAAGTGACAGGTCACTAGGATAAGAATGAATTAAGCCGTGAAGGCGCTCTCTTGCTTTTCCTAAGTCATGATTTTCGATGTCTTTTTCAATTTTAAGTAATGTTTTTTCTTTCACAGAAGCCTCCTTTGTGTAATAAATTTATTTTGTTGCACTCAATAAAGCACCTATAGCTCCACTGAAGCCATGATCTTGTAAGAATATAGGTGTTCTATTTTGATACACGGTATAATTACTTATAATCTCTCGTAGATGTTTATTGTTTGAAAGTGTAGATCCAATATAAACGATATGATCTATATCTTTTGCTTCTGCAAATTGAAGGCTTAATGCAGTAACTACTTCACCAACAAGACCTTGAAGGGTGGCGATTAAATCGGACTTGTTATAATCAGGTTCATGAATAGCAGCTTTTCCGAAATTACTAGCTGTTAAGTTACTATCAATAGGAGAAAGAATGCCGTTATAAATATCTCCAACTGTAATATCAAGACTCCGCCTAGATCCTAGTTTTGTATGCCCGATGACTTCTTCAAAATGATCTATGTTTGTTAATAGCTTTGATAATCCCATGATAGTGCCTCCACCAACCCCTGTTCCGCCAGCACGAATATACTCGGTATTTTGGACATAATGAATGGATGTACCTGTACCGATATTGGTTAAAACAAAGTTATTGATAAGGTGCTTTTCTACATCAATGAGGTAATGAACACCTGAAAGCGTGGCGTCAAATTCTGCAAGGTGCTCTATATTATATTTTCCTAAAAATAACGTTTGTAATTGCTCAGCTTTACCACCAGTTATAGATAGTCTATTTATATATTTATTGTTATGTAACCAATCTTTAATTTTGTTTTGTTCATGGGAGTAAAATTTTTCGAAACGTAATTCATTGTCTTGATTAAAATAAGCAATTTTTGTTAGTGTTCCCCCAGCATCAATACCAACGGCGCTCTTCATTTTTGTACCCCTTGTCATTGTATAGTTATTATAGTGAACATTTAAAATACAATCTTTATTGTGTAATATAAACTAGTAATTTTTCAACTGTAACAATCGTTTTTCCATTTACAGAAGCAATTCCTTTTCCGAGAATAAACCCTCGTTTATTCCGCAGAACTTCATATTGTAAATCTAGCTTGTCACCAGGTATAGTAGTTCCGTTAAATGTTACACCGTCTAATGAGGAGAGAAATCCTAATCCATTCGACCCACTTGTTCCTACGAATGCTCCAAGTTGTGCAAGTGCCTCTACAATTAGCATATGAGGCATACTGTTTTGATGCTCATTTATAAACCATTCGTTACTTGTAATTAGTTTGTATCCTTTTACGGATTTTTCATTTTCAATTTCTGTGATTCTATCAATCATTAAAAATGGATGCCGATGAGGGAGAGTGTCTTTAATATTTTTCATATTCATATATGTACCTCCTAATTTTCAAAAGAAAAATGAAAATAACCCCTGCTAAAAATGGGCAGGGGATTTGTAATTAATTTTTGACTAATGCATCTGCTCTTTCAAGAGAGAAAATACCGCTATTTTTAATGTTTTCAACAACTTGTTGTAATACTTCTTTATCTTGGACAAGTGCGATGCGAACAAAACCTTCACCATGAGGTCCAAAAGCATGGCCAGGGGTTACAACAACATGCGCACGATCCATTAATGCATAAGCAAATTCTAATGAAGTCCAACCTTTTGGTATTTCGGCCCATACGAACATACTACCAGCTGGTTTATCAACATGCCATCCGAAAGAAGCGAATCCGTCAACTAACGTATCCCTACGTTCTTGGTAGATGATGCGGTTTTTTGCGCAGAAATCAGCCCCTTGACGCAAGGCAACTGATGCAGCCTTTTGAATTGGCAAGAATACGCCGTAATCTGTATTTGATTTAAATTGCGCTAGTGCACCTACAATTTCTTCATTTCCAATCATATAACCAATGCGGCTACCAGCTAAGCTATAGCTTTTGGATAGGGAATTAATTTCAACACCAACTTCTTTAGCGCCAGGAACAGATAAGAAACTGATTGGTTTCTTTCCATCGTAATAAAATTCAGCATAGGCGAAATCATGTACGACAATAATATGGTGCTGTTTTGCGAACGCAATTACTTCTTTGAAGAAATCTTCATGAGCCATTGCTGGAACTGGATTTCCAGGGAAGTTTAATATCATCATTTTTGCTTGTTTAGCAATTTCCTCAGGGATGTCTTGTAAGTTAGGTAAAAAGTCATTTTCTTTCTTTAAAGGCATGAAGTAGGGTTTTGCACCTGCCATTTGAATGCCTGTTTCATATGCTGTATAGCCAGGATCAGGTACTAAAATAAGGTCACCTGGATTTGCAAATACCATAGGTAAGTGAACAAGTCCATCTTGGGAACCCATCAATAATAAAACTTCCTTGTTTGGATCTAATGTAACATTGTGAGTGTTATCGTAATATTCAGTTACTGATTCGTGAAATTCTTGAATACCTGTTAAAGTATAACCGTAATTTTCTTTTCCGCTTGCTGTATGTATCATAGCTTCTTTTACAATATCAGCAGGAGGCATATCTGGATTGCCGATACTTAAATCAATCATTTTGTGACCTGCTGCAATTTTTTCTTTTTTATAAGCTGCTAGTTCACTAAATATAGAAGATTGAAATGCTTTCATTCTAGTTGCCAACGTATAAGTCATCAAAACCCCTCCTAAAAAACTGTGCTTTCATTTCTGTAGTTTGTATATTCTTTTATTATTCTGAAAACACATAATTATATTTTATCACTTTTGGGGCAGAATTCAAAACGTAGTTGTGTAAAAAGAAAAAGAAGGGAAAGCTAAAGATTAGGAATACTATTACATAATGAAGAGGTGTTTTAGGTGAAACAAATTCCAATTGGTGTATCAAATCGGCATATCCATCTGACAAACGAAGATTTAGAAAAACTTTTTGGGGAAGGATATGAGCTAGCGGTTGCAAAAGAACTTTCACAACCAGGAGAGTTTGCAGCAAAAGAAACAGTAACCATTAAGACTGACAAAGCAGAAATTTCAAAGGTTCGTATCCTTGGTCCTATTCGGAAATTTACGCAGGTTGAAATTTCAAAAACAGATGCACGCAAATTAGGGGTGGATGCTCCGATTCGGGCATCAGGCAATATTGACGGAACACCAGGGATTACTCTTATTGGTCCAAAGGGATCTTTAAAAATTGAAAAAGGTGTAATTATTGCTGAACGTCATATCCATATGACGTCTCAAGATGCTGAGAAATTTCAAGTGAAAGATGGACAGTATGTAAGTGTTAAAGTAGAAGGAGACAGAGGATTAGTTTTTAATCGAGTATTAATTCGTGTAAAAGATACGTACGCATTAGATATGCATATTGATACGGATGAAGCCAATAGCGGGAATGTAATAACCGGGGACTTAGGTCAACTCTTACAATAAAGGTAAAATCCATCTCAAAATTGAGATGGATTTTACATGTTTGATACTTGGGAAGTATTTTTATTCGTCTGCTTCTGTTTTGATAAGGACATAAAAATAATAAATAATGAAATAACACCGAAAATAAGCACCATATACTGTAATCCAATTGTATCTAAGAAGAAGCCTGTTCCAAGTAAGACAATTTGGAACATAACCCTTTCAAACATATTGCGGAATGAGAAAAGACGCCCATGATAACTTTTTTCAACTTTTGTTTGGAAAATTGTCGACATAATAGGGAAGAAACAGCCAACACTAAATCCAAACAGGCCAAATGATACAAGCGCCATCCATTTCACATCACTAAAGAATAGTGAGAGGTGTGCAACAGCAGTACAGAATGCAAAGAAATAAAGCAATTTTTCAGGTGAAAAATAATCAGATAAACGCTTGATTACGAAAGCACCTAACATAAAAGCTATACCTTCAATTGTATAAATAAACCCTTTAATTGTTGGATCATGTTGCATTTCGCTAATATTAATTACCATTAAATTGAAACCCGCGATAAATAAAAGGGGGATAATACTTAAAATAAGTGCACGGAATGCGACTGGAATCCCTTTTAAAATACGAAATACTTCTATAAAACTATTATCTTTCGCTGCCTTTTTACTTGATATATTAGATTTTCGATCCTCGAATTGTAGGAAAAAGGTCGAAAGGAATAATAAAGAGTAGGCAGCCATTGAAAATGCATACATATACTGTAAGCTCATTACGACCAGAAGAACACCGCCTAGGGAGGTTCCAGCAATACGAGCAATCGTTCCGATATTCATATGTACACCGTTCATCTGTAATAATTCATGCTCACGAACGATAAGCGGAATAACAGACTGCAAAGCAGGGAAATAAAAAGCTGCCGAAATTTGAATGGCGATCATAAAAACAATCATAAAGGCAATACTCTCATATTGAATAGCGAAAAACATAAAAATCACACTGATAACGCGGCCAAAGCCTGCGTAAAGGAGAACTTTCTTTTTTTCATATTGATCAATTACTCGTCCCGCCATAGGACCAACTAAAACACCGGCTAATAACCCAATAAATAAAATGACTGATTTCATAAAATCAGAAGGAACATATTTCTGCATAAATTCTAGATTGCCAAGAATCCCTAGCCATAAACCGAGTCCGGCAATAAATTCACCGATTAGAACAATCCAGACATTTCTATTACGCCACATAACAAAACCTCACAGTCTTTTAAAATAGAAAAAATCGTATATAAATCCTCCTTTTCATTCCTATATGTTAATCATTATTTTTTAGAGCCAGAGTCTATATTACGTGTTTGATAATCAAAGTTCAATCTTTTTGATTTAGATAAAAATTTGTTTTTGTAGGGCTAAAAACAAATTTTACACATTGGAAAGTAGACGAGGATAAATTTAAAATATATGAGGGGAGGCGAGTTGATGGTACAACAATTTTTCAAGAAACTGCTTGACCAATTTTTACAGGAACAAGAAGAGGAAATACTAGAAAAACTTTGTTTTTGGGTGGTTTATTATTACATAGCAGTTCCTAAATATATTGTGAATGCTAGTGGTGTTTTGGTATATATGAATCAAACACACGAAGATTATACGTATCATACAATTGAAGATTTTTTACGAGAGTATAGTGGGGGAATGAGAGGAACATTCTATGTAGGAATTGAAATATATCATATAAAATTTGAAGAAATGATTAGAGAAAAGTGCCGTGAAATGATTTATGCGTATTACTTTCCGCGTTTTATTAAGAAGCGCTCGTTATTATGTAAAGAATTGCTAAGAGAAATAGGAGTGGATAAAACAGAAATTGAATTTGGGAGTTTCTATACATCGATTTTGAATCATTGTGTAGAGGCAAAGGATTGGATTGATGAGTATGAAGAGAATGTGTTAAAGAAACTATTCGTATTGTCACTGTCCTTAATCGTACAAGCATATAGTACGAATGTACGTGAATATATGAAGCGAGAGGAAAGTCAGAAAGAAATAGAGCTATTAGTTCATTGAGTAAAAAAGGAATAGAGAGGAATTACATTGTTGTTTACACATAGAGATAAGAGACTTTTTTCAAAGTCTAGTTAAAAGAGGAGATTTGCGTATTCTTGCTGAAAAGAATATGTAAATATATGTAGAAAGAAGATGATCCAGAATGAGTAATGAAGAACTTGTAAAGACTCAGTTTGGTAGTAACGCTGAAAAGTATGTCAAAAGTCAAATTCATGCAAAAGGATCAGATTTGCAATATTTAGTTCAGCAAGTAAAAAATCGTAAAAATACTCGTCTTCTTGATATTGCTACAGGTGGTGGGCATGTAGCGAATACGCTAGCGCCATTATTCAAAAGCGTAGTCGCTCTTGATTTAACGGAAAAAATGTTGGAAAAAGCAAAAAAATTCATTCATGCTAATGGACATGATCATGTTTCATTTGTTATAGGAAATGCAGAGGATTTACCATTTTCTAATGAATCGTTTGATACAATTGTGTGTCGTATTGCAGCGCATCATTTCTCAAATCCTTCACAATTTATTTTTGAAGTACATCGCACGTTAGAAGAAAATGGGTTATTTATATTAATTGACAATGTTGCTCCTGAAAATAATGAATACGATACATTTTATAACTTTATTGAGAAAAAGCGAGATCCGAGCCATAGGCGCGCGCTGAAAAAAACAGAATGGATTTCATTATTAGAGAAAAATGGTTTGCAAATGCAATCATGCCTCACATTTGAGAAACAATTTGATTTTGATTGGTGGTGCAATATGATGGATGTACCACAGGAAATCCGTTCAAAGTTAACAGATTGCATGATGAAAACCTCCAATGAAATGAAGGAGTTTTTCAAAATACATGTTGAAAATAATAAAGTTGAATCGTTCTATACTGAGATGGCACTCTTTGTTTGCCAGAAAAGTGCAACTTTAAAAAGATAATTATCTTGCAGTCTTTCCCGAGTACGTTATACTTGTTATAGAGAAAATAGGATTGAGGAGTAGTCATAATGATTCGTGTACGTATTGAGGGAACTGAAAAAGAGATTGTTGATTTTTTGGAGAACATGCCTGAAATTACTGGATTTGAAAAAACACATACGAGGGAGCCGAGAAAAGGAAATAACCCGAAGTATGAAAACAGTAAGAATGTGTTAGCATATTTATCATATAAAAAGCTGGGAACCACCAATAAATAGGTGGTTTTTTCTTTTAAACTGTTTCACCGCCTTGTCTTTTCTACATAATAATAATAGTAGAATATGGTGAGGAGGGTGAGAGGCGTTAATAAAAAAATAATCTTTTTTGGAGATTTTGGTATCGATGATGCAGTTGCTTTAATTTATGCTGATAAAACATGTAATATTGATATCCTTGGGGTTGTGGCCGATTATGGTAACATTTCAAGAGAGATTGTAACCGAAAATGTTTATTTTTTAGAGAACTACTATGCTACGAAGGTAAAAATAATAAAAGGAGCAAGTCGGCCGATGACGGCGGAAGATCCTTTGTTTTTTCCAGAAATCCATGGAGATCACGGTTTGGGATCAATTATTCCAGCGAAAATGAGAGGGCCGGAAAGAGAAAACTTTTGCGAAGTCATTAAGCTTATTGAACAATGTCCAGAAGATATTATTATTGTGGCGACAGGACGTTTAACTTCACTTGCGACACTATTTCTTTTGTATCCAGATGTAATGGACCAAGTATGCTCTTATTATATAATGGGCGGTGCATTTTTATTTCCAGGTAATGTTACTCCTGTTTCAGAAGCTAACTTTTATGGAGACCCAATGGCTACTAATATTGTCATGAAATATGCCAAGAATGTTAGTGTTTATCCGTTAAACGTA
The DNA here is from genome assembly GCF_050768835.1 of Bacillus pfraonensis. Lineage (NCBI taxonomy): Bacteria > Bacillati > Bacillota > Bacilli > Caryophanales > Bacillaceae > Bacillus > Bacillus pfraonensis. The sequence goes on along the minus strand of NZ_JAHCDO010000004.1, from coordinate 265,912 downwards.
ACGCAGCGAGCACTTATTACTCCTCAAATGGTAAACGTTATTCATCAAAAAGGAACAGGGCAAGCAAAACTAATTAAGCCAATGATTGATTTTTATTATGAAAACTTTTATAAAAAAGAATACCCTGGAATTGGTGGAAGTCCGATTCATGATCTATTACCATTCATTTCATTAATCAATGATAATATCTTTGAATATAAAAAGTCTGCTATATGGATAAGTACAACAAATGATGAAACAAGAGGGCAAAGTGTAGCTGATTTTAGAGAGATTGCTGAACTGAAAAGATTTGATAATAGACCTGTACAAAGAATTGCTGTTGATTTTAATTATCAAGCGTTTAAAAGAGAATTTATGAGAACAATGTTGAAACCAGATTGTTCTTAGATGGTATATATGAATACGTGAAGAAGCAAGAACAATCTGTGTTAGAAAATACAATAGTATGCTTAATTAAAAGAGAATTATTCCCTTAAATATGTAAATATCAAGGACTTTAGTCCCAAATATCCGGTCGGTCTATCTGCATCGTTCTCATATAATCTAATATTTGTCCTGTATGAACACCTTCATGATACGCGATTCGTAGTAGCATGTCACCTAAAGAACGAATATAGCCCGTGTAGCCAAGTTCAGTTAGGTTTGAACGATCTATTTTTATATTTTCTAATTCTTCATTTGATAAAGATCTGACAAAATCAATAAACAGTTCATGGTATGGTTGTGCAAAATGGAGCTCGTCTTTAACAGATGTAAATACTTTTGCTTCAAAAGGTGATGTTATATTTTGGACATTATCTTGATTTCTTAATATTTGTAGATAAAGATATTCAACTTCTAAAACATGCCTTATCGTCTCTTTACAACTCAATGCCTCAGAATCTGGTCTCCAATCTAATCTCTCCTCAGGAATAGTTGTCCAAACTTTTATGCTTCGTCTTCTTACTTCTGATAGGTTTAATAATAACAAATCGACATTATTCAAGTTATGTTCCCCCCTGTTCATATACTCATTTTTCAGTTTACTGAATTTTAAGAAACATATCAAAATATTTATTCGTTTTGTAGGTACCTTTAGAGTGGGATTTTACATGCCACCCTAAACTCAATTTTGAATAATTAGATCAAAGAATAAAGATATGGATGATTTCTCTAAAAAAAGGGCTGTTGGCGATGGAAGTGTCACTTTAAATCGTTCGGTATAATCGTACTTCTACTATCCGCAAGTTGATAGTATAACTCAATAAAAAAGTAGCATAACTAATGGTAAGCAATAATTTTTTGTCATTATTTTTGTTTTGTAAAATTAAGGAGGTAAAATAATATGGCATTTATATGGTCTTTAATTGTCGGAGGTATTTTAGGATGGCTAGCAAGTTTAATCGTTGGTAAAGATATACCTGGTGGTGTAATTGGAAATATTATCGCTGGGATTATTGGTTCTTGGCTTGGAACATGGTTATTGGGGACGTTTGGACCGGTTATCGGAGGATATGCAATTATTCCGGCATTAATAGGTGCCATTGTTTTAATTTTTATTGTAAGCTTATTACTTCGCGCGATCCGAAAGTGAAATGAGATGGATTGCCTACAATAGTAGGCAATCCATTTTTGTATTATGTGTTCTAATCTGTTATGCTACTGTTATACAATCAGGAGGTGTCAGCATTGAAATCATTTACAGTAAACTTTCATCAAGAAGACAATGCAAAAGCAACAACAGTACATAAGTTAAGTGAAGAGGATTTTAATAAAGCAACAGAGAATGGTACTCGTCATTTATTTGATTTAGATACAAATGTCGGTTTCTTTGTATTCTTTGATGCAGAAGATGCAGAAGGAAACGAACAATACTTAATGTTGCAATATGAGGGAGATCACGAAGAACCAAGTGCTTGCTACGGATTTGATTTAAAATTATTCTATCAATTTTTAGCACTTTACTTAAATGACCTTGAATTCCAAGGTGAAACAGATGAAGAAGAGGAAGAATATGGTCCGATTCATCATTTAGCTCACTTACTTTACCATATCGTTGAAGATGGAAAGAGTATTGAAGTGTAATTACATATTTGGCGCTGCCCTATAAATAGGGCAGTTTTTTTATTTAGAATGAATTCAACAAATCTGTTTCCTATTTTTATACTTCCTTCAATATAAAACCATTTTTTGCTTATTACAATACAGCGTATTTTTGATGAGATTGTTTAGGAAACTGTTATATGATGATATTAACTTGAGTGTAATGGATTGGATGTAAGGGTGAATACGATAAGGTAGGAGGTTGAAATCATGAAAAGTTGTAAAAGAATACTCATATTGTTTTTTAGTTTGACATTGTTAACTCTAACAGCTTGTAAGAGTTCAGATGAACAGAGACTAACTACACAAACACCTGAGAAGAATTCTGAAGTGAAATCAGATTCTTTTGCTGATCAGTCAACTGAAAAGAAGAATGAAAAACCACCTTCAGATAAATCGGAAACAACAGATCCCAAACCAAAGCCACAAAATCCGTCAAATTCATCTATAGACCCTAAAAAAAGTAATCGAATTAAGAATATATTAGAACAAGCAAAACAAGGAAAAGTACCGAATGTTACATTTGCTGCACATACAGGAGATATTGAAGAAGTTGAAAAGGTATGGGGGAAAGCTGATAAAACTGAGCCAGCAGGGAAAGGTATGTATGCAACTTTTACGAATAAAAATGTTGTTATTGGATTTAATAAAGGATCTCAAATTTTTGACATTCGTTCCAATCATTCAGAGCTTCACACACTTACTTTACAAGACATCGAAAAAGTTTTAGGGAAACCTATTTCAGTTAAGGTAAATGGGAATGACAAAATATATATTTATAAAGCGAATGGCCAATTTGAATTGAAATTTGTAATTTCAAATTCTACTGGAAAAGTCGATCATATTTCTGTATTTTCTCCAGAAGATAGTATTAATAATATGGCAGGCTAGTAAAGGGAAGAAAAAAGAGCTGTTCTTTTATAAGGACAGCTCTTTTGCTTTGTTACGCTCTACGGAAGAAACAAAATAGGTTTGAATGATTCCACCGATTATTAATAAGCAGGCACAAATATAAAATAGGGTACTGCCATTTACATGACCTAATATCATTGCTCCAATAACCGGACCGCATGTTCGAGAAATGTCCCAGTGTATCCCGTAAATAGAAAAATATAATCCACGCATATGACTCGGTGCGATTCCCGAAACAAATCGGAGTAGATGATTTAAAGCAATGCTTTCACCAATTGTAAGGAAAAGCAGTGTAAAGAAGAGTGACCATAATGTTGTGGAATAGCCATAACCAATGGCAGCCAATGTATAGAAAAAATATGAAATCACGATAATTTTGGGCATTGAAAATCGTTCAGACCATTTGACAAGACCAACTTGTAGTATGATTTCCATAATTGCTCTACAAGTTGAAATGAATGCGAGAACGAATAAGAAATTTGGAAAGATATTCTCTGCAAATACGCGATAATTCGTTTCAGTTTGCGCATAGAAAAAGCTAATCGGAAGAGTAGATATCATAAGTCCAAATACGACATAATGCTTAAAAATAAATTCTTTCTTTGTTGTGACTTGTGTTGATTTTTGAGCTGTTTGAATGATTGGCGCTGTTTCGGGAAGCTGCGTCCATACGAGAATGGCATATAGCAGGAGAGTCATAGCTTGAATCATAAATAAGTATTCAGGATGACTATTATAAAAAAAGGCACTAATGAACGGACCAATTACAGCTCCGATTGCTCCTACTGATTGAAGAACAGCAAATATTTCCGCTTGTTGTTCTGGTGCAGTTAAGTCTGCAATTTGAGCACGCTGAGCAGGAATATATAAGGAGCGGCCAACACCATTCATTACATATAACAAAGCAAAGAAAGGGACTGATGTAGCAAAAACAAATCCGCCGATTGCAATTGCCTGTACGAATAATCCAAGTAACATAATTTTCTTTCTGCCGTATTTATCTGTCACACCTCCAGCAATGATTGTGAACACAATATCAGAAAGAGGTTGCAAGCCAAAGAGAAGCATCGTCAGGACGACATTTCCTTCTAAAGCTTTATTGACATGTACAATAAAAATTATCGCTAACATCGCCTCAGTCGTTCTTGTTAACAATTCACCTAGTAGTCGAATCCAAATTGGTTTGCTATAGCGTTTTATAAGAACTTTCATTTTTCATTTCCTCCTTTCTATATTGAAATCTTAAGATGGAAGTGAAAAATGAAAAAGGGTAGAATAAAAGAGGGAAAATTTTCATCTTTTAGGGGGAAAAGTATGGTTATTTTGGAGCAATATATACAGCTGTGGCTCCAGTATGGAAAAGGGAGAACAGGGGAAGAAAAAATAGAAATATCACTACAAAACATATCGGAAATGTTATTTTGTACCGATCGTAATAGTAAATTTATTATTAAAAAATTAGAAGAGCTAGGTTGGGTTTGTTGGTTTCCAGGACGCGGGAGAGGGAATCGGTCAAAGGTATCATTTCAAAAGAATCCAGCTTTCTTAATTTTAGAACATGGGAAAGAAATAACCAAACAAGGAGATGTAAGGGGTGGAAAAGCATTTGTTGAACAATATATTGTGTATTTTCCATCGTTGCAAAAACAATTCCAAACTTGGATAAATTCAATATTTGGTTATCAAATTGAAATGACTACTCAAGGTAGACAAGATGTACTTCGTTTACAAGTTGAAATGAGGCCGAAGATTTTTTTGGATCCTGTATATGCTACAATGCGTTCCGAATGTCATATGGTGAAACATATATATGACACGCTTGTATATGTGAACGAGAGTACAAACGTAATAGAACCGAGACTTGCGTTTCACTGGGAATATAATAACGATCAAAAAGTGTGGACTTTTTATTTACGTAAAGGTGTACAGTTTCATAATGGTAAACGATTTATTGCTGATGACGTTGCATATACATTGAATAGGTTTCTGAATAAGAAAGATAATCCGTATTTGTGGATGTTGCAACATGTTGAAAAAATCCATATTGTAAACGAATATATTGTGGAGATTTACTTGCATACAGAAAATAAGTTATTATTACATATTTTAGGTACAGAACAGTGTTCTATTGTAACGGAAGATGAGGAAGGAAATTTAAGTGGAACGGGGCCATTTAAACTACGAGAAAATAACGATTCTATCTTTGTATTAGAAGCACATAATTTATACTTTCGTGAACGCCCCTTTCTTGATCGAATTGAACTTTGGAATGTACCGAGAAGTATGGATGAATATGACGTTTCGATGAAATCCGAGCATAAAGGGATAGAGAGCCCTCATAAAGAACTTTCTAAAATGGAATCCAACGTAACATATGTTACGTTAAATACTAAAAAACAAGGGCCTTTACAAGATATCACATTCAGGCAAGCATTATATAAAATGATTCATAGTAACAAAATGATAGACGAGTTAGGGGGAGAACGCGGTGAGGTCGCAGATGAATTGTTGTTAGGAAATCGCACTGTTTGGAGAATAAAAGAGGATATGAATAATCTGCTACAAAAGAGCAAATATAATGGCGAAGTATTATACTTGTATACGTTTAAAGAACAAGATCATGTGGAAGATTCTAAATGGATTCAAACAGAATGTGCAAAGTACGGAATAACGATTGAAATACATTTTCTCGATGCGCAGGAATTATTACAAGTAGAAACAATTGAACAAGCAGATATGATTCATGATAGTGCTACAATTAGTGAGCAAATAGAACTAAGCTTTTTACAAATGTTTCTTGCGAAAAATAGTTTTATAAATCAACATAGCTCTTTTGATTGGAATGAACAATTCCATTCATATTTTATTGAACTTAATTTAGAAAAACGAATTACACTGTTACGCGATGTGGAGGACACATTGTTACGTAACATTCATATTATTCCTTTATATCGTAATAAACAGCACATAAGTACACATGAAAAAGTACAAAATATAATGATTAATTCTCAGGGCTGGATTGATTTTTATCATATATGGTTTAAACATTGATATATAAAGGTTCTTTCGGTATTAAATGGAGTACGAAAGGGCCTTTTTGTATGGAATAAAAGGTTGGTTTTGAACATTGTTACGCATGTTTTTATAAACGCTCATTTACAATGTAACAGTGTTATGTTGTTATCAGGAAGGAGTGTTATACAGTTGAGTACAGATTTAATTTCAAAAAAAGATTTATTGGAACTGACTGGTATTTCATACGGGCAACTATATAGGTGGAAACGAAAGAATTTAATACCAGAAGATTGGTTTATCAGGAAATCGACTTTTACAGGGCAAGAAACATTTTTTCCGAAAGAAAAGATATTAGAGCGTATTGATAAAATTCAAACGATGAAAGAAGACCTATCGCTTGATGAACTAGCAAATATGTTTTCACCAAGTGTATCTGAGATTTCTTTCATGAAAGAAGACATCATCCGAAAGGGTATTGCTTCAGAACCGGTTGTACAATTTTTTATAGAACAAATGAATAAACAGGCAGAATTTCAGTTTGCTGATATTCTTTATGTATTTATTTTAGAGGAATTGCTTCAATCTGGAGAAATTAGCTTGGAAGAAGGCAAGATGATACTGTAAGTACTTCACGAACATTATGAAATCATGAAACAAAAGAATAGCGAATTAGTTGTGGTTCGGAAGCTGGGTGTTTCTACATGTTTCTTAATTTCAAATGTAGATGATTTACTGTTTGAAAAAGGAACGAAGATAGTGGTACGTTTAGCAATCATGCAATATACAGAAGCGTTAAAATCAAAACTATTGTAGTGGGGGAAAATGATGCGATCAGAAAAATTAATTATAAATGGTTACGGTTCTTCTAATGGTGGGGAGTTTCATAAAGTACAGTTAAATGGAAAAGGGACTGTTAATGGAAATATAGATTGCGATGATTTTGAATGCAACGGGTCAGGTAATGTGAATGGTGATTTGAAAAGTGAACGTACAAGAATTAGCGGTTCTGGCAAAGTTGATGGGAAAGTAGATACTGAAAACATGCGAATCGATGGAAAAGCAACGATTACAAAAGATGTAAAGGCTAACAATTTAAAAATTGCTGGTAAAGGAACAATTGGTGGTACTTTGAAAGGTGAAGAGCTTAAAATCTGTGGGCAAGCGACGATTGACGGTAATTGCGAAGTAGATATCTTTTCGTCAGAAGGACAGTTCACAGTCGGTGGCTTACTAAGTGCAGATGAAATTGACATCGATATTCACGGTACATGTAGAGCAAAAGAAATAGGTGGTCAAACAATTAAAGTAAGGCATAGAGCGACAGCATTTAGTAGACTTTTTCAAACGGTATTTGGATCGCATTTAGAAGCTGAATTGTTAGAAGGTGACAATATTGATATTGATTACGTACAAATTCAAACCGTAAGAGGGAACAATGTTACGGTAGGGCCAAATTGCGAGATTGGACTGATTGAATATACAGGAGTTCTTCATGTGGATAAAAATGCGAAAGTAAAAGAAATTCAGCAAGTTTAATTTCTTATGGAGAGAGGAATGGCAATGGAAAAGCAAAATAGTCTCACTTTGAATGGGTCTGGTAGTTCATCTGGTGGAGCATACAATAAGGTGAAAATTCGAGGCGAAGGAACAATTTCAAATGATGTGAGCTGTAATGAATTTAAGGCATATGGAACGAGTGATGTTCGAGGTGATATGACAGCAAAGTCGTATATTGTATATGGGGATAGTGAAGTACAAGGGAGTTTACATGCGGAGTATTTGAAAGTGTATGGTAATACACAAGTTCAGCGTGATTGTCATATAAACAAAACAAAAATTCGAGGGATGCTTGAAGTGAATGGCAAGCTATCTGGAAACTTTGTAGATATTAAAGGAGGTCTTACAGTAAAAGAAGATATTGAAGTAGAAGAGCTTTTATTAGTTGGTGGTCTTGAAAATGAAGGGCTTTTAAATGCTGAAAATATTAATATCATTTTGCGTTATGAAGGAAGTAAAGTAAGAGAAATTGGTGGAAAAAAGATTACCGTACGAAAAAAAGCTAGATTTATTCCTTTCACTAGTCATACTGGTAACCTTCAAACATCAATTATTGAAGGGGATGACATTTATTTAGAACACACAGTAGCTGAAATAGTAAGAGGAAACAACGTTACAATTGGCCCTGGCTGTGAAATCAGTGTTGTAGAATATCATACGAGTTTTAATCAAAAAGGAAGATCCGTTGTAAAAGAACATAAACAAATATAGGTGTAAGAGGGAGAGCAAGAAATATGGTTGCAAAGAACAGTAAACTCGGTTTTGTAGTTGCCGGTTTATTACTAGGGATTTTAATGGCATCAATGGATAATACCATTGTTGTGACAGCGATGGGGACAATCGTTGGTGATTTAGGTGGATTAGAAAACTTTGTCTGGGTCGTATCCGCCTATATGGTAGCAGAAATGGCAGGGATGCCGATTTTCGGAAAGCTATCAGATATGTATGGTAGAAAGAGGTTTTTTATTTTCGGTTTAATTGTTTTTATGATTGGTTCGGCACTCTGTGGTACAGCAGAAAATATTACGCAGTTAGGTATTTATCGTGCGATTCAAGGTATTGGCGGAGGAGCGCTTGTTCCGATTGCATTTACAATAGTATTTGATATTTTCCCACCCGAAAAGCGCGGGAAAATGGGTGGATTATTTGGTGCAGTGTTTGGGTTATCTAGCATTTTCGGACCGTTACTTGGTGCATATATTACAGATTATATTAGTTGGCACTGGGTGTTTTACATTAACTTACCATTAGGCATTCTATCACTTATTTTTATTGTATTCTTCTATAAAGAATCACGCGTTCACCAAAAACAAAAGATTGATTGGTTTGGTGCAATTACATTAGTTGGTGCAGTCGTCTGCTTAATGTTTGCATTAGAACTTGGTGGACAGAAGTATGAATGGGATTCTACTTTTATTTTAAGTTTATTTGCAGCATTTGCTATTTTAATGATTATATTTATTTTTATTGAAAGAAAAGTGGCAGAACCTATCATATCGTTTGAAATGTTTAAACAGCGTTTATTTGGGATGAGTACAATTATCGCGTTATTTTACGGGGCTGCTTTCATGTCAGCAACTGTCTATATTCCTTTATTTATTCAAGGCGTATATGGCGGGTCCGCAACCAATTCCGGTTTATTACTATTACCAATGATGTTAGGATCAGTCGTTACAGCGCATTTAGGTGGATTTTTAACATCAAAGTTAAGCTATCGTAATATCATGATTATCTCAGCTGTTATTATGTTAGGTGGATTGTTCTTATTAAGTACATTAACACCGGAAACAAGCCGTGTATGGTTAACAATTTATATGATTATTATCGGTTTTGGCGTAGGTTTCTCATTCTCGGTATTAGGTATGGCTGCAATCCATAACTTTGGTATGAATCAACGAGGATCAGCAACTTCAACGAGTAACTTTGTTCGTTCACTAGGGATGACGCTTGGAATTACAATCTTTGGTATGATTCAAAGAACAAGTTTTCAAGACAAATTAGAAGAAGTGTTTAAAGGAATGGGAAGCGGAGTGGGTAGCAACGTGCTAGGGGATTCAAGAGCGATTCTTTCAGAAGGTGCAAGATCTCAAATTCCGCCGCAAATATTAGATAAAATTATTGAAGCCCTTTCTAGTTCTATCGTTCAGATATTTATGTGGGCATTAGTTCCAGCCGGCCTAGCATTCGTATTTATTTTCTTTATGGGGAATGAACGAATGGTATACCAGAAACAACAAGAAAAGATAAAAGCAGAGACATCAAAAGCATAGAAAATGAAAAACTCCTTTCTAGATTAGAAAGGAGTTTTTCGTATGTAACGTTATAAATTAACCTTCGATTACTTCGTATTCTTCGTCTGCTAATAATAAAATTTGAGTTTTTTTACCTTTGTTTTGTACTTCAATTACATCGTATGGACCTAGATCTCTTAATTTATTTTGAGAAACATTTACCATTACTTCAATAGAATCAATTAAAATATCTTCTTCCATATATGATTCAGGCAATGCCATATCCTCTGTATCTAATACACATGTGTATAGAATTTGTAAATGTTCAGCAGTTGGGTTTTCTTCTTGAACGTCAATAATGTCTTTTACTGTTTCCATGTGTTCTTCTTTTGCTTGATATACTTTAATTTTAGCCATTGTTTCATTCTCCTTTATAACGTAATCGTAGAGGCTACAGTTTATTATAACGTTTTTTAGTGGAAACATGAAATTGTTTCCTTTATTAAATTAAAATTGATGGGGAATGAAATTTAACTTTACCATAACAGGCTAATCAAACTTTGAATTATCTCTAAAAATAATAATTTTATTAACGTGTAGTTAAGATCCCCACTGCTTAAAGTTTTACTTTATAAACCTGTTGAAAAGGGGATTTTTATAAAAAAGAAGAAATGAAATATAAAGTAAGAATATAGGGGGGCATTATGGATACAAAAAGTGTTAGTTTTATTAAAATCAACGATTATCAATTGTATGTTAATCTTATAGGTGAAGGAGAGCCAATCGTATTTCTCCACGGAGGACCAGGAAGTGAACACCGCTTTTTTCTTCCGCATATGATTCCGTTATCAAAAGAGTTTCAGCTAGTCTTCTATGATCAAAGAGGTTGCGGGAAATCAGATCTATCGGAAAATAACCAATACTCTATGAAAAATGAAGTGGAAAATTTAGAGGCACTGCGCATACAATTCGGTTTTGAGAAAATGAACTTATTCGGAGAATCATGGGGATCTATGCTTGCTTTACTTTACGCAACTACATACCCAGAGAGAGTGAATAAAATACTGTTAACAGCTGCAATAGGTGTTACTGTTAAGGGATTAGAAAGGTTTAGTAAAGAACTGGAGAAGAGACTAACCGAGGATGATCAACGTAAACTTTCCGAATTGGAGGAGCAACTTAAAATTGGAGAATCTTCAATATATGATATTCTTCATATACTAGACCCCTATTATGTTTTCTCTCAAGAAACTTTAAAACGTAAAGAAAAAATCACATTTAGCAGCGAAGTAAATAAAACAATCGGAAAAGATATGGGAAACAACTATGATGTGACTGGAGATTTACATCATCTTTCAAACATTCCTATCCTTATTGCGCAAGGGAGTCACGATATTTTAACGCCCTCTATTATTAAAGAGTTATTTTCAGAACATATACCACACATACAATTAGTAGAAATTGAGGAATGTGGTCATTGGACAGTTGTGGAACAACCAGAAAAGATGTGTAACGTGGCATTTAACTTTATTAGAGGGAAGAAAGAGTTGATGATTTAATTATGTTATATTTATAAAAAAAGAATAAAAAGGTAGAAAGATATGTTTTTGAAAATTTCCTATTCTGATTTTGTTAATCTTATCATCTTTATTGCAGTTATTGTCGTTCTTTGGAGATTAAAGGTATGGTCCAACAAGAAATATAATGTTCCGAAAGTATTTCAATGGTTTCCTAAAAAGTGGGGGAAAAGAAAAGTTTCAGAACAATTTTTTCAATCAAAGCTTGATGCGGAAGGCAAAGGGATTTGGATTACTTATTATGCTGTTGATTTATATGTAGTTACCATTCCGTTACAAGTGAAAAAATATAATACACTTTAACAGCACTCGAACAGAAGTCTCCTTCCTCAAGCAAGTGTCAGGGAGGGGACTTCTGTCAGTCGTAACTGATTTAAATTTTATAATGCAAACAATAAAACATTTTTATCATATTCTTGCAAACACCATTTATATTTCGCCATGATAGTAGGATGAACAGGTTCTTGATCTGTATCAACTTCTTTATAACCATATTTTTTATAAAAAGTGGCAAGTTCCTCAAAAGGGATACAATAGACATGAGATGCGTTTGATTGTTTGGCTTCTTGTACTAAAAAAGAGACGAGATCTCCGGCTAATTTATTGCCTCTGTATTCGGGAAGTATGTAAATACCGCCCATTTCTATCGTATTCTGGTCAATATATACTAAACGTCCTAATCCTACATTCTCACCGTTGTATGTGATAATTGCGACTTTATCTTGTTTTAAATCACTTGGAACAAATCCCACTGACACATATTGATTATTAATCCATTCTAAGTCTTCTGATGTAGCGAATTTAATTCCCATAACTTAAGCCCCCTTAACTTTCTGATATGTTTATTATATATAGAAGAAAATGAATTGTAATGAAAATTCGGTGTTTCATTTGAATCAATATTCCTGTTATAAAAAATCATTTTAATAATGAGGTTAATTTCTGAACATTTCGAGCATAGAATATAGAATACTTTAATAACACTTTCTCTTTCTTCATTCCTGTTTTACGTATATAATTTAAAGGTAATTGTTCTTATATTAGTATACTTATAATAGAATAGAGGTTTAAAAATGAGCGTTAAAATCATTACGGATAGTGCGGCCGATTTACCAAAAGAATTGCTGCAAGCTTACGATATAGATTTAATTCCACTCCGTGTATATGATGAAGCAGAAGCAGAGTATTTAGACGGAGTAACATTAGAATCAACTCACTTGTTGCAAAAGATGAGAGAAGGCGAAGTGTATAAAACATCGCTACCTTCACTAGAAACATTTCAAGAAAAATTTGTTACATATGCAAAGCTAGGTACACCTTGTATATATTTAGCTTTTTCCTCTGAACTTTCAGGTACATATCAATCTTCAGTAGTTATTAAAGAAGAAGTGAAAGAAACATATGCAGATTTAGATTTAGAAATTATTGATACAAAATGTGCTTCACTTGGGCAAGGGCTTGTAGTAATAGAAGCTGCAAAAATGGCGAAAGAGGGCGCATCAAAAGAAGAAATTTTGAACCGAATTGCTTTTCTAACAAAACATATGGAGCATATCTTTACTGTAGCTGACCTGCAGTATCTTGTAAGAGGTGGTCGCTTAAGTAAAGTAGCTGGATTTATTGGGGGTTTATTAAACATTAAACCGATATTAAATGTAGAAGAAGGAAAGCTTGTACCACTTGAAAAAATAAGAGGTAGAAAGAAAGTTTTAGGCCGAATTGTTGATATCATGGAAGAACGCGGTAAAGAACTGAAGGGACAAACAATCGGAATCACACATGGTGATGATTTAGAAACTGCGAATGCATTAAAAGCATTAATTACTGAAAAATTTGGTTGTGAAGTATTTATTGTCAATACAATTGGAGCAGCAATCGGGGCACATACAGGGCCAGGTGTTTTAACATTGTTTTTCTTAAATGAAGTAGAGTAAAGGATTGATCTTTTGATCAATCCTTTTTGTTATACCATTTTTATCCCGCTACTTTAGGGCAGTAATACTCCCATCTCAAAATTCGGCGGGAGAAAAGAAGTTAGGTGGAAGATAAACTGCCCGTAAAGGCCCGATTGGTGAGGGCTGATTAAAGTTTCACTTTATGAAATAGAGAAGGATAAGATGATAGGATTCATTGCTAGATGAAAAGAATACACATATTTTTTTGACAGATATTGTATAAATTGTTATTCTATTTTTCTGAAATTTTCATAGAGAGAGTGAGAATATGTCATACTTGATTAACGATATAATTGATGAATTACCGTGTCTAAATGGATATTCATCTATCCGAAAAATTGAAAAGGGGTATTCATTAGATAGTAAATACATTGTCAGCGTGGGGAATAACGATTATTTTCTGCGTGTTTTAGATACAAAACAAAATGATAAGAAAGAATTAGAATTTACATTACTTAAAGAATTAGATACATTACATGTACAAACTCACAAGCCGATAGAATATAGAGTATTAAAAGATAAGCAACTATCTTTGATGGTAATGAGTTATATTGAAGGAACTCCTGTAAATGAAGTAATTGCTTATATATCTGATGAAAAGCAATATAAAATTGGAATAGCTGCAGGGGAAGAATTAAGAAAAATCCATCAATTTAAAGCTCCCAAATATATGAACTGGGAGGAAGTTCAAAAAAAGAAATTTAACTTTTATTTAAATGAGTATAAAAGAGACAACTTCCAACTTCAAAAGGAAGATAAATTAATCACGTTCATTGAGGATAACATATCTTTGTTAAAGAATAGACCAGTAACATTACTTCATGATGATTTTCATTTAGGACATATCATAGTACTTCATGATAATTATAATGGAGTAATTGATTTTAATGGATATGACTTTGGTGACCCATATCATGATTTCTATAACCTTTCATTATTTAGTAGAAGGCAAAGTATCCCTTTTTGTATTGGACAGATACAAGGTTATTTTCGATACGAACCTGACGAAACATTCTGGCGGTTGTACGCACTATATGCCGCGATGAATATATTTTCTACCATTGTATGGACTAGAAAATATGATCCTGCATCATTTAATGATGCTTTAGAAGGGATTGATTTAATAGTAAGAGACCATGATTTTTTTAATTCGAATAAGCCTATATGGTATAACTCCTTTAAATAATTTACTATTATTAAATAGGGCTTTAATTTAGTGCTGTCTTTAAAAAGAAAAGCTCAGATACATAAACTCTGAGCTTTTTATGTGCTATTTACTATGTGATTTAATATTGAGGCTGTGATTAGGAATTTTCCCCATAATAACTGAACTACTTAGGTCAAACCGCAAGTGCTTTTTTTATTCATTAATTTGTTTTTTAACGGGTAAGAAGCTTGAAAGGAAAGTAGTAAGAACTAGCCCGAAAGAAACTCTTTCAGTTGTATCAATCACTAAACCGTTATTCCACTGATAGATAAAGGATACTAGTATTAAAAGGATAACAAATCCTGCAGCATATCTTACTATTTTTCGTGCCTTTCTGTCATGTGTTCTCCAAACCATATTCATCCCTCTTTCTTATTTAATAAATATTTTTGATTGTAATAATCGATAAACTATAACTACTTGTTGCTCACATAACAACCGTTATTTTGTCTATTAAGATATTTTGATTTTTTGAATACGTAATAGATAAATCCATATGTAATAAGTTGGTGTGATGAATCGGATATTACATGTATAATATCCGATTCATCTTATTTGTGTAAAAAATAAGTGCAAGCTACTAAAGATAGGATAAAAATAACAATTGTTTCAAATTTTTTCTAGCAAGTTTATCGTATTTAAAGTATACAATGCTGCTTATGTTAATAACAAGTAGTTAAATTTTATAAAAAAATGACGAAAAAATTGGCTTTTTTACCAATTTTTTTAACAAGTGGATAGAAATTATAGAATTACAACAGTACAATTAAAATATAGTACATCAGTATTTAAATAGTTATTTCATTATTGGGAATGTTTAAATGAGAGGTGGAAACATGCAAATCGGGGAAAGAATCCGTCAAATTCGTATACATAAAGGAATGTCACAAGGTGAACTCGTGTCGAGAGTATGCTCTATCGCTGATTTAAGTAGAATATTAAAATCAAATGGTTTCTTAGTTGAGGTGTCAGAATATTGAAAATGGTAATAACTCTTATTTTTAATCTTCTGTTTTATATTTTGTTACATAGAGATTTTTATTGTGAACCGTTTCCTTTTTAGCTAGTAATCAAATATGTATAATTGCATAAATAAATCAAAATATATAAGTTATTATTAAACTACATTTTTAATGTAGAAGGATATTTTTACTTCGAAGTGAAACCGTTTACGTTATCAATGAAATTAAGACTTAGGAGAATGGTATGAAAAAGAAATTATGTACATTGGCTCTCATAACAGCAATTACTTCTAGTACTACGGTAATTCCAACAGTAGCAGAAGCTTGTGGAATAGGAGAAGTAATGAAACAGGAGAACCAAGAGCACAAACGTGTGAAGAGGTGGTCTGCGGAGCATCCGCACCATCCTAATGAAAGCACGCACTTATGGATTGCGCGAAATGCGATTCAAATTATGAGTCGTAATCAAGATAAGACGGTCCAGGGAAATGAATTGCAATTTTTAAATACTCCTGAATATAAGGAGTTATTTGAAAGAGGTCTTTATGATGCGGATTACCTTGATGAATTTAACGATGGAGGTACAGGTACAATCGGCATCGATGGGCTAATTAGGGGAGGATGGAAATCTCATTTCTACGATCCTGATACGAGAAAGAACTATAAAGAGGAAGAAGAACCAACAGCCCTCTCGCAAGGAGATAAATATTTTAAATTAGCAGGTGAATACTTTAAGAAGGGTGACCAAAAACAAGCTTTTTATTATTTAGGTGTTGCAACGCATTACTTTACAGATGCGACCCAGCCAATGCATGCCGCTAATTTTACGGCTGTTGATATGAGTGCTTTAAAGTTTCATAGCGCTTTTGAGAATTATGTGACTACTATTCAGACACAATTTGAAGTGAAGGATGACAAGGGAACATATAATTTAGTTGATTCTAATGATCCGAAACAGTGGATACATGAAACCGCTAAACTTGCAAAGGCAGAAATTATGAATATTACCAATGATAATATTAAAACTCAATACAATAAAGGAAACAATGCTCTTTGGCAAAGAGAAGTTATGCCAGCTGTTCAGAGGGGTTTAGAAAAAGCGCAAAGAAATACAGCGGGATTTATTCATTTATGGTTTAAAACATACGTTGGCAAAACTGCTGCTGAAGATATTGAAAATACTGTAGTAAAAGATTCTAAGGGAGAAGCAATACAAGAAAATAAAAAATACTTCATTGTGCCGAGTGAGTTTTCAAATAGAGGTTTGACCTTTGAAGTGTATGCGAGGAATGACTATGCACTATTATCTAATTACGTAGATGATAATAAAGTTCATGGTACGCCAGTTCAATTTGTGTTTGATAAAGAGAATAACGGTATCCTTCATAGGGGAGAAAGTGTACTGCTGAAAATGACGCAATCTAACTATGATAATTACGTATTTCTAAACTACTCTAACTTGACAAACTGGGTACATCTTGCAAAACAAAAAACAAATACTGCGCAGTTTAAAGTGTATTCAAATCCGGATAATCCATCTGAATACTACCTATATACAGATGGATACCCAGTAAATTATCAAGAGAATGGAAAAGAGAAAAGCTGGATAGTGTTAGGAAAGAAAACGGAAAAACCAAAATCATGGAAATTTATACAGGCTGAATAGGATTTTCTATCGTAAAGAGAGAAAATGTGTATGTAACTTTGAAATATTTAACGTGTTTATATTAAATTTTAAAGGGGATAGCTGTATATGACGTTTCGAAATACAAAACTTGCTATTTTTACTATTTCTTCATTTTTTATTTTAGGTTCTTCATCCCTAGCATTTACAGATACCGTATATGGTGAAGGAACTTCTTCGACCTCAAAAGTAAATCATGGGGTAATCGCAACTAATTATGATGATACGTATTATAATAGTGCGAAGGGGAAAACGGGTTTAGAATTAAAAAAGGAGCTTCATACTATTATTGATAATCATACAAAGATATCATACAGTGCGGTTTGGGAAGCACTAAGAGATACTGATGAAGATCCAAATAATAAAAATAATGTACTCCTTTTATATACAGGGCGTTCGCAAGAGAAATTTACAAATGGTTCAGGAGTAGATAATTGGAACCGAGAGCATGTTTGGGCAAAATCTCATGGTGATTTTGGGACAGCAGCAGGACCAGGAACGGACCTTCACCATTTAAGAGCGACGGATGTATCTGTAAATAGTTCACGTGGAAATTTGGATTTTGATAATGGCGGTGTGAATCATTCGGAAGCAACAGAATGTAAATTTGATAGTGATTCTTGGGAACCTCGTGATAGTGTAAAAGGAGATATCGCTAGAATGTTGTTTTACATGGCTGTTCGTTATGAAGGAGATAATGGTGAAATAGATTTAGAACTTAATGAAAAAGTGAATAACAATCAAGATCCATATATGGGGAAACTATCAGTCTTACTAAAATGGAATGAACAAGATCCTGTCGATGATTTTGAACGAAATCGCAATGAAATTATCTATACAAAGTATCAACATAACCGGAATCCATTTATTGATCATCCTGAATGGGTAAATGAGATTTGGAAATAAACAAGTAAAATCATGATTTTGTAAAAATTTAAAGTAGAAAGGAGTGGTCTTTATAACCACTCCTTTCTTATATTTATTCTACAATAATTGGTCTGTAAGGGATTGGTGAGGAGAGTATCATAGAGGTTTTTACAGAACCAAATGGGATTACAATATCGATTAATGATTCTAATTCTTTCATTGATTGCACAGCTACTTTTAAGTAATAGCTACTTTCTCCTGTTACTCGATGACATTCAAGTATTCTATGTTCGTTGTATATTTTCTCTTCGAATTTTTTACAGGGGATTTTTAAGTTCTCTATTCTTAAAAACGCTTGAATTCCTTTGCCAACTGCATCAGGAGAAATACGTGCTGTATATTTTTCGATTATCCCTGCATCATGTAATCGTTTGAGTCTTTCCGTAACACTAGGACGACTAAGGTGTAAATGTTCCGTCATTTCTTTAATCGTCATTCTGGCTTCTTCTTGTAAAAGTAAAATTATTTTTTTATCGATTTCATCCATAATACGCACTCCTTTACGAAAGTGAAAATAAATAACTAAAATACCTTCATAATATAAAGTTTAGAAAAAAACTATGTTCATTTTTGAATATAAAATAGATAAATAACTTTCTATAATTTAAATATAAATGGAGGTGCATAGAATGTCTAATGATTTTAAAGAAACGATTTCTATTCGAAAGGGAACCGCTTTATATGTAGGAGCAGTTTTAGGATCAGGAATTCTTATTTTACCAGGTATGACAGCTAGTATAGCGGAGGGAAATGCTATTATTTCTTGGTTTATAATGATTTTGCTCAGTATCCCGCTTGCGTTTACGTTTGCCTTTTTATCTATTGAGTATCCTAGTGCAGGTGGAATTGCAACGTTTTCTGAAAAAGCTTTTGGGAAAAATGTTGGGGCTATAATAGGGTGGTGTTTTTTTATTGCTGGAAGTGTTGGGCAAATTATCGTGTCTCTAACGGGCGGGATGTATATTACTAAAGTCTTCGATTTCCCTGCTTACTTTGCATATGTAATTGCTTTTATTATATTAAGTACAGCTATTTGTTCAAATGTCTTCGGGTTACAAATGAGCGGAGTATTTCAAGTGTGTATAGGCGTATTAACTTTTCTTATTTTATTTATAACCATTGTTTGCTCATTACCTAATATTGAAATGAAGAATATGAACATGAACGTTTCAGTAAATAATATACAACCTATTTTACATGCGTCATTATTAATTTTTTGGTCTTTTTTTGGATGGGAAGCAATTTCAAGTTTAGCACCAGAATTTAAATCTCCAAGAAAAAGGAATATCATTTTTTCTACAGGAGTTGCTATTGTGATTATTGGATTTTTATATATAGGCATTGCCGTTTCAGTAATTGGTACGAAATCATATTCTACAGAGTCTGATAATAGTACTGCTCTAGTAATCGTTATCAAAGATATATTAGGTGACCAATTTGCATGGTTAGTTGGATTAGTAGCTTTCATGATTTGCTTAGGTACAACAAATGCATTTATAGCAAGTATGAGCCGGCTTGGTTATTCTTTAGGAAAAGAAGGATTTGCACCTAAGTATCTTGGATATTTAAATAATAAAAGGAATACACCGACGTATGCCTTAATGACAGTTGGGTTCATCGCAATAGCAGGGATTTTCATAAGTTTTATTTTTCATATTAACCTAGATAAATTAGTATTAATCCCTAATTCGTTAGGAATTGTTACATATATAGTAGGTACTGCAGCGGGAATAAAGCTAATCAAGAATAGACTAGGAAAGATTTTTTCTGTAACAGCATTTACATGTTGCGTAATGGTATATCCGTTTATTGGTGATGTAATTGCCATTCCGATTGTAGTTGCGTTGATGTGTTTAGTGTATCTATACATACCCAAAAGAAGAGGCAGTAAATGCACGATATATAAATAAGAAGAAATAGAAAAGGAAAATAAAATACTTACATAAAAGTCGGAATATTTCAAGATATTAAAATTAAAATAATTCGTATATAATTAGCTAATGAATGCATGATTGTAAGTATCTGTAAAAGCAGGAGGCTATAAAATGAATCAAATCATCAATCATCCAACGCGGTGGGATTTGGAAAGATTATATCCTGAAACAAAAGACCCTATGTTTTCTACAGAAAAAGAGAAAATTGAGCAATTAATAGCAACATATAAAGAAAATCGAGACTCAGCAATCCTTTCAAGAATTATACAAAGTATTGAAAAGGCAGAGTATTACTTCTACTGTCTTTCTACTGAACAAGTAGATGAATCTACAGTTGTTTTACCACATACAAAAATAAATGATTTAAAAACTGAAGTTCGTTTATTACTACAAGAAGCGAATTGTGAAAAAAGTAACTTCTCCGAATATCAAAATATCAATTTTATAGAAAATGAATTAAAAACTTGGGAAGACATGTACATACAATTACGAAATAGACTGGAAATACATAATAATAATGAAGTCTTTTCATTTGGAAAAGCAAACTATCTTGCGATGAATGCTGAAACTCATCATGAAAGATTATCAGTATTTTCTTCTTTTACTAAGGCATTAGAAAAAGAGAAAACAGTATTTGCTAGCGTGCTTAATCAAATGGGGAGATTGCGTAATCTAAAAAGTAATCTGCTGCGAGAAAAGGGAGTCTTGTCACAATCTCTTCAAGCAAACGGTATCTCTAAAAATGCATTATTGGAAATGTGGGATGCAATTGAAAGGAATCTTGAAAAGTTATCAAGTGTTATAGCGTTTCATAAAAGTAATAAAGAGATATTTACTTGGCATGATTTGATGACATTAGAAGAAAGTAATCAGATTGAAATCCCTTTTTCACTAGCAGTAAAGGATATATACGATGCTTTAAAGAGTATTGATGAAGAATTAGCACAATTTGCACAGCACGCTATTATGAATGGTTGGGTAGATGCTGAGCCAAGAGATAATAAGCCTCCTAGTGGATTTTGTGCTCCTTTTTTAAGCGAAGGAGAGTCTCGAATTTCATTACGGTATGATGGAACAATTGATAGTGTAAGAGTATTAGCGCATGAATTAGGACATGCATGGCATTTTTATGTAATGAGTCATGAGCAGTCTACCGCATTTTTGGATGATTATCTTCCAATGAGTATGGCTGAATCAGCATCCATTTTCTTTGAAATGGTACTTGTAGATTACTTAGTTAAAACAGCAGAGTGTAGAGAGCTGAGAAAATCGTTGCTCAGCTGGAAAATCAGAAATAGCTTTAATTATGTAATGGCCATTCGAGCATCCTTTCAATTTGAGCAAACATTTTATGAAGAAATTCAAAAAGGGCCGTTAAGTGCAGATGAAATAGAAAACATATCTATACGTTCACAAGAAGTAGCTTATGGTAATTGTTTAACAGAATATCAACCTTTTGTTTGGATGAAATATGTTCAATTTTATACGGCAAATGTTCCATTTTATAACTATCCATATACATTTGGTTATCTACTCAGTTTAGGATTATTAGAAATTGCAAAGCAAGATGGTGGTGAATTGCATTCGAAGTACAAAAAATTCTTGTGCGAGACTGGAAAGCGTCCAGTTGAAGAGTTGGTGAAACAATATTTTCATATCGACCTTGCTGATCATGAGTTTTGGGAGAAAGCATTGCTTCAAATAAATAAGGATGTTGATGAGTATTTACAGCTTGTAAAAGAAGAAGTATAAGTCATTTATTATAAGAATCATAAGGGAAGTGTATGTAAGAAATGGAACAACAGTACATAAAAGGAATACCATTTTGTAGCTTAGAGTATAAAAAAGTAATAGCTTTATTAAAAAATTGGTTATCTGAAAAGGAAAATAAACCAAGGTTTATTGTTACAGCGAATCCTGAAATTGTGATGTCTGCTAAAGAAACTTCAACTGAATCTGTACGTTTCAAAAACATTTTACTATCTGCGGATTTAATAACAGCAGATGGAATAGGTGTGATACTCGGCTCTAAAATTTTAAAAGGAAAATTGAAAGAGCGTGTGACAGGTGCAGATTTAACGCATGACTTAATAGAGTATTGTAATCAAAAGGGATACCGTGTGTTTCTTTTTGGTGCTGCACCAGAAAGTAATGAGAAAGCATTAGGAAATTTAAAAATGCGTTTTCCACATGCTACTTTTGAAGGACAACATGGCTTTGTAAATGAAGAGCAGATAGAAGAAGTTAAACTTCGAATTCAACAATTCGAACCGCACTTACTATTGGTAGGGTTAGGATCTCCTAAGCAAGAGTTATTCATCTATGAAAATCTGCAAAAATTAAACGTACCTTTATCTATTGGGATTGGAGGTATGATTGATATTTTATCCGGAACAGTAAAACGAGCTCCAAAACTAATGAGGGATACTGGTACAGAATGGTTATATAGATTAGTAACACAGCCTAAGAGAATAAAAAGGCAGCTTGTCCTTCCGAAATTTTTAGTATCAGTTATGGCTGAGAGAGTCCGGAAAAGTGTTCATTAACTTAAACTGTATATGTAATCGAGAAGAGGGAAATGACAAATGAAAAAAATCGGTATTATTGGAGCAATGCAAATTGAAATAGACTTACTTTTAGAAAAATTAGAGATTCAAGAAGAATTTACGATTGCCAAAATGCCTTTTTATAAAGGAACATTTATGAATAAAGAAATTATCCTTACTCGCTGTGGTGTTGGAAAGGTGAATGCTGCTTCATGTGCACAAACTTTAATAAACAAATTCGAAGTAGATTGTATGATTAATACTGGCGTTGCAGGTGGATTACATACAGGTATTAAAGTTGGAGATCTCGTAATTTCCACGAATGTTACACATCATGATGTAGATAAAGGACAAATGAAGAATTTATTTCCGTTTCAAGAAACGTTCATTGCAAATAAGGAATTGAGAGAGCTTGCATTACAATCATGTAATACAATTGGGCTAGAAGGAAATGTTTATGAGGGAAGAATTGTAAGCGGAGAATGCTTTGTTGAAGATGCGCAGCTGAAAGAGAAATTAATTGCTGAATACTTGCCGCATTGTGTAGAGATGGAAGGTTCGGCGATTGGTCATGTTGCGTATATAAATGATGTACCATTTCTTGTCATTCGGTGTATTTCTGATACTGCAGATGATGAGGCAACTATATCTTATGAAAGCTTTGCAAAAGTCGCAGCGAATCAATCTTCGAGGATTATTGTTGAAATGATTAAGAATATGAAAAGTAATATAGTAGTGTGATAGGAATGAAAAAAGGACTTCTTGTAAAGGGGAAAGTCCTTTTTTGGTAGTAATTCATATTATTGGTAGGTGATGGAGATGTGGAACTTTCAATTGAAACAAATTGAAAGCTTATCACAAGTTGATACCACTCATCTTGTGGAAGAAAGTAAAAAAGAAGGATTTAACTTTCTTATAAAGTTAGTAAATGAATACAGAAATAAAACAAATACATTTAATCAAAAGGGGGAGTGCTTGTATGGCGTTTTTCAAGATGAAGTTCTTATCGGAATTGGTGGCATAAATCAAGATCCGTATACGAAAGTTAAAGCAGTTGGACGGTTAAGAAGGTTTTATATTTCTAAAACATATCGAAGGAAAGGGATAGGAAATTTATTATTAAAGAAAATCTTATCTGATGCAAAAGAGCATTTTCAAATTGTCGTTCTGTATACAGACACAAAACAAGGTAGTCAATTTTATATTTCAAATGGATTTAGGAAAAGTGAAGGGTATCGAGGATCGACTCATTATTTAAGGTTATAAAAAAGATTCCATACGGCACAAGTTTATGGAATCTTTTTTATAAGTAATTATAATTTTACTTTTAAATGCTTCAATAAATGTTCAGGATGACCTTGTACATAATAAAAATGCGGATTATTTTCATCATCATAAATCATGATATAGGGTTTTTCGTTAAGCGGAAGGAGTACAAGAACTTCATCTATCGTTGTATGTATCCATTGGTTTGTAATGGTAACCGGTTTAGATAAAGGGATTTTTATCAAATGACCAGTTTTAGGGACAACGTTTAGATTTTTAAATGGGCCAGTAATGGATTTTGCATATTGTATTGCCTCTTTTTGAATTTCTGCATCTAGAGATTGTTTTTGCACGACCATCTCTTTTTGACAATCAAATACTTCAATTTGTTTATTTGTTTCTGCGAGAACATTTGTTGATAATAAAAATGAAAACAGAAAAAGGAATCCTATTTTTTTAAACATGGAACAACACCTCATATTTATTATTCCCTCAAATCCTATAAATATTTTTTGTCACATTTATGTAACAAAGAAAGTGTATGATAGCGCCATAAGTATGAATTTCTCATTTTACTTTGGTATGATAAGGTTTACAGATAGTTAATGGAGGAAGAAACACATGAAAGTATTAATCGCGGATGATGAACAGGATATGCTTAAAATATTAAAAGCTTATTTCGAGAAAGAAGGATTCCAAGTTCTCCTAGCAAAGGATGGAGAAGAAGCACTTGAAAGATTTTATGAAGAAAAAATTGATTTAGCTATTTTAGACTGGATGATGCCAAAAAGGAATGGAATCACTGTATGTCAGGAAATAAAAAAGAACTCAAGCGTGAAAGTGTTAATGCTAACTGCTAAAAGTGAAAATGAGGATGAACTTGCGGCTTTGCAAAACGGGGCGGATGAATATGTAAAAAAGCCATTTCATCCAGGGATTTTACTTACACGTGCTAAAAAACTTTTAAATCAAGATGAAGTCATACAAGTTCAAAATTTAAAAATCAATTTACTAAAAAATAAAGTATATAAAAATGATAAAGAATTAGAAATTACAAAAACAGAGTTAGAATTAATAAAATGTTTTTTAAATCATAAAGGTACAATATTAACGCGTAAAAAGTTACTAGATATCGTATGGGGCTTTGATTATTTCGGGGATGAGCGAACAGTGGATACACATGTTAGACGATTGCGAAAAAAAATAGGTGAAGAGATTATTAAAACGCATCGTGGTTTAGGGTATAGTTTGGAGGAAGCTCGTGAATAAACTTGGTAAAAAACTGTTTCTAAGTATTTCCTTAACGATTATTCTTATTTTTACAATTTCGCTATTATTAATAAATTATTTTTTGCCGAAATATAATATATACAAGACAAGAGAAAGCCTAAATGAAATTACGACTCAAATACAATCTGCCTCTGATGAAACACTAGTAGATATGATCAATCGAATTGAGAATGAAAACAATGTAACAATTGTTTACACTTCTATAAAAGGCACAGAAGATGAAATGAATGACGCATTACGTTCGCAGCTTGCCCATAAGAGGGTGACATTGAATAAGCTTTGGATTACAAAAGAAGAGGTAATGAAAGTAAAGCGTTCTGGACAATCGAATAAATTATATGATCAAGAGAAGCTTAAAGCGAGCTTTTTTGCAAAATATATCGCTAAAAATGATATGTTAATTTTAGTAGGGGTTTCGATTGCGCATTCAAACGAACTGATAGAGGTACTTAACACATTTTATTTATATATTTTAGGATTTTCAATATTACTTGTCGTTGTACTAGTCTGGGTACTATCCAAAACAATTACAACTCCATTAAAAGAATTAAGCGATGTCGCAGAAGATATTTCTAACCTTAAATTTAAGCAATCGCAGGTAAAAACAAACGATGAAATTGGTGAATTAGCTAGTAGCATTAATATTATGAGTAATAAGTTACATGAAGCTCATCAAGATTTAACGGATAGAAATGAACATTTGAAGCAGTTTATGGGTGATATTACTCATGAACTAAAAACACCAATTGCATTAGTTAAGGCATATTCAATGGGGATTCAAGATGGACTAGATGATGGGACATATTTGGATACAATTATTAAACAAACGGATCAAATGTCAAATTTAATAGAGGAACTGCTTCGCTTTTCTAAGCTTGAAAGAGACTTACTGCAGAAAGAAGAATTTCAGGTAGTACCACTTATTCAAAGTGTAATTGATAAATATGAAATTGAACTCCAGGCTAAAGGCATACATTTACAAATGGATTGTTACGTAGAAAATGCTAGTATATATGCAGATTTGGATAAAATGCACATGGTATTTAATAATTTAATTTCCAATGCAATCAAATATACAGAAAATCAAAATATCAAGATTGTATTGGAAGAAAGAAATGATTGTGTATATTTTAGTATTCAAAATGGAATTAACCCTGAAGTAAGTACAGATATCGAAAAAATTTGGGAACCATTTTATGTATTAGAAGCTTCACGTAATAAAGAAATATCAGGGACTGGATTAGGATTAGCTATTGTAAAGAGTATTTTAGAACGACATGGTTTTGAGTATGGTGTCTCCATTATAAAAAATGAAATACAATTTTATATGTATATAGAAAAGAACTTACTTTGAGTTAGCAAGACCTAAATGCTAAAAATAAGAAGCTCTCACAAATTAGATATGACTAATTTGTGAGAGCTTTTGCTCTTTTTATTATCGGTTTGAAACAAAGATGCATTGTTTATAAGAAAGTTGTACCGTTTATAAAAAGAGTAACGGAATCTCTTATCTGAAATGATAGTGATGCGGTTTTTTTTATTGTACGAAAAGGAAGGGGGGTGAATAAGTGCGTAGTATGTTCAGACTCTGCATAAAAGCTTGCTATTTCTTTCACTTTAAATTAAAATGAATTCCAGACATAAAAGATCTTTAATGTATTTATAATGGGGGGAAGTAATGAAATATTCAAAAGCTACAAATTATGCTTTACACACAATGGTATATTTAACACTAACACCAAAAGGAAAAGCGATTGGAGTAGAACAGTTAGCTAAAATTCAAAATCTCTCACCAACATATCTTTCTAAGATTTTAACAAAACTTGTTAAAGCAGGACTAATTGAATCCAATCCTGGTGTTAATGGTGGATATAGTATAGTAAGAAAGTCTGGTAATATTTCTTTTTTAGATGTAATTCAAGCTATTGAAGGTAAAACAACTTTATTCACATGTTCTTTAGAACATGAAGACTTGAAAAATGGAGATTGTTTAATTGAAAATGTGATGTTTGAAGCAGAAAAAAAGATGAAAGATGAACTAAACAATAAATATATTATTGATATTGCAAACCAAATCAATAAAAAATCATAAATGTCTCCAATAAGAGTTATGTTCAGTTCGCCCATGATTTTTCATTAGACCATAAGCGTGTAAAAAGAGGAAAACATAAAGAAGCAATAAAGGTAAAGAATTTTATGGTTCAATGTAATGTAGCCTATGCTTATACAAAAACAGCAGGTTTTAAAAAAGAGAGCTAATATTTGTAAAGGAGATTGAAGTATGACAGAATTCTGGGAATCAAGTTTTATAGAAAATCAAATGATGTGGGGATTTGAACCTTCAGACTCCGCAATCTTGACAAAGGACTTTTTCCTTGAAAAGAAAGTTAAGGATATATTGATTCCTGGTATTGGATATGGTAGAAATGCAAAGGTTTTTATTGACAACGGAATGAATGTAACCGGTATTGAGATTTCAAAAACAGCGATTGAATTGGCAAGGCGAAATGGGCTTAATATTAGTATTTTTCATGGTTCAATAACCGATATGCCTTTTGATAACAAACTTTATGATGGTATATTTTGTTATGCACTTATTCACTTATTGAATAATCGTGAGAGAGAGAAGTTTATTAAAGATTGCTATAATCAGTTAAAGCCAAACGGATATATGATTTTTACTACTATTTCAAAAGAAGCCCCAATGTTTGGAAAGGGCAAACAACTGGGTAAAGATTATTTCGAGATAATGGAAGGGGTAAAAATGTTTTTTTATGATTCTGACTCGATAAAACAAGAATTCGGAAAATATGGGCTGATAGAATTTTCGGAAATTGTTGAGCCACATAAGAATATGGAAAATAAACCTCCATTTAAATTTATAATGGTAAAATGTCAAAAAGAACTATAATTACAATTGCATAAAAAAACAAAAATAGTGAATTGTTAATTGATAAAGCTTATGTGTAACCTATTCACGTTAAGTAACAAAAAATTGTTTAATTTACAATAAAGCCGTTTGAAAAGCATGAAAGTTCATTGATAATCATTTAAATTTATGATTTGAATTAATCAAGTATATCTCATCCTAACTCAAGAAGGAAACGTCTATTTAGAATTAGGATTATAATGAATAGTTCTATAAATACTATGATGGATATCAGGTAAGAGATCTTGATACATCTGAGGATCTATTTCCCCTTTATTTAGTGCAATATCTAATTGTTTTTTTTGTTCTATTGCAAAATAATGGATTAACTTTGCTTCATCTATGCCTTTTTTAGATGCAAACTCAGCTAGAGTTATTCCTTGCTTCATTTTTTATAAAAATTACTTTATATGAGAAATCGCCACATGCCCATCAACTTAAGAAATGGGTTGTTCCGTAAAACAAAAAAATAATCTGAGTTCTAATAAATAACTATAAAATAGAAAATTCGTTTTGGGGATACTTCAAGGTACTAGGCTGATGACAATGGGGTGATATCCCTATATACAAGAACAGAGGGGAGATATACATCCCCCTCTTGTGCCCAACTAATATTATTCTTGCTCGTCCATAATTTTCTCAAACGCAGCAGATACCTTTTCAAATTCCTCGTCGCTCTCAATGTATGAGAATTCACTATCTTCTTCTACTTTTAAAAAGAAGATATCAATGTCGTCCTCTGTTTCCGTTTGAATGTCTTCTACAAAGCCAACTGCAATGTATTCTGCTCCTTCGACATTCATCGTTCCGAGCACTTCAACTTCCTGCTCCTCATTACTCTCATCGCTAAGGGTAAAAATTTCGCCTACTTCAATTTCCGACATATTCATTCTCCTCCTGTTATGCTCTAAAAAATAGAACGTTCAAATCGTATACGTACTAGTATATCTTTCCATAAAAAATCAAATTCATGCGTAAAGAACAACAATTTCTTGTTGCTTCAGCGTAAGAATCCCACTAAAAGGACATCATCTGTGAATATGAATGAATACATTTTAGGTTCTCGTCATATGCCCATTAACTTAAGAAATGGGTTGCCCCAAAAAACGAAAAAAATGAGTTGAACTTTCATAAATAACTGTAAAATAATAAAATTTCCGTTTTGGAGACATTTTAAAATATTAGCTTGATGGGCATGTGGCGGTAAACATAAGTAGCAGAAAATCAAGATCCACTTAACTGAAAAAATAGATAAACTATTATCTTACTCAATTTATACACAGTTTATCTTAACTGTGCATGAGTACTGCCAGTATATTTATCAGTTCATAGTCGTTTGGATTTATGCTTCTATATTGAATATAGTATCTTCTTCGAATAATAGTATGTTAGCAAAATCGGTCTTTTATTTTTTAATTTCATTCTGTCAAATAGATGTCACATGAACATTTTATAGTAGGGGTATACAGGATTAAACATACACAATATAGGGGATGAATCTATGAAACAATTATTAAAATATATAGTAGTAATTTGCACGTTGACACTTTTATGTTATGCAGCTTATATGAAGTATGAAAAACAAAAAGAAATTGAAAATAATAAATTAGTAATTAGTGAAGTCTCAAAACAGTACGGTATACCAGAATGGATCCCACTTACAATTGCCGATCATGAAACAAAATTTAATCGAAAAGCTGTTGGAGATAAAGGGACATCTTTTGGATTATTTCAGTTACATCGGGGTGGATTAGCACCTGCGCAACTATCAGAAGAGAATTTAAAAGATGCAAAAACGAATGCGACAATAGCAATCTCGCATATGGTAAATTCCTATAAACGCGGAGTAAACAAAGGATTAACAGAATTAGCGCTTTTAAAATATGTAGCTAATACATCAGGATGGCCTGGGAATTTAGAAGAAGCTTGGACGGATAACAATACGAAATACAACGTGGGATTAGAAAAATCCTATAAATTATATAAGAAAGATTAAAGTATTACAAATTTCTCAAGTTTTCACCCTTTAACAAACTGAATTTTCTGTTATTTTGTTGTATAGTGAAAGATGTAATAGAAAAATATAAAGGGGGAAGAAATTTGAAGAAAAAAAAGCTAGCAGTTGCACTCTCAGCAATGTTTTCTTTAACATTTACATCAAGTATTTCGAGTATTACAGTACATGCAGAAAAAAGCGAAGAGAGTTCGATAAAATTTTCTGCTTTACCGTTAAATGGTAAAGTGCCAGAAACATTAGCTCAGTCAACAAAGATTGAGTTGGAAAATGGAATGACGAAGCCCATTTATTCAACTGATGAGGCGATTGTAGAAAATTTATTTGTAGAAACTGAGATTGATAGCGACCGAGATGGAAAAAGAGATCGTGTATCGATAAAGGTAATGCGACCGAAAACAGAACCGGGTGTGAAAATTCCCGTTATTTATGAAATGAGTCCTTACCGTTCGGGAATAAAAGACGTCCCAGTTTATAATGTAGATGAAGAATTACATCCTACTGAAGGCAAACCTTATGCAGGACCAGCTAATCTCGGTTCATATGGAAATTACTATGTTCCTCGTGGATATGCCGTTATTTTAGGAGAAAGCATCGGAACTGGAAAATCAGATGGATGTCCAACAACTGGTGACGAACAAGAAATTCTCGGTACAAAATCTGTCATTGATTGGGTAAATGGACGAGCGAAAGCATTCACAGCAGATGGTAAGGAAATACAGGCGGATTGGTCTACAGGAAATGTCGGGATGACAGGAGTTTCCTATAATGGTACATTACCAAACGCTGTTGCAACAACCGGAGTTGAAGGATTAAAAACAATTATTCCGATTGCCGCAATTAGTAGCTGGTACGATTATTACCGTGCAAATGGTGCAGTTGTTGCACCAGGTGGTTACCAAGGTGAAGATACAGATAATATGGCCGAAGCAGTATTAACGAGAGAGAATCCTGAAGTTTGTCAAAAAATTACGAAAGAGCTAACTGAAGGGCAAGACCGAAAAACAGGAGATTATAATGATTTTTGGGATAAGCGTAACTACGTGAAGGATGCTAAAAATATAAAGGCAAGTGTATTTGTTGTACATGGTTTAAACGATTGGAATGTAAAGACAAAACAGTTTTCAGAGTGGTGGGAAGCTCTTGGAGAAAATAATATTCCTCGCAAAATGTGGTTACATCAAGGTGGACATGGTGGAACATCAAGTAATAACTGGCAGCAAACACAAAATAAATGGTTTGACTATTGGTTATACGGAATTGAAAATGGGATTATGAACGAACCGATGGTAGATGTCGAGCGAGAAAATAAAACGTGGCAGAAATTAAAAAATTGGCCAGACCCTGCAGCAGCTTCGTCTAAAATACGTATGCTTTTAAGTAATAAAGCCGTAGATTTACCACTTCGAGTGGGTGCGATGCAACAAGTATCTTCATTGTTAGATGATGCAAAAATTAAATCGAATCAATTAGCAGCAAATCCAGAATTAGAATCATCAAATCGGTTAGTATATGTAATGCCTAAGCTCGAAAAAGAAATGAGAATAAGTGGTACACCAAAAATTTCATTTAAGGGAAGTATTGATCGTCCAGTCTCAAATTTAACTGCATTACTTGTTGATTATGGCGGTGCGAAACCAGAAATTGTAACGAGAGGATGGATGGATCCACAAAACTTGAATGGAAAAGAACAGTCAACGCCAATTATACCAGGGAAAGATTATACATTTACATGGGACATGCAGCCGGATGATTATGTATTCCAAGCCGGCCATCAAATAGGAGTCGTATTAATTGCAAGTGACTATGACTATACAATTCGCCCAAAAGCAGGAACGAAACTTACAGTAAAATTAAGTGAAGTAACATTACCAATTGTAAAATAGAAAGAAGCCTCCACATTCGGAGGCTTTGTTTTTTTTGTATTGAAAAAAGGAGATGGATGTTAAATGAAATTTTCAAAAGGATGTTATAAAGGAGAGAAGAAGGGGAGAGATTATTTTTCACTAAAAGGATATCTTATAATCCTAGCATAGGTAATATGTTATTTTGAAATAACAACAGATTTATTATATAATATTTTCGTATTAATAATGGATAATTGTAATTTTTAAAATAAGGAGAATATATCCTATGAAAGATGTAGATTTTATACTAGAAAGTGATGAAACATTAAAGCCATCTGAACGATTAGTATTATTACTGTTAGAAAAACATAGAATTTTATATACAAATGATTTGCTAGCACTATCTAATTTATCATATAAAACATTAACAGATTCGTTAACGGAACTCGTGGTAAAATCGTACGTATTAAAAGAGACGGGTAAGGGAAGAAGGCAAAATTGCTATAGGTTAATGTAGGAGTTATTGTATCTTTAAAAGAATATAAAATTCAATTATTTTTCAGATGAAACATAAAAATGATTTTTAAATTTTATTTGAAAAAATAATCCAAATAGATGCTGCCTAACCATTATTTTTTATTAAATTAACAATCATTTTTTTAAATTTATAAAGGAATATCCGAATTTTAAAAAATAAAGAGTGATCAATTTGGTAGTGTATGTTTTTGTATTTATTAAGAAATAGAAAAATGATATAAAAATATGTTTTGTTTAAATCTAAAGCAGTCCATTTTTGAAATGGGCTGCTTTTTAATATAAAAACATTTTTTGTATGATTAATGAAAATGAAATAATACTTATAATATTATTATGTAAACCGAATTAGATAAAAAAGGAATTTACCATGTTTAATAGAATTATTTATGCTAGAAAATAAAATAATTCTATGTAAAAGGGGGGATAACGATGAATTCAATTGTAGCAATTACAAATGCAGTAATGAATGGGGAAGAGGAGAAGGTAGTGGGATTAATAAATGAAGATCAAGATCTTGTGCATTCTTATAGTGAGGATGGCTGGACACCTCTTCATTTAGCAGCTTATTTTGGTTATAAAGAAATTGCAAATTTCCTTCTGAAAAAGGGTGCTAATTTACATGTGAAAGCGAAGAATCAAAATGAAAATACACCCCTTCAAGCAGCAATTGCAAACAAAAAAATTGAACTCGCTATATTTTTAATTGAACAAGGGGCAGATGTTAATGCTGTACAAAGTGGTGGTTGGACAGGGCTCCATGAAGCAGCTTTATTAGGCGATGAAAAAATCGTAGCTTTACTTATTGAAAACGGAGCGGATAAAAATATTAAGAAAGAGGATGGTAAAACAGCATATGATATCGCGTTAGAGAAGGGACATCAGCATCTACTACATCTTGTATAAAGGAATTGAAATAAACAATACATATATAATATGAGAATAATAAAATAACAAAAAAGATTGGTAGCATTGCATTGCTACCAATCTTTTTTTAGAAGTCTTGTATATATGCCAATTCTTCTTCTAATAGAAGAGGGCGTACAGAAGCAGCTGCATTTTCGGCTGCTTGATTAGCTGTTTTTGCTCCGGGAATAGCAACAGATACAGCAGGATGCGATAGTACATAACGAAGGGCCAGTTGCCCCAAAGTTCGTTTAGGGTTTGAAAGTGATCTCAATTTCTCAACCTTTCGTAAAGCATCTTGAAACCATGTTTCTTTTGGCCAATCTTGTCGTAAATCACCATCAGGAAATGTTGTTTGTTCTGTAAACTTTCCAGTCAATATCCCCATTTTTAATGGCCCCCGAATGACAGCTCCTAAGTTTTTCTCTTGTAAGTAAGGTAAAATATCATTTTCAGGTTCTCGGTTTAGTATGCTGTAGTCAAGCTGTACAACATCAATTTTCCCGGCTTTATTAAAGTTTTTAATATATTGTAAGTCATGCGTAGAAACACCAACTGCTCTTACTTTTCCATCTCGTTTTAAAATTTCAAATGCGCGAAGGAAGGCTTCGGTTTCTTCTTTTTTATCCCACCAAATATGACAAAAATAAACATCAATGTAATCTGTTTGAAGGCGGAGTAAACTCGTTTCAAATACTGCAATTACCTTTTCTGCTGTATCGTAGACAGGTTCTCCATTAGGATCATAGTGATGACCAACTAATCCTCCCTTTGTGGAAAGAACGATATCATTTCGATGTTCTTTTATTGCTTGTGCCACTAATTTTTCGCTATGCCCTAAACCATATACATCAGCGGTATCAATAAAATTCACTCCGCATTCAACTGCTGTTTTCATTGCAGAGATAGAATGTTTGTCATTTACAGGACCCCATTCATCACCGCCAATTGCCCATGCTCCAAATCCAATTTCAGAAACAGTTAAACCGGTTTTTCCTAATGCACGGTATTTCATTTGTTTACCTCCTTAATAAAAGGAATACCTAATAAATTATTCAGTGAAAAAGCGAATGTGTTTGTGAGATCTTTTTGCTTAGCTTAAAAACATAAAACACTAATTTATAGCACAAAAAATAAAATTTTCATCTGAAATATAGAGATGTCGTCGAAAGCTATCTCTAATTGGTTAATTTATGAGATTTTTTTATGGAGGAGCTTATTTTATGAGAAGAGAATTTAGGGTAGTAAGAAAGTACACCTGTGGTAGTGAAATAAAATGAGTTAGGGGGATTTAAAAAATGAGGAAACTCAAGAAAGTAAATGTTCCTAATACGCCACAACAGCAAATACAGTCTAATGAATATCGAGTTATAAATAAGAAAAAATTACGCCGGTTTATTTTCGTTTTTATTTTTATTTTTTCCGCCACTTTTTATGTCCAATATATTCTTAATAAGCAGCAAGAAATAATTGTAGAAAAGCGAGATACGATTAAAAATCAGCAAAAGCAATTAATTTCTTTAGAAAAAGATTCACGTTATTTAAAAAGCGAAGTTAATAATTTGACAGATAATGAAGAAGAAATTTTAAAGTATGCAAGAAAGGAGTATCAATTCTCTAAGCCGAACGAAACTATATTTGTACTACCTAAGTAAGAATGTAAAAAGCAGTAAATAAAGCGAACTGCACCCGAATTGTTAGACACTGTCTACAGTTGGGGTGCAGTTTTTTATTAATTCTTTTTAGGAAACACGACTTTTTTTACAAAGTAGTTGGTTAGGAGAAGAAAAATGCTACTGAGTCAAGCACTTTTTAAAGAGATATATCAATAACTGCGAATAGTTATTAGTGCTATAATTTTCAAAAAGGAGAGGTAAAGAGGTAAATATGAAAAAAGCAGACTTTATATATGAAATAGAAAAACGAATTAAAAGTATAAATGGAAATGTAAGCGTCATGATACAAGGAGAAATGACGTATCGGTACAATGAACATTTGGTACATCCATCAGCTAGCCTTATTAAGTTACCTATTCTTTCGTGTGCGATAGAAACGATGAAGGATGGAATTTTAAATCCATATGAAGTAATTTCTGTTTCATCTCTTGAAAAGACTGGTGGAAGCGGTATTGTTGCTTCATTACATACACCAAATGTAACGATACAAGATCTTATTACATTGATGATTACAGTTTCTGATAACACTGCGACAAATTGGCTTATAAATAAGTTGAAAATGAATCGCATTCAAGAACACATTGATTCACTGCAGTTAAATGGAACGAAACTACAACGATATATGATGCAACCACCTCAGGAACCGGGAAAGGATAATTTTACAACAGCTGAAGATATTGTGTCTCTACTAAAGCATTATGAGAATAAAGAACAATTTTATAACCCGCTTCAAAATCAACAATTTACCTATAAATTATGTGGGAAGTTAGATGGGATGAAAGGACTTTTAACAGCGAACAAAACGGGAGAATTACAAACTGTTACACATGATGCTGCAAGGCTGAACATAAATAATAAGACGGTATATGTAGCTGTCCTAAGTTCAAATGTTGAATGTATAAATCATACAAATTATATATTTTCAGAGATTGGAAGTCTAATTGTACAATATTTACTAAAATAAATATTGTTAAAATTCTGTCAATTGTATATAATATTCAGTAAGCGGATACATTTCTTGATTAACGATGAGTCATCAGCTTATTCGACTGTTAAGAAAACCGTTATCCTCGTATAAGAAAGGAAGATTTATGTGTACGCTTCTAATACGATTTATATCGTAGGGGACGCAAAAGCACCTCAAAACAATCCGATTACAGAAAAATTCAAGAGTTATTTCGTTGCATTTGTTGTTGAAAAAGATACAGGAAAGATTGTGGATGCGGATTGTTCAGCAACCATTTCATTGACGAGTCAGTTTGTAAAACATTTATTTCTACATAGAAATATAAATGACCCACAATTAGTAGAAGAGATTAGAACTCGGTATTTCGGATCGTCTCAAAAAGCATTGCTTGTAGCTTTAAAAGATGCACAAAAAAAATATAATCAAATTGCTGCTTTGTCTACACATTCATAGACAAAATCCAGCCATAAGATTCGTTCTTATGGCTGGATTTTTTTATTAGACAGAAAGGATGAATGAAATGAAAATCATAGATTTAACAGTAAAACATCGTTATATCAAGCTTCATACACCATTTAAAACAGCTTTGCGCACTGTAACTGAAATCGAAAGTATTGATGTTTTTATTCATACAGATGAAGGGGTTATAGGGAAAGGCGCTGGAACTGCGACACCAGTTATTACAGGAGATTTTGCGAGTGGAATGGAAGAAGCTATTTTAGGGCCGATCCGTTCTGTACTAATTGGGAAAGAATTGCAGCAATTTCAAGCATTGTTGTTACAGATTCAAATGAGCTGTGTAGGAAATACGAGTGCAAAGGCAGCAGTTGATATGGCTTTATATGATGTGTATTGCCAGTTTCATAATATCCCATTATATGCGTTGCTAGGTGGACAGAAAGAGATTCAAACGGACATTACAGTAAGTGTTGATGAACCTATATTAATGGCGAAAGAAGCAAAAAGTCATGTAGAAAAAGGATTTAACACATTAAAAATTAAAGTTGGTAAATCAGCAGAATTGGATTTAGAACGCATTGAAGCGATTAGAAATGTTGTGCCGAAGGATGTAACTTTACGATTAGATGCAAATCAAGGATGGAGTCCAAAAGAAGCTGTATCGATTATTCGAGAAATGGAAAATAGAAATTTAAATATAGAATTCGTAGAACAACCCGTTCACGCGAAAGATTGGGAAGGAATGAAATATGTAAAAGATCATGTGCAAACACCAATTATGGCTGATGAAAGTGTGTTTTCGGCGCAGGATGCTTTAAAACTTGTTCAAGGACAGTACGCTGATTTATTAAATATTAAATTAATGAAATGCGGAGGGATACGAGAAGCGTGGAAGATTGCTGATATTGCTGGCGCTGCCGGTGTAAAATGCATGGTTGGTAGCATGATGGAATCATCGCTTTCTGTGGCAGCGATTACACATGTAGCAGCAGCTCATCCGAACATTCATTACTTTGATCTGGATGCTCCTTTATGGTTAATGGAAGAGCCAGGCGGAATCACATATAACGGGCCAAAGGTTAACCTGCATCATGCAGTGAATATAAAATAAAGCTTTAGTTGTTGTTTTACAAGCTATAACCTGTTTGAGCAGGAAAATTATGAATAAAGGGGATGTGCTTATGAGGAAACTTATTACTGGACTTTTTAGTAGTTTGTTAGTATTTTCATCTTTTTCTGTTGTAAATGCTGAAGAAGCAAAAAGTAATGAAGCGTATGTCGATGTAGCAGCTGCAACGTTATGGACTGGGCCCAATTTGCTTCGTCCAATTGATGAGCCAAGTGCGACGAACCCTGTTAATCTATGGAAATGGACGAAATCGATGACACTCGATGAAAAACTTTGGCTAACAAGTACTAATAAATTAGAAACACAAGCTTTATTAGGGCAGGAAGTAACAATCATTGATCGGCAAGGTGAGTGGGCAAAAGTAGTAGTTCATGGTCAGCCAACGCCAAGAAATGAGGCTGGTTATCCAGGATGGGTCCCAATAAAACAACTAACCTATAATCAAGAATTTGCAGAGAAAAAGGAACAACCATTTGTTCTTATTACAAAGCCGACAGCTATTTTATACATGAATCCATCTGATAAATATAAATCTTTAGAGGTTAGTTATAACACACGCTTACCATTAATAAGTGAAGATCATATATCGTATCGAGTATTGTTACCAAACGGACAAAAAGCATGGTTACGGAAAAATGACGGAAAAGTATATAAATCGCAAAATGATATTCCGGCTCCAACAGGTGATGATTTAGTGAATACTGGGAAATTATTTTTAGGATTGCCCTATATATGGGCTGGAACAAGTGGTTTCGGCTTTGACTGTTCTGGTTTTACACATACGATTTACAAATCTCATGGTATTACAATTCCACGTGACTCCGGTCCACAATCAAAAGCGGGGGTTGCTGTTGAAAAAGAAAACTTACAAAAAGGTGACTTAATATTCTTTGCTTATAATCAAGGAAAGGGAAGTGTTCATCACGTAGGTATGTATATTGGGGACGGGAAAATGATTCATTCTCCAAACGCAGCGAAGACCGTTGAAATTATCCCTGTGAACACGCCAGGGTACATTGAAGAATATGCAGGTGCGCGCCGTTATTTACCATAACAAGAGAGAGTAATAGAACAATAATACAAGGGGGTTTTTGAATGAACAAAGTTGTTCGTTTTTCATTAGTTAGTACGTTACTACTTTCTTCATTTTTAGCTGGTTGTGGAAAAGAAAAAACGACTACAAAACCAAAAGAAGAGAAGAAAATATTGCAGTTAACAGAAACAGGAGAAATTCCATCATTGAATTCCTTAAAAGTAACAGACGCTGTTTCATTTAACGTATTAAATAATGTAATGGAGGGATTATTTAGACTTTCAAAAAATGATGAGGTCATTCCTGGGATTGCGGAAAAGTATGAGGTGAGTAAAGATGGGAAAACATATACATTTCATTTGCGTGATGCGAAATGGTCTAACGGTGATCCTGTAACAGCTCACGATTTTGAATTTGCTTGGAGACAGCTTATTAATCCAGAAACAGGGTCTGAATATGCATATATTATGTACGACGTGAAAAATGCGGAAAAAATAAACAAGAAGCAGATGGGTCTGGACGAATTAGGAGTAAAAGCACAAGATGAAAAAACTTTTACTGTAGAGTTAGAGCATCCTGTTCCATACTTTACAAAACTACTTTGTTTACCATCCTTTTATCCAATTAATCCAAAGTATGCAAAGGGGCAAGGAGATAAATATGGTTTAGAAGCAAATACAACCATATATAATGGTCCATTTACATTATCAGAATGGAAGCACGAAGCAAGCTTTACGATGAAGAAAAATAATCAATATTGGGATAAAAAAGAAGTAAAATTAGATGAAGTAAACTACCAAATTGTTAAAGAAATTTCGACGGTAGTAAATCTATATCAAACAAATAAAATCGATCGTGCTGTTATTTCAACAGAATTTGTTGATAAATATAAAAATGATAAAGAATTGAAACAATATACAGATCCGGTCATGTATTTCTTCCGCTTTAATGAAAATGTCCCAATTTTAAAAAATAAAAATGCTCGCCTTGCGCTTAGTATGGCTTTTGATAAAAAAGGGCTTGCGACTTCATTTTTAAATGATGGATCAGTACCTGCAAACTACTACATTCCAAATGGCTTCTTAAAAGGACCAGATAAAAAAGATTTCAGGGAAACAACGACAGAGTTTAATAAAACGAATGTAAAACAAGCAAAGGAATATTGGGAAAAGGCGAAGCAAGAAACAGGAACGAATGAAGTTACTGTAGAAATGCTCAACTATGATTTAGAAAACTTTAAAAAGGTAGGAGAATATATTAAAGAGCAATTAGAGAAGAACTTACCAGGACTAACGGTGAATGTGAAACTACAACCACATTCTCAGAAACTAGCATTAGAGAAAAAGAAAGAATATGAAATGTCATTATCACGTTGGTTACCTGATTATCCAGATCCAATGACATACTTAGAGGTCTTTATTTCAGAAAGTGGCGTTAATAATACGGGGTATGCAAATCCGGAGTATGATGCATTAATCAAAAAAATAAAAACGGATTTAGGAAATGATGAAAAAGCACGTTGGAAAGCGATGCAAGATGCAGAAAAAATGTTGTTAGATGAAGCGGTTATTGCACCGGTGTTTCAGCGCGGATTATCGTATTTACAAAAACCATATGTGAAAGATTTATATGTACATCAATTCGGACCGGCGACTAGCTTAAAATGGGCGGATGTGAAAAAATAAAATGAAGTATACAAAACAGACTGTGTTGAGGAAACGGTCTGTTTTTTTGTATAAAAATGGCGTGCTCATATATTGTGGAGAGATTTTATGGTATAATTCACCATGTTTGAATTTGAAATAAAGTCATACCGTTTAAAAGGACATCTGAATTGAAAGATCGATTAAAGAACTGTTGAATGCCAATAAAGTTGTTCCGTTAGAGGGCACTATTGTTGAAGACCAGAGGTAGAAAATGATCAAACTTTTTATAAAAGCGAAACCTAAATATGCTAAAGAAGAATTTATTTTGATCAAACTTTATTTCAAAGCAACACCAAGATGCACATTAGAATTATATTAAAGGGGAAGAGGATATGTCCATTCATGGGAATGAAAAGTCAATGAATACGAAAAGACTCTATATGAGAAAACCGAGTCTAGAAGATATTGATGATTTCTATCAAATTGTAAAAAAAAGTGAGGTAGGTAAGTGGCTTGCTATATCAAGAGGCATGTCATTAGAAGAAACCGAACAATATATTCGGAAGTTTATAGATCATTGGGATAAAAATGCTTTTGGTGTGTGGCTCATATTCAATCACATCACCGAAGAAATGATGGGGCATTGTGGTTTAAGGTATATCGCTGGAACAAAAGAGGTAGAAATCATGTATCTTCTTGATCCGAAGTTTTGGGGAAAAGGATATGCTACGGAGGCAACTCGTGCAACAATCCAATATGCTTTTCATGATTTAAAGGTTGAAAAATTAACCGCAAGAATTAGAATTGCAAATGAAAAATCAAAGAACGTTTTAGAAAAGGCTGGATTTAAGTACACACATAATGTAGATTTTGATGGAAGTCAATTATCATATTATGTGTATAAGAATTAAATTCTATGAAAATTTCAATATTCAGAGGAACTATCCAGGTAGTTTAGAAAAAATGTATCTTTGTATATAAATATATTTTGTCAAGAAATAAAATCATTGCTGAATTTAGAGTGTGAAAGAAATAGAAAATCCTATATAATTAAAATGTTTACCTGGAAACTTTTTCTAAGATTGATAAATAAGTTTTTAAAGGAGGAAAATAAATAAGAGATTAATAGAATGGAGCATTTGACAGGATAAAGGAGAAGAAAAAGAATGATGACGTGTTGTAAACAAGGGTTAGAGTTATCGGTAGACATGCAATACCGAGTTAGTAAGAGAATGATGGTAAGGGATTTTATTACTTGGAAAAGAGAGTGGGTCAACAAATGAAGATGAAACATGCTTTTGGCCCAATCATTTTAGCATGTATAATCTTTATGGTTATATTGCTTATTCCATCCAAATATTTAGTTTCACTTATTAGTAATGAAAAGATAGAAGATGCGGCGACTTCATTACAAAAAGAAAAATTACAAGGTGTTTTTTTACAACAAAAAATGTTAGAGAATTCGAAGTATTTACCGATGTATGGTTCATCTGAATTTTCTCGGATGGATGCATATCATCCGTCTAACTATTTTAAAGTAAAACCTGAAGGATTTACACCGTTTCTAATAGGGACGGGCGGGACGCAGAGTCTTGCTCATATTTTAAATGTGACTTCCACAATGGATCAATTAGAAGGAAAAAAAGTAGTATTTATCCTTTCACCACAATGGTTTACCAAACAGGGTGTAAATGAAGGGAATTTTAGTACTAATTTCTCAAAACAGCAAACATATCATTTTATTTTTAATGATGAAATAAAACCTGAAATGAAGAAAAAAATCGCGAAGCGGTTGTTAGATTTTAAAGTTGTCCGCGACGATTTTATATTAAAAACTTCATTAGAAGGAATTGTATACAATGATACAATTCAGAAGATAAAAGCGGGAGTATTTAAGCCTGTTATCTATATAAATCGAAATATTACGGATCATAAAGATTTAGTGAAATCTTTATTTAATGTAAAACCAAAAAAAGAACAAAGAAATATGGAATTACGTTCACTTTCTTGGGAAGAAACAAGAAAGCATGCTGAACAAGTTGGGAAAGTAGAGTCTACATCAAATACATTCGGAATTGAAAATCCATATTACTATAAAAACAAATTTCAAAAGAAGTTACATGGACTAAAAGGATATAAAGCAAAAGAATCTTATGATGAATCGCCAGAATATGAAGATTTACAAATCATTTTAGATATTTTCAAACAAAAGAAAGTGAAACCACTTTTCATTTCTGTCCCTGTAAATGGACCTTGGTATGATTACGCAGGATTCCCAAAAGAACGCCGTGATGTTTATTATAAGAAAGTTCGGGAACAAGTTGAGGCAGCTGGATTTCCAGTTGCAGATTTTACTAGTCATGAATATGACAAGTATTTTTTAAAGGATACCATTCATTTAGGATGGAAAGGCTGGGTATATGTGGATGAAGCATTACAGCAATTTCATGCGGGACAATAATATTTAGGACAAACATAAAAACAGGAACAGCTAGCTTTTTAAGCTGTTCCTGTTTTTTAATACAGGGGATTTTGATGTGGACAATTTGGGAAGGGATGTATATCTTGGATTTGTCTAAAATCATAATGTTTCATTGCGAATTGTGCTTGATATAAGTACTCATACAAATAAATATGTCCACCGTGTACACCGCATAAAACTCCAGATGTTCCTTGACCGTTTACGAGAGAAACACCAACTGGTTGACCAATTAAATACTGTACTTTTTGTTGCCATTGCATGTGTATATTCCTCCTTTTACGATAATATACGAACTGAGAGAAGAGATGGTTGCTTATCCGTCTGATTTTATGTTGAAGGATTTTCTTGTACTGTCTAGAATAAGTCAAAGTTAACGATTTGTAATAGAAAAAAAGAGAGGAACATAGAAAAAGAATCTATTTTGAATAAAAAGTTAAACTTAAACAAATGGTGCCAAGGATTAAAACCTGTACCTGATGATGTATGGTTTCAGCCTTCTCGAACTGGATCTTGGGGAATTGCAGGTGTTATATCACATTTCATCATTTATTTTAATACGAAATAGTAAAAACCAAACTAATATTGCATCTAAATATTAGTTTGGTTTTTATGAATTTACATCGAGAGAGGCAATTTATTTCACGCATCTATATTGCCTTATACAAATATATTTTCCAAGCGGATGTCTTTGATGTAAACACTTTCTCAAGGGATAAATTGTTTTCTACTGCATTTTCAATAGGGACAGCAGAAAACATGTATCGACCACCCATTTTTTTAAAATGCTCTATATTTAGTTGTAAATTTTCCAAGCGTTTTTTCGAGTTTTTCTTAAACATATAGTGTTTTCCAAGTTCATCGGTGAAAATATAACAACGGCCACCCCACTCGTCAAAATACGTACGAATCGTTTTATTTTTCGCTAGTTCCTTCTCGATTATTTTTCGAAATTCATATTTATAGGATAGCGGAT
Source organism: Bacillus pfraonensis (assembly GCF_050768835.1). NCBI lineage: Bacteria > Bacillati > Bacillota > Bacilli > Caryophanales > Bacillaceae > Bacillus > Bacillus pfraonensis. Next base: position 222,172 of record NZ_JAHCDO010000004.1, on the reverse strand, counting down.
AAAAATTGTTATATGTATCAAGTGTATAGAATCCATTGTACTGAGCGATGGCAGGATGTAAACCAATACTAGCGACACGGTACTGCTCCAAAGGTAAACCGATATACTCTTTTATCTCCTGAAATTGTTTTTCTGCAAAAAATTCCTTTACTGAAGGTTTACTTTGAAAAATAATTTCCTCATTAAAAAAGCTTAACAAAATAATTTGAGCTATCACAAAACCTGTCACTGCGTGTCTCCATATTTTCCCTTGTAACCATAAAACTTTTAATCCAAGAGCAAATAAAACATAAATAACTAACGGGCGCAAAAAATGATAACGTGCAAAATTAAACGTATCCAAAATGTGAAAACGTATTGTTAATGGAAGCCAACCTTTATAAAACCAAAAAGCATACCAAATTGATAATGCTATGTTAAACCAGAACAAAAAAACAAAGAGTTTTTCTTGCTTCCATAGCCCCTTGGAAATGATAAAATACAACGCAATAAGTATGACAGGTAAAATAACAAATGTATGGACTGTCATGACATGGTTATGTCCTAAAAGAAAATTTTTCACTGTAAGACGGAGAGACCGCCATAACGATAATCTTGCATGAAAATATTCATCTCTGCTGTTAGGTGCAGTGGATAAGAAGAAAGAAGATACTAAGCGATATTCTACAATCATGTAAATGAGCGTCATATAAACAATTGAAAAAAGGAAACGAAAGTTCCATTCTTTCTTTATTACTACATCCACTAACCAAAGAACACCCATCCCGCTTAAAAAGAAGAAAAAACCTAAAACAATACTCGAATATAGAGGAATAAGAGTGAGTACGAAATAGTTCTTCCACGACCTTTCCCCTTTTCGAATATTTAAAAATGCCCAAAGTGCAAGAGGCATTCCGAGAGTACTAAGCATTCCTGACGGCCAAAAAGGAGTAAGAGCAAAAGCCAATGAAACTCCAACCGAAATGATTATCCATTCCTCTCTAGGTAAAAAATGATGTTTTAAAAGAAGATACATCCCTATAAAAGCAACCACTCTTGTAATCGTCTGACTTAATGCATACGCAACCATATTTGGAAAAAAAGCATACAACCAAACAATACTACTAAATTCCGTGCTAAATGCGTTTCTTGATAATTGATTGTTTATCACCTGTGGAATTGTAGCATCAATCGGACCTAGTATCTCCCCGCTTCTTGCCAAAACCTTATACCAAGACAAATTGGAATCAAGATTATCATGAACGCGAATATGCGCATTTTCTCCAAGAATAAATAAAGGAGACAAATAAAGAATGAGTATAATTGCTGCAAAAACAAGTAACTTTTTTTCGTGGTTGTTCTGGATTGAAAACATTCACTACACCTCAAGAAATTCTTAAAAAGTTTACTTATAAAATTTCCGAAACGAAAGAAATTATCCCCTCGGTAATCAAGTTACTATCAATTTTTTACAAACAAGAAAATTCTTATCTAAATGTAAGCGTAGAATAGGATGGCAAAATATTAGAGGAAAGTGGTATCATTTTAGTGTTTCTAGAAGAATGGAAACCGGTCACTTATACGAAGAAAATAACACATACTACTTAAACCCTAGTAAAGGTGAAATGGTAAAAGATTGGTATTATCATGAGTATTACTGGAGCTATTATAATGCTAGCGGTATTCGAGTGGAAGGTTGGTATTACATTGATAGGAAATGGTATGAATCATCTATACAAACATAGTAATGCCCGTTAGTATGACAGAATTAAATATATGTAAACGTCAAGTAACTCCAAAATATACAATAAAAGTTGATTTTGAAGTTATTTGACGTTTACGTTAATTATAAAAAAATAGGGGCAAAATTGCTCCTATTTTTTTATGATCGCATAGAGAAATGGAAAAGTGATTTTAAAAATCGATATAATCTGTTACTAGCAATGGTGATTATGGATAAATTCAAATACATTTCTCTAATCTATGTCATCCTCAGATTAGAAGATGGTGTATATTGATAATTCTATGTTTAATGTATGGAAAATTTATCTGTAGCCTTTGTATTACGATAATCAATTATTGATTGTTGTTAGTATTATTTTCATTTTGTCTTTCGTCTTGCTGTTTTTGTTCAGAAGGCTCTTCTGTTGGATCGGGTTCTTGTTCATCAACACCGGGATTGCAACCAAATAATAATCCTGTCGATAAAACTGTAGCCATTAGAGCGAATAAATATTTTTTCTTTTTCATGGAATGTTTCCTCCTTTTTATCAAGCTGCCATTAATATTTACTTGGAAAGAGGATACTATGTAGAATTTAGGATTACTTTTTTTTCCATCGTATTTAGAGATATCGTATTTGTTTTGGTAAAATCAATAAAATTTAAAGAATGGGATAAAATTGTACTAACATCAATTGTTAGGAGATATTAGTGATGAAGCTGTCTTATTTAACACTAGAATTAGTAATTGGATTCTTTTTTTTATTTATCCTTATAAAAGTACTTGGTAAAAAAATAATAAATCAAGCTACACCATTTACATTTATTGCAGCGATTGTTTTAGGAGAGTTACTAGGAAATGCGTTATATGATGATAAGGTGGGGGTGCAATATGTCATCTACGCTATGTGTTTATGGGGAGGTTTATTGTTTGGGGTTGAAATTTTAGGACAAAGGTTTTTAAAAATGCGCAGATTTTTTGAAGGGAAACCGGCGGTGTTGATTCGAAATGGGATAGTAAATCGCGATCAGCTTAAAAAAAGTCGGATGAACTTAAATCAGCTTCAAAGTTTATTACGACAATCAGAAACTTTTTCAATGCGTGAGGTTGCATATTGTTATTTAGAAGCAAATGGTTCACTTAGTATATTGAAACAGTCAGCTTATCAAAAGACAACGCAAGAAGACTTTAATCTTCCGAGAACGTCCGTTCATGTGCCTGTAACGATTATTAGAGATGGAGAAGTATTACAGGATGAACTAAATGATCTTGGGAGAGATGAGCAATGGATAAAATATGAACTAAAAAAACAGGGGATTACGGAGTATAAACATGTATTTATTGCAGAGTGGTTAGAGGGAGATGGATTATTCGTTCAAACTTTTGATTGTACAATATAGTTGTAATAGTAGTTTGAGATTGCTGATTATAATTTCATGCAATAAAAAATAGGAGCATTTTATGCTCCTATTTTTTATGGTTTCACATCTAAGTTTTGTAAAAATAATGTTGCGGATACATAGCGCTTTGCTAACATTTGTACATATGCTGTATGTACAGAGAGTGTAGCGATAATAATCGCATTGCGAATGGCTTCTCGTTGTTCGTTATTGATTTGATCCAGCTTGCTTGCGATTTTATCCGCTTTTTCTTTTACAGTATTTTCAATTGTATGAATGGTATCAGTTGCGTTTAATAAACAACCACCTTGATTCAACTCTTCAAATAAAGAGGAGTAAGCGACGTATAAATGAACGGGGTTGATTAAATCATCACTACGATCGGCTGGGTCATTTACAATTAGTCTTAATAACTTACGTATAGATTCAAAGTCCAGTGCGGTTTTTAAATCTTCTACAATGAATAGTAGTGCTGCTTGTTCAATTGAGTATTTTTTTCCTTTTTGCGGTGAACCAATCATTTCTTTTATATCTCGTTTTACCCAGTTTTGCATAGCTGTTACAGAAAAACTGGTATTTTCAATTTGATTACCAAGCGCAACAATCTCATTTAAAGAAAAACCAATGTCTGTATCTTCAATTTTAATCAGTTTTTCAAAAATAGGTGAAAGAGCGGTTGTAATAAAAGCTGTAACACTTTGACCACACTCAATATCTTTTTTATGTGACTTTGCCCAAGCTTCTTGTAAAATAACGAGAGGTTTTTTTGCATTCCATCCTCTAAGAGAAAGAAGGAGCGTCGCCATTTCGTTTCGTGTGAGATGAAATGTTTCCATCTTTTCACCTCCAAAATTTAAAAAGTTCTTATGACCATATAATATGTTTTGTTTCGTTTAAAGTCAATTCTGTTTTGCTTAATTTTTCCTGTTTCATTAAATTATCATGAATAAATAATGCTTGCTAAATTCAAAAAAAGTTCATATAATAAGTTCATAAGAACTTTTTATTTAAGTTTAAAATAAATCTATCATTCTTATTTTAAAGAAAGGTAGATTTAACATATATCTATAGTAAAAGGAGAATGGGTATACTATGTTGAAAAAACTCGTTACAGTAATGACTGCATTCATGGTTGTTTTTGGAGCTAGTAGCTTTGTATTTGTAGATCATGCAGCAGCGAAAAGTTACAAATCTGGTAAAAAATCATTTACACCAAGTTCAGGTCAAAAGTCAAAAGTTGATTTAAACAAAAAAGACTCCAATGTAAATGCACAGAAAACAAATCCTGATACAAAAACAAAAGCATCAAACACAGCACCAAAAAGTAATAAAGGAAGCTTTATGAAAGGTTTATTACTTGGTGGTCTTGGTGGATTACTAATGGGAAGCTTATTCGCAAACATGGGAGCACTTGGTTCTGTATTAGCGTTCATGGTAAACATGTTGGTAATGGCTGGTATCATAATGTTAGCAATTCGAGCGTTTAAATATTTCAAAAATCAACGTAAGAAGCAGGCGGAAGAAGCAGCATGGAAACGATAAAAATTTCGGAACAAGAGCTAATAAACGCGCTATGTGTATATATCGCTGAAAAGCGTCAAGTTGGTCCAGAAGAGGTATTAGCGGAACTGATGTATGATGATGACTATGGTTTTTCTGCGGAAGTAGAAGTAAATGGTCGCAAACAAATATTAATTCAAGCAAACTTAATTGAAGCACTTCGCTTATGGCTTGATAGGGAGTACAATGTCAATCCATTTGCGGTAAGATTACAGCTTGAGTTAGATGATGAAGAAGGTATTTTCGCATTAGCGAATTTAAATAATTCAGATGAGTAGTGAAAAGGAGTTGTTGAGAGTAATCTCGACAGCTCTTTTTAGCATGTATATTTTTAAATGGAATAAACCTTGAATTTTAAAAAACATCTATTGTTCAATACATAAAAATTATATAATGTTATATTTATGTAAAAAAGTAATAACAATTCAAAAAAATTTTACACGGGTGTGTAAAAATATTCTGTCTCACAAATAGTCATCCCTAAGTATGCAAAAATTTATCATGAGTTGGTATGTGAATTGCATGATGAAATGGTGAGATTATTTAGGGGGGATTGGATGGAGAAATTGGTAGAATGGTTAGTTGGACAAGTTTGGAGTATTGGGCTAGTCATTTTCGCGTTAGGAGCAGGGGTGTTTTTTTCGATTGTTACTCGTTTTTTGCAAATTAGGTACTTTAAAGAGATGATCAAGTTATTGTTTGAAGGGAAGACTTCAGAAACAGGGATATCATCTTTTCAAGCTTTTTGTTTAGCTTTATCAGGGCGCGTTGGAATCGGTAATATTGCCGGTGTTGCGACGGCAATTGCTTTTGGAGGACCTGGGGCCGTTTTTTGGATGTGGGTTATGGCATTATTAGGGGCAGCTAGTGCATTTATCGAATCAACACTTGCTCAATTATATAAAAGTAAGATAGGCAATGAATATCGAGGAGGTACACCATACTTTATTGAAAAAGGCTTAAAAATTAAATGGTTTGCAGTATTGGTAGCGATTGTTGTTACAGTTTCATATGGTGTTTTATTACCGGGAATTCAATCGAGTAGTATTGCGGTTGGGTTTGAAAACTCTTCTGGCATAAGTAAATATATGACTGGTATTCTTTTAGTCATATTACTTGGGGCGATCATTTTTGGTGGGGTTAAGAGAATTGCAGGAGTCTCTCAAACACTTGTGCCTTTTATGGCAGTTGGATATGTTGTCGTTACATGCATCGTTTTAATCGCGAATATAACAGAAATCCCTAGTATGTTTGTGCTCATTTTCTCCAGTGCATTTGGAGTGAATGAAATGTTTGGGGGAATTGTTGGAGCTGCTATTGCTTGGGGGGTAAAAAGAGCAGTGTTTTCCAATGTTGCAGGAGTCGGAGAGGCAACATATAGCTCAGCGGCAGCTGAAGTATCACATCCTGCTAAACAAGGGCTAGTTCAAGCATTCTCGGTTTATATTGATACGATTGTTGTATGTACAGCGACAGCACTTATGATTCTCATAACAGGAATGTATAATGTTATGCCAGAAGGAAAGAGTGCAATTGTAAAAACGATGGGAAATGTTGAAGCGGGTCCAATTTATACACAACAAGCTGTAGAAACTGTGTTTACTGGTTTCGGCTCATTATTTGTTTCTATCGCGATTTTCTTCTTTGCATTTACGACTCTACTTGCTTATTACTATATTGCAGAAACTACACTTACGTATTTAGATCAAAAATTAAAATTTCAATGGGGTAATACAGTGTTAAAAATAGCATTTTTAATCATGGTTTATATCGGAAGTGTCGAGTCAGCCTCTTTATTATGGAATCTTGGGGATCTTGGAATCGGAAGTATGGCGTGGCTCAACCTTTTAGCAATTTTACTACTTAGTAAGACCGCTTTAAAAGTATTAAGGGACTATGAAGCTCAGAAAAAAGAAGGAAAAGATCCTGTTTTTGATCCTAAAAGAGTAGGAATTGAAGGTGCTGCATTTTGGGAAGAAAGATATAATGAATTAGAAGAGAAGGTTTCTAATTCGCCTATACCGATTGATAAGGGAATAAAATTTTAGTTACACGAAATACGCTTTTATTATTCTGAAAATTTAATTAATTTTATTTTAGAGAGAAAAAAGGATACTATTTTTTCCATCTACTTATACTAAAGGTTGTATTGATTTGAGCAGATGGAGGAGATATATAATGGAATATCAACAGCATGGTTCTACAAATGATGTATTGCGTCATTATAAAGAAGGAATTGGTAATTTTACAAAACAAATTCCAGAAATTGCAGAAACATATAACGCTTTTACACAAGCCTGTTTTCAAGAAGGTGCATTAACGAAACGTGAAAAGCAGCTCATTGCATTAGGAATTAGTCTAGCAACACAAGATGAATACTGTACAGTTTATCATACAAAGGGTTGCCTTGATGAGGGCTGCTCCGATAAAGAAATTTTAGAAGCTTGTGGTGTTTCGGCAGCATTTGCAGGTGGAGCTGCAATGAGTCAGGCGGTAACTTTAGTGCAGGAATGTATGACAGAATTAAGAAATCAGAAACATTAAGTCCCCCCCTCTTAATTAAAGAGGGGTTTTTTATCCCACATTAACTGCCTATAAAAAACCGATTGGTGAGAGCTAATTAACTGCACCACACAGTACGAAAGAATGGAAATATTATATTACGAAAAAAGATTGGAACCCCAATAAACCATTAACTCGTGCTGATTTGGATTTAGTACCGTTTTATGTAAAAAATGATGGCGGTGTGAGACCAGGAACAACTGTTACTCATGAAGCGAATGTACCGGTTGATCGCAGTGGTTATCAACTCATTTTAGCTGTATGGGAAATTGCTGATACAGGGAATGCTTTTTATCAAGTTATAGATGTGAATCTTGTAAATCATGGCGTAACTGATGCGACGCATCAATATTCATATTTAGATTTACCTCCTTCGCGTCTATTCTGAGGACAACAGTAAATAAGTTGAATAAAGGTCATTCCTAGTATAGGTTGACCTTTATTTTTTATGTTAATAGAAATGAAAAGCTATGAAATAGATTGAATAAAAGAGTCTAGTATATTATTAAAACGCTCTGTTTCTTCTAAAAATGGGCAATGACAGCTATTTTCAAAAATAATAAGTTCGGAATTAGGAATATGCTTATATAGGTGTTCCCCCGCAGCCACCGGAATTAATTTTTCTTCTCTGCCAAAGCAAAGTAAAGTTGGTTTTGTAATTGCCTTTAATTCTTCACGGTAATCAACAACAGATTGATCAAACAAAATAGCGCTCGCAATAGATGCTGGAACTTTTGTTACTTCTTCAAGCATCCAAGTTTCATCTTCTGTAGAAAGAGAGTTTTTAAACATGAGAGGAATAAATCCCTTTAGAAATTCAGTTTGATTTGTTTGAATTTCTCTCATGAAATGTATAAGCGTTGGAAAATCAAAGGCACCGATGGGAAAGTCGGGCCATTTAAAATCTGATGCAAGTTCATCTACAATAACAGAAGCTTTAATATTTTCCTCTCCAAATTGCTTTATATATTCCCATATAACAAATGCCCCCATTGACCAACCGACTAAGATAACATCTTTTAAAGATAAACTTTCTATAAAATCATGTACATCTTGGGCATAGTTTGCAATCGTGTGCCCAGTTTCAATATGAGGAGAGCGCCCGTGACTTCGTAAATCAATTGAAATCGCACGATATTTTTCACTAAAATAGGGGATTTGTTTATGAAAAAAACGGCTGCTCATCCAAACACCGTGAATAAAAAGAACAGGCGTACCTTTTCCTTGCTCTTCATAGTATAATTCCACACCATTTTCAAGCTTTATAATAGGCATAATAATAAACCTCCTTTTCATGATTTTATTCGCTTTTTCAAACTTTTTTCCTCTTATATAAGAGAAGAGAGATGTTTTTTTTGTAAATATGATAAAAACTTGATTTTATTTATAAAAAATGTGTTTAAAATATTGTCATATTTGCTTCTTTAAGATATCCTTTTCATGAAGAGGTGGAAATCATGGAAAAAGTACTAGTTTTCGGGCATAAAAACCCAGATACAGATGCAATTTGTTCTGCAATTGCTTATGCAGAGCTGAAAAAAGAATTAGGAATGAATGCTGAGCCTGTACGTTTAGGTGAAATCAGCGGTGAAACTCAATTTGCGTTAGATCATTTCAAAGTAGAAGGACCGCGTTTTGTTGAGACAGTAGCAAATGAAGTGGAAAACGTTATTTTAGTTGACCATAACGAACGTCAACAAAGTGCTAACGATATCGAATCTGTTCGTGTGTTAGAAGTTATCGATCATCACCGTATTGCTAACTTTGAGACAAGCGATCCTTTATACTACCGTTGTGAGCCAGTTGGTTGTACAGCTACAATCTTAAACAAAATGTACAAAGAAAATGGCGTTGCAATTCGTAAAGAAGTTGCAGGTTTAATGTTATCTGCAATTATCTCAGATTCTTTATTATTTAAATCTCCAACTTGTACAGAACAAGACGTAGCTGCAGCTCGTGAATTAGCGGAAATCGCTGGCGTTGACGCAGAAAGCTATGGCTTAGAAATGTTAAAAGCTGGTGCAGATTTAAGCGGTAAAACAATGGAGCAATTAATCTCCCTTGACGCAAAAGAATTCCAAATGGGCGATGCGAAAGTTGAAATCGCACAAGTAAACGCTGTTGATACAAACGACGTTCTTGTACACCAAGCGGAATTAGAAAAAGTAATTTCTACAGTAGTAGAAGAAAAAGGTTTAGACCTATTCTTATTCGTTGTAACTGATATCTTAACGAACGATTCTGTTGGTCTTGCGATCGGTAAATCAGCACAAGCTGTTGAGAAAGCTTACAATGTATCACTAGAAAACAACACTGCTACATTAAAAGGTGTTGTATCTCGTAAAAAACAAATCGTTCCTGTATTAACAGAAACGTTCCAAGCTCTATAAGAGTAACTTTGGATGGAACAAGCAGATATATAGTCTGCTTGTTCTTTTTTTGTGTTTAGGAAACATACAATTTCGGATATTAAGGTCTGTTATTCTCATGTTTCATTTAGGAAAAATAGAAATTGGATAGGGGAAAAGAAATATCTCATCTTTTTATCTATGAATGAAAACATGCTATGATTTCATTATGGATAGATTATCCCGCTACTTTAGGGCAGTAATACTCCCACCTTAAAATTCGGCGGGAGAAAAGAAGTTAGGTGGGAGATAAACTGCCCGTAAAGGCCCGATTGGTGAAGGCTGATAATCAGTGGGGGATGAGGAAAACCCCCACTGATTAAAGTTTCACTTTATATGGGATTGAGGGAGAAAAGAGGTAAGAATATAACAATGAAAAGGCTATGTATAATTCCATGCGGAAAAAAGAAGGTATGGGATAAGTATCCTGATAAAGGGCCGATAGAAGCGAAAGATGTATACATTAGTCCGTTTGGAAAAGCGTGCCAAGCGTATGCTTCTGAGTTTTTTGAGAACTGGGTTATTTTATCCGCAAAGCATGGCTTTTTACGACCGACTGATATAGTGAAAGAAAACTATGACCTTGCTTTTGATTCAAAAAGCGATGAGATTATTCGTATAGAACAATTAAAAAAGCAGATGATTGATAAAGGACTGCTAGAATTTGATGAAATTGTTTTGCTTGCAGGAAAGAAGCATAAAAAAGTAGTGACAAAGTTATATCCAGAAGAAATGATTTCCTATCCGCTAGAAGGATGTAAAGGGATTGGATATATGTTGCAGAAGTTGAAGTGTGCGGTTGAAAATCATAACGAGATTCAGTAAAAGTTAAAAGGATTTGATTTATAGTGTACATCAACGTGTTGTGTATTGTTAGAAATATAGGCTTATAAGACGAAAACTTAGATGAGGAGATAGTAAAATGTCCTACAAAAATGAAATTGATAAATTACTATGTATGCTTGAGCGGTTAAAAACTCATGAGGTAGAAATTTTAGATATTACTGATGAAATGGTGCCTGTTTATATATTTTCTAGAGATGAGTTTGAGGAAGGACAACTAGGTTACCGTGTAGGAGGATTAGAGAATGAATCTCTTATTGGAAACGAAAAAGGAGATTGGAAAGATAGCTGGTTTGTTATTGGATATGAGGAATTAATGGGTGATCCATTTTTTGTTGATGTAAAAGATGTTCATTTTCCAGTGTATACAGCTGAACATGGCATGGATGCGTGGGAGCCACTTTTACATAGCGATTCACTAGAAAAATTTTTAACCGAATTAACATATCGAGATGAAAATTAATCATTCGTTCATGAAAAAAGGGAGGTTGTAGAAATCCCCCCTTTTTTTGATAGAGAACCTTCATTTAGAACATGTATAATTTATTACTTGTTCCATACGGCTTCTTATTTCTTTAACTGGTGGTTTTTTATCGTATACATCAACATATGAAAAATGATAATTTAAATTTCTAATAAGACCTTTTCCAACTTTTGCACTTAGGAAAGGAAATACTTGTCCAGTGTAGTCTTCGAGAGATTTACAATAGTATTTTTCATCCAAATAAATACTATATTTACATGTTAGCTCTACTAGTGGGTTACCTTCAGAATCATATACATCTTTAGATTCAATAATGTCTATTAGTGCAAATCTATCATTAAGATAAACTTTTTTCTTCTTTTCAGGCTTATTAGACAGAATAAAAGCGAGACCTAGTGCATTAATCAATACGTTTCCTCCTACAAATGTAAACAAAGATATTAATAAAATATCTTGATACATGTTAAATGTAAAGAGATAAGCTGACTGGTAAAAGTTTACGGAGAATATTCTTAAGTAAATTATAGAAAATTTAGTTGAAGTAGATGTTTAAAGTGAATATAAAAGAAATGAATCCCTGTAAGGGAAGTTACAGGGATTCGTAAGGGTATAGTCGAGAATATCGGAATCGACAAAATAATCTTAACATGAATTTCTTGGAAAGGAACCTGGTAAATGTGTCCAAATGAATGGAGGGCTTGTAAGAAATCTTTTAAACAAAGTCAAAGAGACCTACTTCCCGCGGCAGGTCCCTTTAACTAGATAATGTTGATGAGAATAACCCATCTGGAGTACTTTTATCGTAACAAATGAAATTCATTTTGTGTATTGAGAAAAAATAAAACTGTGATGTGAATTTGCTTGATTCATATCATGTTTCTTTATTTTGGTGTTTTGTACTACATATTTATTGGATGAAAAAATAAAAAAAGACCTGCAAGTATAAAGCAGGTCGTAAAAAGGGGTTTTAGTTCAACAGTTTACTTACATGCTACCAATTACGATGAATGAAGTCTATAGGTTACATGTTGAGAAACTTTGTATGAAAAATATCAATGTTTTGTTTCTTTAAAAAAGATGCTAATAAGCTTTTTGTATGAAAATAAAGGCCGATATTTATAAATAGATTCATTTTTCCAAGCATCAAGATTAGAAACTTTGAGTTGTTTATTTGAAGTACGAAAATCAATTAGATTATTGTTACATTTCATAAATAAACCTCCCTTAATTTGATGCGTATATATTATGAAAATGAATGTGTAAGTTGTGTGATGAATCGTTTTTAATGATTTTTTATTGTTTTATTGAAATTTCCTTTTCATAAGGATTTGATCTGTTTTTGAAATACTGTAATCCATAAAAAGAAACTAGTATTCCAATACTCATTAAAATCCAGATAGAAGAGAAAGAAAGAATGATTAAGAAACAGACAATTAAACTTAAAGAAAGAACTTTGTTAAAGAGACCTGGTAATAATTTATATGCTGCAAAGATTCCACATATGGCATTACAGATAAAGAAAGCATTTGCAATGGCTACGATTTGTTCAACTGTAATGAGATGGTTATATAGGCAGATGAATACAGTAGTATGTATACTTATTAATAACAGTAAAGAAATGATTGGTACATTCGATTTTGTACGATAGGAAAGTTTAGATAATTTTTTTATATATTTTGCCTCAGAAGCGATGAGCCGTGAGACACCGCCAACAACCAATAAATATGTACTCATGCAAAGTACAGTAGTAATAAAGGCAATAAGAGGAATAGCAAACTCTCCGAATAAAGTAGCTAATATGGCTGTTATTCGTAAGTCTTCTTGATTTGAACTGGGAATTTCAATCCATTGTGTGGCGCCTGCTACGACAAGACAAACAATCGTTACAGTAAGTGTACTTATCGCAATTGCTTGTGGAATCGTTTTCTTTCGATTTTTGACATCCATACTGTAATTCCCAATAATCTCCCAACCTACCAAAGCCCAAAAGAGCAATAAAATACTATATCCAAAATCTCCAAAAGAAAAAGGTGTTTGAAATAGCTGTTCTGATCGGAAATGAGGAATAGAACTGATTCCTCCGCTTAGTAAAAGAACGGTTGCAACTGTTGAAAATACAAATGATATTTTTCCGATAGATGATATATCTAATACTAAAATCAATACACAAAGGCTCATTAAAAGAAAACCAATTCCCTCTAACGGAACATTAAAGTGTGGAAATAAAGCAGCGATATATTGACTGGCCGTCATAAGAACAGCAGTAGGTCCTAGACAACCAGCGATGATAAAGAAAATAGAAGTTAATTGTTTCATAGAAGGTCCGAAAGCTTGATCTACTGCATGTGCAACTCCAGATTCACTAGGGAAGTAAATGCTTAACTTACCAAATAATGATGCAAATAGAAATCCAACTCCCATAATAAGTAGCCAAGCAATAATGGCATAATCTCCAGTTGTTTTGTAAATAAGTGGAGGGAGTAAAATGATTCCTGATCCTAAAATTGGACCAATAATTAAACCACTGAGAAGTACAGCCCCTAATTTTTTCTTTCTCATATTTATATACATCTCCTTTTGAAAAGTTAAAATATTGCGTTGCTTTTATTGTAATTGGAGTATATCTATCAGTAAAATAGATATATATGAAGTTAATGATCGGAAATCATGATGTTAGAATGGGGAGATTGAAGTGGAGATTCGACATTTGAAAACTTTTAAAACGATTGTGGAGTTAGGAGGATATACGAGAGCAGCTGACTATTTAGGCTATGCACAATCTACTGTAACAGGGCATATTCAAGCAATTGAACAAGAAATGGGACAGCCTGTATTCAATCGGTTAGGGAAAAAAATGGTGTTAACAGATGTAGGAAAGCATTTACTACCTTATGCAAATGAAATGATTGCTTTGTCTGAGAAAGCAAAACAAATTCCAAGCGCGGATAATGAGATTACTGGAAAAATTGTAATTGGTGCTCCAGAATCATTAACAATTTACCGACTGCCCTCTATTCTTCATGAATATAAAAAAAAGTATCCAAAAGTAAAAATCACATTAAAAGCTTCAACGTGTTGGGAATTGCGAAATGATTTAAAGAGTGGAAATATAGATATTGCTTTCCTCTTAGACACCGAGCGCCATGAAGAGGATTTACATATTGAGCAACTTGTCATGGAGCAAATGGCGTTTGTTTTTCCAAAAGATTACACTGTGAGACAAACAGATTCGCAAAATGTCCAATTTTCTCAAGAGGAAACTTTTTTGTATACAGAACGTGATTGTAGTTACCGAGCATTTTTTGAACATTATTTACAAAAACAAGGTATCCAACATGAAAGTACATTTGAATTTTGGAGTATTGAGGCGATAAAACAATGTGTAATGTGTGGATTAGGAATTTCTTTATTACCAATTATTACGGTCCAGCAAGAATGGAAAGATAAGAGATTGCACGCTGTTATTTCAAATGAAACAAGGTTTGCAACGCAACTTGCGTATCATAAAAACAAATGGTTTTCTCCAGCCCTGCATGAGTTTTTAACGATTATACGTAAGCATGCGAAGGTATGGAGACAAGTAGAGAGTACAATGACTTTTAAGTAATGATATAATACTAGTAGACGAAAGACTAAGAAAAGCAGGTGAATCTTTTTTGTTTACAAAAGCACAAGAACTTTTAGCGTCCTATTTTGGTTATTCATCATTCCGCAGAGGACAAGATGAGACAATTAAAAATGTATTGGATGGAAAAGATACCGTTTGTATTATGCCAACAGGCGGTGGTAAATCGATTTGTTATCAAATTCCGGCATTAGTATTTGAGGGAACAACATTAGTTATATCGCCGCTCATTTCCCTTATGAAGGACCAAGTAGATACGTTAGTACAAAACGGAATCTCAGCTACATATATTAATAGTTCTATTTCAATAACAGAAGCAAATCAACGAATCCAATTGGCGAAACAAGGTCATTATAAGCTCTTATATGTGGCGCCAGAGCGCCTTGATTCAATGGAATTTGTAGATCAATTAATTGATATGAAAATACCGATGATTGCAATTGATGAAGCACACTGTATTTCACAATGGGGACATGATTTCCGCCCGAGTTATTTACATATACACCGCATATTAGATTATCTCCCAGAAAAACCGCTTGTACTTGCGTTAACGGCAACTGCAACACCGCAAGTGCGTGAAGATATTTGTCGTGCGCTAGAAATCGATCAAAAGAATACAATTATGACAACGTTTGAACGGGAAAACCTATCATTTTCAGTGATTAAGGGACAGGACCGAAATGCATATTTAGCAGATTATATCCGTCAAAATAAAAAGGAATCTGGAATTATTTATGCAGCGACAAGAAAAGTTGTGGATCAATTGTATGAAGATTTATATAAAGCAGACGTTTCAGTTGCACGTTATCATGCAGGAATGAGTGATCATGATCGCAATGAACAGCAAGAGCGATTTTTACGTGATGAAGTGAGCGTTATGGTAGCGACGTCTGCATTTGGTATGGGAATCGATAAGTCAAACATACGGTACGTGATTCATTATCAACTTCCAAAAAACATGGAGAGTTATTATCAAGAAGCAGGACGTGCAGGACGTGACGGACTAGATAGTGAGTGTATTTTGTTATATTCTTCTCAGGATGTACAAGTGCAGCGCTTTTTAATTGATCAGTCTACCGGGGAATCACGTTTCTCAAATGAACTGGAAAAACTACAACATATGACAGATTACTGTCATACAGAACAATGTTTACAATCATTTATTCTAGAGTACTTTGGAGAAAAACCGAAAGAAGATTGTGGGCGCTGCGGGAATTGCATTGATGAACGTGAAAGCGTCGACGTTACGCGAGAATCACAAATGGTCTTATCGTGTATGATTCGAACAAACCAGCGATTTGGAAAGCAAATGATTGCGCAAGTGTTGACCGGATCAAAAAATAAAAAAGTGATTGAATTTAATTTTCATACATTACCAACTTACGGCCTTTTATCGAATCGTAGTGTAAAAGAGGTAAGTGAGTTTATTGAGTTTTTAATTTCAGAAGAGTTAATTGCGGTGGAACACGGGACGTATCCAACCTTAAAAGTAACGGCAAAAGGGAAAGAAGTATTACTTGGAAATGAAAATGTGTTACGTAAAGAAAGAGTGGAAACAAGACAAATTGTACAAGATCATCCACTGTTTGAAATACTTCGTGAAGTGCGGAAAGAAATCGCACAAGGAGAAGGCGTACCACCGTTTGTTATTTTTTCTGATCAAACTTTAAAAGATATGTGTGCGAAAATGCCACAAAGTGATGCGGAACTTTTACAAGTAAAAGGGATTGGGGAACATAAACTTGCGAAGTACGGTTCTCACTTTTTACAGGCAGTCATTCATTTTATTGAACAAAACCCTGATTACGCTGATACGATTAAAACAGAAGTTGTTACGGAACGCAAAAAATCTGGAAAAGCATCAACCAATTCTCACTTAGAAACGTATGAAATGTATAAACAAGGAACTGAGTTAAGTACGATTGCAAAAGAACGAGGTTTATCACGTCAAACGGTTGAAAATCATTTAATTCGTTGTTTTGAGGAACGAATGGAAGTGGATTGGTCAAGTTTTGTACCGGCAGAATATGAATCTCTTATTGAAACAGCAATACAACATGCAGAAGGTGGATTAAAGTCGATTAAAGAACAACTTCCAGCTGAAGTAAGTTACTTTATGATTCGTGCATATTTACAAATGAGAAAATAAAGAGAACGAGGGGGATAGGGAAATGCAGTATGTATTTGTTTACGGCACATTAAGAAAACAACAGGCAAATGCTCATTATTTACATGAGGCAACATGTATAGCTGAAGAAGCATGGACTTATGGGAGACTTTTTGATACAAATGAAGGTTATCCGGCAATGATTCTCTCAAAAGGTGAAAAAGTATACGGAGAAGTTTATGAGGTAAGTGATATGGTTTTAGAAAAATTAGATGAGTTAGAAGAATATACAGATAATCCTGAAAAAGATTTATATAACAGGATAACTCAACCAGTTTATTTAGGCGATAAAACGATTACAGCGTATGTATATATTGCCTATAGCGAGCATATGTTACTGGAGCCTATAATTTCAGGTGATTGGTTGGATTACTTGAAATTATCCAATCAAAATAAAATATAATATTTTCTCAACAATAAAAAACGTTCAAAAGGAATGAACGTTTTTTATTGTTATAAAGATGTTTTTGTTATTTCATTAGTAGAGTTGCTTAATTTTTTTGATTGCTTCATTTGATAGAGATAATAAAAAAGTAAGCTGAAGCCAACAAAGAATGCTGAAGATAAAAAGGCACCATTGTATCCTACAAACTTTGCAATAACGCCAAGGATAAATGCTCCTAGTGCAATACCGATATCAACAGACATAAAATATGTAGCAGTTGCTGCACCTCTTCGTTCTGGAGAAACAGATTGAATGACCATAGCATTTAAAGTAGGCTGAAGGGAACCTAATCCTATTCCAATCATGAGCGCAGATATTAAAAATGATATGGTAGAGTGTGCTTGACTAAGTAGAATGATTCCAATAATACAAGTAATCATGCCAGGATAAATAACATAATTAGGACCAAATCGATCAGATATTTTACCCGTTATTGGTCTAGAAATTAAAAGTGCGATTGAATAAACGGAGAAAAAATAGCCTGCTGCAGATACTACACCTAATTCCATAGCGTATAAAGAAATAAAGGAAACGATGCCTCCATAAACAGCTACTAATAATATGGAAATGATAGAAATTGGGATTGCTTTAGGTTCAATATATTTTTCAACGAATGTTCTGTTATCAAGTGTTTTGTTAGACTTTGGCGAATCTTTAAATTCTACAAGATAACCTAAAATCACACTAATTCCAGCTAATATGAAACAAGATATAAATAGTATGTTATAGTCGTATTTATTCATTATTAATAATCCGATAGAAGGTCCTATGACTAAAGCTAGACTAGTAAATCCGCTGTAATATCCGATTCCTTCCGCGCGTCTTTCCTCTGGTATGATATCTGCGATAATAGTGCCTGCTGCAGTAGATGCAACCCCGAAGCTAAAGCCATGTATAAAGCGAAGTAGAAGAAACAAAATGAGTCCCATAATTTTTAAATAAAAAAACATCAAGAAGAAAAACAAAAGTCTTCCAATTAAAAAAACTTTTTTTCGTCCAAATTCATCTAGCCATTTACCAGATAAAGGACGAGAAAATATTTGTGCCGATGTAAAAAATCCAATAATGAGTCCAATTTGTTCTTCTTTTCCCTTCAAAACCTCTAATAAAAATACAGGTAATGTGGGAAGTAGCATATAAAAACTTACAAAGGTAAAAAAATTACTAAGAGAAAGAAAGATAAAACTTTTTGTCCATAATTTTTTTCTCAATATATTTCCCCCTTTTTATTTTTCTGAAAATATTGAATTTTATACACTTGCTATAGTATAACATAACTATAAGTTTTGAGGAGGTGAGAAATATGGTGAAATTCTCAAGCAAAAAAATCAACATGTTATCTGGACTATTTAACTAATAACACTTTGAAAATAGTGAATCGCATTATAGGGGTTCACTATTTTCTCCCTAAATAAGTTTATTAAAATTATAATATATACATATCTCTAATAAAATATATCAAAAAACTTATCGTTTTATTTGAAGGAGGTACAATGGATATGGGTGAGAACGCATTTTTATCAGCAATCATACACCTAAAGGAAACGGATGAGAATTCTAATATTTGGTCAAAGACTGTTTGTCGTTCTTTCAAGTTTCATGCACTTGATGATTCATCATACACGTTAGGGCAAATACTAGAGCCATCTATTTTATTTGAAGTATCTGAGATTACAAAGATTCCAATAGAAAACGTATTGAAATTAGATTATGTTTCGGAAGGGCCTATTCAACAGCTACAAAGTCGTTTATCAGTTATTAAAGAATTATCTCCATTAGAAAAATTGAACCTTGCCCACAGCCTTTTATCAATATCGCGTTATGAATATACTTCACATATTCTCCAACTAATTAATCCAGAGCAATTTTCAGCTCAAGAAAAACTTCGTTATTATTATTTAAGCTTTCTTTTGAAAAACCGCTTAGATGAAATGTCTTATGAATTAGAATTTAATAAAATGAAAGAGTTGTTAGAGAGAAACCGCTTTCCAGAAACTTTAAGATTAAAAATAGCTACTCAAGCAATAGTATGGGAATTAAAACAAAAAAGAGTAGGAAATGAGCTCTTTCGATGGTATATAGACCAAGGGGTAAGTTCCCGCAGAAAAATGAAAGAAGGAAATAACTTTAGTGAACATATTGCAATCTCTTCTTTTCACCGTGCATTTGCAATGATACCAGCTGAAAAGAAAGAGAAAAATGAAACAAGAGAAGAGATGCAAAAAGCGCTATATTATGCTAATTTTGCTCAAGCCACTAATGATTTAGAGGAATACCGAAAATTAGATGCTATTAAAACCTGCTATGAATCAGAACTGAAGGAACATATTTATTTATCGAAAAACTATAATCAAGCAGAACGTGCTGGATATGACTTAATAGCCACAGATCCTAATTGGAGTATATCTTATCATGAAATGGCCGAATTTTATTTGAAAATGAATAAGCCAGAAAAAGCACTTTCAATGTTTGAAAAAGCTAAAGAAGTTGGTTTACCAAGAGTGACTTTTACACACTTCATGTTAGGGTATTGCTTCAACTTGGTAGGAAGGAAAGAAGAGTCGCTTCATGAGTTTCTTCAAACACTAAAATTAGATTCTACGAATATATCAGCAGGGATAAATGGGTTTAATATCGCAAAGGAATTAAATCATGATCTACAGCCAGTGTTTAGAAAATATCTCGAAACATGGGAAAAAGAGGATCTATTAGATGAAGAGCATAAGAGCTATTTAATAACTATATAAAACAGTATCTTTCTATGGTTAAGCAAGTATTTATATACTAAAGATAATGAATAAAAAAAGACAGGGAGGAGTTCCTGTCTTTTTTATATTTTAGAAAATTCTCAATTAAACTATTGACTTTGTGAATGGATTTTTTATACAATTGTATCTCGACTGAAAATTTAGAACGGACAGGAGGGAATCATCATAATGAGCAACATATTTGAAGAAGAATTACAGCGGATGAAAGAGACCTTATCTACAATGGATGAGCAATTGGACAGACTAGAAAAGGTTCCAGTTTATTATGGGGATGATTTTAAAGAGCAAATTCTTGAAAGTATGAGAGAATCAAGTCGGAGAAACTTACGCGTCGGTGTACAAGAACCATACTTTGGACGACTAGATTTTCAAGAGGATGGACAGTTAGAGCCAAATCCGATTTATATCGGTAAAGTTGGTGTTTCAGATGAAGAAACGATGAAACCGATTGTTATTGATTGGCGTGCGCCTGTTGCGAGTATGTTTTATTCATTTGCTGGTGGTGAAGAACCGGCTTTTTATCATTCACCAGATGGATTAGTAGAAGGAGATGTTCATTTAAAGCGAAACATTGCCATTCGTAAAAGGGAACTAGAACGTGTTGTGGATACATATGTAAAAGGAAGTGAAGATGTATCACTTGCAGATGATTTTCTTCTATATCGATTAGGTGAGAACAAAGATAATAAATTAAAAGATATCGTTTCAACGATACAATCAGAACAAAATGATATTATTCGTGCAGAGAAGAATTTACCACTATTGATTCAAGGAGTTGCAGGAAGCGGAAAAACAACAATCGCTTTACATCGCCTTGCTTTTTTAATTTACGAATATCGTGAGCAGTTAGAGGCGGAACGAATGATTGTATTTGCACCAAACAGTTTGTTTTTAGATTATATTTCTAGTGTACTTCCTGAACTTGGCGTCGGAAATATTAGGCAAACAACATTTCAAGATTGGGCACTGCGTACATTAGATGATGCGGTGAAGTTGAAAGATACGGAAGAAAAGTTGAAACAAGCCTTTTCAATCAATCGTGATGAAAACAAAATTATGCTCGGTAAATTAAAAGGAACGATGAAATTTAAAGCATTTATTGAGGAAAGCGTTGTTCAATTTGAAAAGAATGTAGTACCAGTTAAAGATTTTGAAGCGTGGGATAAAGCGGTTATTACAGTAGAAGAAATCAAAAAATGGATACAAGTTGAATATAAGCACTACCCATTAGCAAAGCGCAGAGAGCGATTGATGGGACGAATGAAACGCTGGATTGAAATTGAACTGAAAAAGTTTGAAGGAACGAACAAGAAAAAAGAGTTGAAAAAAGAAGCGACGAAGAAATTAAATGCTTATATGAAATTTTGGCCAAAAATGAGCCCATTATCATTTTACAGTTCGCTCATGAAGCAAAAAGAAATATTAGATGTTTTGCCTGAAGAACTTGTGCAAGAAACAGAAAAAAATTGCCGTAAAAAAGAAGTGTATGTAGAAGATTTAGCGCCTCTTATTCATATTCACCATCGATTGGCAGGTATTGAAATCGGGCAAAAATTCCACCATGTTGTAATAGATGAAGCGCAAGATTTTTCACCCTTCCAAATTCATATATTAAAAGAAATTACAATGGGTAACTCGTTTACGATTTTAGGGGATTTATCGCAAGCGATATATGATTATCAAGGAATTGAAGACTGGAATGACTTTAGAGAGGTATTTCAAGAAACGGGTTACTATGAACTGACAAGAAGTTATCGTTCTACAAAAGAAATTATTGAGTTTGCAAATGAAGTCATTAAAAACGCGGACATTCCAGTAGGGCTTGCAACGCCTGTTTTTCGTAGCGGTGAGAAAGTAAAGATTATTTCTACAGACGACCAATTTGCGGAGATTGTACAAACACTACAAAAAATGCAACGAGAAAATGTGAAGACGATCGCTGTAATAGGAAGAACAGATGATGAGTGCCGTGATATATATGAGAAGCTAACTGCTGTAGGAATAACTGTCAATGTCATTGAAGCAAATCAAAGTAAATATGAAGGCGGTATTTCAGTTGTACCAGTTTATTTAGCAAAAGGATTAGAATTTGATGCAGTTCTTCTTATCGATGTTGATGAAGTACATTATAAAGGTACAAAGCATGATGCAAAGTTATTATATGTTGGATGTACAAGATCTCTCCATGATTTACGAATTTTTTATTCTGGGGAGGCTTCGCCTTTAATTCAAGGAATACCAAAAGAGTTTTATGAAAGTAAATAATGAATATTTAAAGAGGGTTTTCAAGTGGAAGCGGGAAAATCCTCTTGTTTTTTCTATAACAAAGACGGGAAAAAAGGAGGATCATTATGATTACTAAGGTAATGAGAAAAAGTGAATGGGAAGTAGGAAAAACAAAAGGAGAAATCATCGAAGTGTCACTTCAGCAAGAAGGGGTTATTCACTGTTCTTTTTTAGAACAATCGCTTGAAGTTGCAGAAAAGCATTTTCGTACGGAAATGGAGTTGGTATTACTTTTTATTGATCCGTCATTAGTTGCTGCGGATATAAAATATGAATTGGCGTCTAATGGACAAACCTATCCACACATATATGGAACCGTAAATGCTAATGCTGTTGTGAAAGTAGTAGAACTTCAGAAAGAAAATGGCGTCTATGTTTTACCGGTAGAATTAGAACGAAAATAATAGAATACATTTGTTAACCTCATAAAAGGATTTTTGATTCGTATTATCGAAATACTGAAAGGGATAAAACGAAATCGAGAAGAGGCGTACAAATGGAGGAAGTAATCAAGAAAATAAAGGAGATAAAATCAAGTCAGGTAGGTATAGTTGTTTATTCAGCAGAAAGCCAAAATATTGTCGCTTTATATAATGATGATATATTGGTTCCGTTAGCGTCGGCAGCAAAAATTGTAATCGGATTTGCTGTAGCTAAAATGGTTGAAGAAAACCAGATTTGCTGGAGTGATGAGATCGACAATATAGCATTTAGTCACAAAGAGAATAGTAAAGAAATATATCCGCATCTACAAAAAAGAACAGTATTAACACTCAGAAATGCTGTGGAAGTAATGATTGCATGTCATGACAATTTTATTGCACAATCTGTTGTAGGATTTTGCGGGGGATGGGAAGCGGTAAATAAGAGAATTCAAAGTTCTTTTTCAAAGATTAATATTACGAAAGACCCAAGGGATGCGAAAAACGTTGGGAAATTAAAACAAGTTCTTAAACTTTTAATTCGTATATTCCAAGGATATGAATCGAATCCGGTGTTATGGGAACCCATTATAAATGGAATGGTGAGACAACAAGGAAACTATGAGGGAATACCAAATTACCACTTGGCGCATATGACAGGTGGATTGCCTACTGCTGTTATAAATATCGGTATACTAGGAACATTTCATGAAAATCCATTGCTTTATGTTGTTGGCGGAATGGATCTACCAAATCGCTATGAGAATCAAGAAGTTGATTCTAAAATAATGGAAGTTTTAAGGTGTCTGTATAAAGAGTGTGTTAGAAAAGAAATGAAATATGTTCATATATAAGCAGAGGGATTTGTTATTGTTAGTCTTTTGACTAGAAAAATAAAGACAATTAAATAATGTGGACTAAAAGTTTCTTAAGTAAAAGAGACTTTTAGTCCTTATTTCATTAATTAGGAAAGGAAGTATTATTATATGAAAATTACCGAACAGTACACACCAAACGAAAGTGAGTATATAAAAAATAAAGTAATTCAATACAATATGTCTGTACTACCAGATGAAGTAAAAAGCCCATTAGAGCATGTAAGCTTTCTAGTAAAAGACGATGCTGGCAAAATATTTGGCGGCATAACAGGAACGATGTATTTTTATCATCTTCATATTGATTTTTTATGGGTGGATGAGTCAGTACGCCATGAAGGATATGGTAGTCAACTGCTAAATAAAATAGAAGAAATTGCAAAAGAAAAAGGATGTAGATTGATACTGCTTGACTCATTTAGTTTTCAGGCCCCTGAATTTTACAAGAAACATGGTTACAGGGAGTTTGGGGTAGTTGAAGATCATCCGAAAGGTTATAGTCAGCACTTTTTCGAAAAAAGAATAGATATTGATATTTAAAAATACCAATTTTTAGTAATAGGGTTAAGTAAATAAAGAAGGAGAGCCATATGCAAATTTTAAGTGAGAATTATTTCTCAGAATTAATTAATCAGTGTATTCAAGAAATAAATCTAGAAATAGATACTCCTCTTACTATTATGTTTCAAGATGGCTTTTTAACTGTAGAGTGTACCTGGCGTTTAAGGAATCATAAAGGTGTTCAAATAGGGAAAAGTGAGTATGATCTTAAAGGTTCTAATGGAAAAAGAGCTCGAAAAATTATAAAAAAGCTACTTTTAAACAATCAAGTGGTGAAGATTTTTTTCAGATTTTACAAGGCCATGATACAAATGAAGGCTTGAACATGAATAAAGAAAATACTGAAGTAGCTATGAAATATGTAGATCAAACAATCAGGGCGCTTAGAGAAGTGATAGTAGAAATGGTTAGATTACAAGAATATCCTGAATATCCTTCAAGATTGTCTTGCTTATACGCTGCGAAAAGCTATGAAGATGCTTTGAAATGGAAAAAATTATTTGATTCTTACAATCGGAAGGTTTTTCAGATTGCTAAACTTCGAGTGATTGGGAATTCTTTTGAGGGTGATGGAAACCTTTTACCAAAGGAAGATGGTGCTCCTTTTTCTCGAAAAATTGAACAAGCTAAAGAATATTGGAAGGGTAATGTGAAAAATGAGCTTCCTGAGCTTTTGATTAACGGAAAAATTGAAGTGATAGAAATTATTGATGATTTCTCAGTTTAAATTCTAGGAAAATTGTATATTGGGATCAGTCGTATAATAACTGAAGTTGAGAAAATTGGTAAATATTTTGGTCCTCATATTCAAACTTGGTTGAAATAAAATGTAAACTTATCAGAAAACGGAAGGAAGAGAAATATTATGTCAAAACTACTACATGAATTATCCAAACCGAATAGTGAGGTTTTACGTTCTGAAGTATTAGAGAACTTAAAAGTTACTTCGGGGAAAATCATTGCTTGTGACCCTCTTATTTTTCATAAAAATCACTTCGAACATACAATTCAGCCCGGTACATATCCAGTTGTGGCTTGGTGGAACGACGGCGTAATTGCGGGCGCTGAATTGAAATTAGCGGAATCAAAGGTGATTGAGTGGAAGATGGCAACAAAACCAGGGCAGAATGTAAGCGAACTAGAGGAAGGATATATTTTTGGTTACCCAGTCGATACAGGACTAGGATGTTTTGCAGATGTAAAAGCAATTGATAAATTAGAAGAAATAGAAGATAGGCTACACCAAGAATTAGGAGACGAATTTATAAGCTTGTATGATGATTTGATAGACGACATTCTAACAGAACATGATGATGAATGGGGAAACTGTGTAGTTTGTGAGGAAACAGGAAGTAATGTGATTATGTTCCGTTCCGGTTATGGTGACGGTTTTTATCCTTCTTATTGGGGGATTGATGAAAGAGGGAATATCGTTTCAATTGTTACTGATTTTAATGTGTTATATAACGAGGATTGAGAATGAAAGAATTGCTGTTTTTTCATGAGATAAATTAGATTTCTCAGAGGGATTTAAATGTACCTAGTAAAAAATATAATTGCAAATGATACGTTATATAAATCTCATAATATAAATGTAGGTATATAGTTCTTTTTTAAGGGGAGAAGAGGTTTGAAAAAGTGGATTAAAATCATATCAATCTGAGTTATTACTATCGTTACTGGTATTTTTATTGGTTACAAAGTAGGTACGTATGTAGGTTCAGACAGTGAAGACAGGCAGACTGAGAGAGTTAAAGGAGAAAAGATAACATTTGATCTCAATTCAGATCGTCATATAATTAATACAATGCACAAAATGACTCATCAAAAAGTATTATCTCAGGAAAAGCAAGGATTTATCAAAATGACTCCAGAAAACATCGAAGAAGTGCGAAGAATGATTGATGAAAGTAATAGTGGAACATTACAACATAAAGAACAGTACCTCAAGATTTTGACCCGTTGGTATGAAGGGGATTTCTCTCAAGCGGTTAAGGAGCATAATTTATTATGGGAATGGGAAAATACTAGCAATGGTAAAGCATACGAATTAGCTACACCGGAGCAAGAAGAAGAATACATTCTAGAACAAGCGAAGTCTGAAAAATAATAAAGGGGTAGCGTCACATTACTATCAATCTAAGATGACTTTATACCATCATTCATAGAAAGCGTTATTCTTTTGTAGAAATACGCAGAAAGGATGGCGTTGTTGTATGAATCTATTATTGTAGATGAGTTTCATTTGTTCATTGCAGAACTACAGCGACATCTATCTTCATATATTCTTCAACACCTTGCACAAGAGACGGGTTTTGTAAAAAGTTTGTGGTGATAAGAGAGGATTTAAGAATGGATTATAAACGAAATAGACTACTGTATGCGGTATTAACTATAACAGTAATCATCTTAGGATTGGTATCAAGAAAATTTGCATACGCTTTACCAGATTTATTGAATGATTACTTAGGAGATGCATTATGGGCTCTCATGATTTTTATTGGATTTGGATTCCTTTTTCATAAAATGGGGACCCAAAAGGTTGCTTTATTGAGTTTGCTATTTTGCTATGGGATTGAAATGAGTCAATTATATCATGCGGAATGGATAGATAATATTCGTGCAACGACTTTAGGGGGACTTGTATTAGGGTATGGGTTTTTGTGGAGTGATTTATTGGCTTATACAATTGGGGTTGGTGTTGGTATGCTTTGTGAATTCGTTTTTCAAAAAAGAT
The DNA here is from genome assembly GCF_050768835.1 of Bacillus pfraonensis. Classification (NCBI taxonomy): domain Bacteria; kingdom Bacillati; phylum Bacillota; class Bacilli; order Caryophanales; family Bacillaceae; genus Bacillus; species Bacillus pfraonensis. The sequence goes on along the minus strand of NZ_JAHCDO010000004.1, from coordinate 195,328 downwards.
TATAAGTGTGACAGCAGTATAATAACAAAATGTTAAAATCCCTTTTCACTGATGTAGAAAAGGGATTTTAACATATGTTCCGAAGAGAAGTCCCCTTCCTCAAGGAGCGAGAAGGGCGTGGCCCAGCGAGTAGGTGGGGGATGAATTTTCGGTAGGCGGTAGCTAAGTGGTGGGTAGTTCACTATAAATGTATTGGTATACACATTCACCTTGAAAAACTTGTCTCATATTATATAGAGATAGATTTTTCATTTAAAGGATGTGGTGGCATGAAAAGTTCAGATGAAGAGATTCGAGATTTGCATGAAGAAATTGACGATTTACAAGTAACCATAAAAGAAATGACAAAAGATATTCGCCTTTTAGAAACACGTGTAAATATAAATAAAAAGGATATATCTACCATTAATAAGCGATTAGAAAGAATTAATATGAATACGACTTGGATTTTGCGGATTATAATAGGGGCAGTTTTAACAGGGGTATTAGGGTTGATAATTAAAGCAACGTTATGATATAAATTAATATTTTTACAGAAAAGAGGAACGATTTCTCTCTTGTTTACTTTTCAAAGAAGGTGAACTGCATTTATGCTGGAAGAACTGCAGTAGCCTTTTTTGTTTGACTATTTTTGAGATGCATATATGTATAAATTTATATCACAATAAATGTGAAGTAAGCTTATTTTTTCTAGTATGCTTACCAATCATGGTCGCCTAGTGGGTAAGATGGATTAAAAATATGTAAAAAAAGAATAAAAAATTTAGAAGAAGAAAATAAACAATTACTTGAAAAAGAAGAGGAGAAGATTACGGAATATTTTATGAATTTATAACACATTAGTTTCCTTCTTCAACTAACGATGCAGGATAGTTCAAGAATGATTTGTTACAAAAAGGACAGTGACGATAAATAATCGGTAACTGTCCTTTTCCCTAATTTAATTATACCATTATTAACTCACCATTTTTAGTCTGTTTTTTATTTATTAAATTGTTAGTATTAATAAAATGAAGTTGCTTCTTCGATGATATATTTAAACGTAAGTAGTTGATGAGATGAACAATTTTTGTCATATGATTCGTTTTGGTATTGAGCGATAAAGTGAAACTTTAATCAGTGGGGGGGTTCTTCATTCCCCACTGATTATTAGCCTTCACCAATCGGGCTTTACGGGCAGTTGCCCCCCACTTATTTTCCTCGTTTCTCTCTGAATCTTGAGGTGGGGGTCTTACTGCCCATTAATGCGGGATAAATGGGAGGGAAAGAAATGGAATCATATGTTCTAGAGTTTCGGGAGATTGATAAAACGAGACAAATGGTGGTTGGAGGAAAAGGGGGTAATTTAGGGGAACTATCGAAGATTCATGGAATACAAGTGCCAGAAGGATTTTGTGTTACGACAAAAGCTTATAGAAAATCCCTCGAAAAAAATGAAGCCTTCCATGCATTGTTGGATCAACTAACACTGCTAAAAGTAGAGGGTCGAAATCAAATTGGTGAAATCAGTAGGGAGATTCGGAAAATCATTTTGGAAGTAGAAATTCCTTCCGATGTTGTGAAAGCTGTTGCTCACTATCTCTCCCGGTTTGGCAATGAACATGCTTATGCAGTTCGTTCCAGTGCAACTGCTGAAGATTTACCACACGCCTCCTTTGCTGGTCAACAGGACACCTATCTAAACATCAAAGGAAAAGATGCAATTTTACAACATATTAGCAAGTGCTGGGCTTCGCTATTTACTGATCGTGCAGTGATTTATCGCATGCAAAACGGATTTGACCATCGAAAGGTTTATCTGTCTGTTGTTATTCAAAGGATGATTTTTTCGCAAGCTTCCGGAATACTATTTACCGCTGATCCAGTTACCTCAAACCGAAAGGTGCTGTCGATCGATGCTAGCTTTGGACTGGGTGAGGCACTTGTCTCTGGCTTAGTGTCTGCGGACAATTATAAAGTGCGGGAAGGTAGTATTGTGGAGAAGACGATTTCTACCAAAAAGTTGGCTATACATGTACGAAAAGAAGGCGGAACGGAGAAAAAGGAGATTGAGCCGAACCAGCAGAATATATCTACACTTTTAGATGAGCAAGTGTTAGAACTTGAAAGGGTCGGTAGAAAGCTGGAAGCGTATTTTGGCTGTCCGCAAGATATCGAATGGAGTTTGGTTGATGATACATTTTATATTGTCCAGAGTCGTCCAATCACTACTTTATACCCCATCCCTGAAGCGAACGATCAAGAAAATCACGTCTATGTATCTGTTGGTCATCAACAAATGATGACTGATCCCATGAAACCATTGGGAATGTCTTTATTCCAGTTAACATCTTTTGGACCCAGGTTTAAAGCTGCTGGAAGGTTATTTGTTGATATCACGCATAATCTGGCTTCGCCTGTCAGCAGAAAAACGATAATAGATACCTTGGGACAATCCGATCCGCTCATAAAAGACGCACTCATGACTATAATAGAGCGAGAAGATTTTATAAAATCGTCACCAGATGATAAGCAAGCACCGAGTCCTAGTAAAAGCAATAAAGATATATCGTCTTCAGGTTTTCAAGCACAAATCGAAAACGATCTGACAATCGTTTCTGATTTAATTAAGAGTAGTCAAACATCGATAGAAGAGTTAAAACAAAACATCCAAACGAAATCAGGATCAGATTTATTTGATTTTATTCTAGAAGATATCCAGAAATTAAAGAAGATTTTATTTGACCCACAAAGTTTGGGTGTGATTATGGCTGCTATGGATGCTTCATCATGGATCAATGAAAAAATGAACAAGTGGTTAGGTGAAAAAAACGTAGCAGACACGCTTTCTTTATCTGCACCAAACAATATTACTTCAGAAATGGGTCTGGCGCTATTGGATGTCGCAGATGTGATTCGTCCTTATCCAGAAGTAATTGATTATTTACAACATGTAAAAGATAATAACTTTTTGGATGAACTGGTTAAGTTTGATGGTGGCAAGGAAATCCAAGACGCTATCTATGCTTATCTCAACAAATACGGAATGCGATGTGCCGGAGAAATCGATATTACTAAAACTCGTTGGAGTGAAAAACCAACTACACTTGTCCACATGATTCTCAATAACATCAAAGAATTTGAGCCTAATTCTGGAAATCGGAAATTTGAGCAAGGGCGACAGGAAGCTTTGAAAAAAGAACAAGAGTTATTAGATCGATTGAAGCAATTACCGGATGGTAAACGAAAAGCCAAAGAGACAAAACGAATGATTAGCATAATACGGAATTTCATCGGTTATCGTGAATATCCAAAATACGGCATGATTAATCGTTACTTCGTTTATAAGCAGGCTTTACTGAAAGAAGCCGAACAACTCGTACAATCCAGCGTTATTCATGAAAAAGAAGATATATACTATCTCACTTTTGAAGAACTTCACGAAGTCGTACGTACAAACAAACTGGATTACCAGATCATCAGCAAACGAAAAGACGAGTACAAATTATATGAAAAACTAACTCCCCCACGTGTTATTACGTCTGATGGTGAAATTATTGCGGGTGAGTACAAACGAGAAAATCTCCCAGCTGAAGCGATTTTAGGTCTGCCTGTTTCTTCCGGAGTTATAGAGGGAAGAGCACGTGTCATCTTAAACATGGAAGACGCTGATTTAGAAGATGGAGATATATTAGTCACCTCCTTTACTGATCCTGGCTGGACACCATTATTTGTATCCATAAAAGGTCTAGTTACCGAAGTTGGTGGACTGATGACCCATGGAGCAGTTATCGCACGTGAATATGGCTTACCAGCAGTTGTCGGTGTGGAAAATGCTACGAAGATGATTAAGGATGGACAAAGGATCAGGGTGAATGGAACAGAAGGGTATATAGAAATACTATAATTCTTTACATTTAAATCATAAAAGAAGAGAATGTGAATTAGGAGAATCATGGAGATCTTGGTGGATATGGAGGGGGATTCAGAGAAAAGGTTGGTTACTTTAATTAGAGAAAAAATATAATGATTTTCTGTAAAAATGTATATATGACAACGTTTTTCTTCTTTTTAACTAAAGAATTCTAAAAGAATTATAATCAAACTTTTTTATAAAAAATGAATTCAGATTTATAACAAGGGAATCCGTTTTTAGTAAACTGTATTCCAAAATTACAGTTATCAATACAGAAAGGCTGACTTCAACGATGATACGTAATTATAGTCAGCCTTTTCATTATAATTCTTTTATACCGTTTTCCGTAGCAATAATTGCTTTATCCACCATATTAATAAATAGACCAGTTTCAATTACACCAGTTATCATTTTTAACTGCTGATGAGTTTCGATTGGTTTGGTTATTTGGTTTGGAAAAACACAATCTAAGATTAGATTACCATTGTCTGTTATAAACGGTTGATTGTTTTGCATACGTAAAATTGTCTGACAACCAAATGATCGAATTCTTTTTGCGGTTTGTTCCCAAGCGAACGGTACGATTTCAATAGGAAGAGGAAAGGTACCTAAATGTGTTACAAGTTTCGATTCATCAGCAATAATAGTAAATTTTTGGGAAGAAGTGGCGACTATTTTTTCACGTAGAAGAGCACCACCGCCCCCCTTAATTAATTGTAAGTTGGGATTAATCTCATCTGCGCCATCAATGGTGAGATCAAGATAATCTATGTCATCTAACGAGATTAAAGGGATAGATAGTTGTTGTGCCAACTGTTTAGTTTCTATTGATGTTGGTACAGCTTGAATCGTTAAACCTTCGCTAACTAGCTGTCCTAATTTTTGTATCGTCCAGTATACAGTAGAACCAGTGCCAAGTCCGATTTTCATCCCATCTTTTATAAAATCAGCAGCATATTCACCAGCTAAACGTTTTAAATTCATTATCATTCTCCAAAAGTTATTCTGCAGGTCGTGGTCCAGCATCTAATCCGGAATTTTCAACTGTTAATATGGGACGAACGGTGAGATCTGTATGTACGTACATTTGACATGATAATCGCAGGTGGTCTTCAATTCCTTTTTCAGTAATCGCATTCTTCTCAATATGTGTAGGTTCGCGAAAATCTCCATCTATAATTTCAACGCGGCAAGTGGTACAACGTGCTTTCCCTCCGCATCGATGAAGAATATGGACACCATTATCTTCAAGTGCTAGTACTAATTTTGTTCCTTCTTTTACATCAAACGTGCCACTACCTATAACGGTTAATTTTGGCATATGATTGCCTCCTCATGTAAAATTCTACATAACATATTTATGACCCCATTTTCGTAATCATAAACGTTGTAAAATTTTTTATCAGACCCGTAACTTTTTTATCGGTAAAATCGTTTATAAAGTAAGCGCTGAAAAGGAGTGGTTATTTTGTGCACAAAAATAACTCGAATGTTAAAAAATCATATCGATATGAATCATTCAAATATAAACTTTATCATTGAAAATTATGCGGAGTTAAAAAGGTACTGTACGTTTTTAACAAAAAGCAAATGGGACGGAGAAGATCTTGCCCAAGAAACGGTTTGTAAAGTACTCCAAAAATATGTAGGTGCAGAATATAAAGAGGTTTGTATTACGCTTCTATATAAAATCGCTCGAAATCAATGGCTAGATCAAATGAAAGCAAAATCAGTTAAGAAGAAATTAGAGCAGGAGATTACATTTGAAGAACCACATGAAAAAATTGCTGATGTGCATGAGATGGTGGAGAAAGTTTTGTCATTATTAAATGTACAGCAATCCGTCATCTTCTTATTAAAAGATGTTTTTCAATATAGTTTATCCGATATTGCGGAGATATGTTCAATATCAGAAGGTGCAGTAAAGGCCTCACTGTTTCGTAGTAGAAATAGGTTGAAAATAGTAAATGAAGAAGGGGAGATTGAATTAGCAGGGCAGGAGGATGATGTTGAAGTAGTTGTAACAGCCATTCGTGAACAAAGACCAGAATTGTTGACAAAACTTCTTCCAACAATCGACTTTACACATCTATCATCGAAGCAGCCAGTACTACTATTCAATACGAAAACACCTTTTTCTTACGGTGATATGCGATGCGCAGCTTAAAAAGTAGATGGAGGGATTATGATGAATGCAATTCCTTATGTTGTAGAACAAACAAAATTAGGAGAACGCTCCTATGATATATATTCAAGGTTGTTAAAAGACCGAATTGTTATGATTGGATCAGAAATTAATGATCAAGTAGCAAGCAGTATAGTCGCGCAGTTATTATTTTTAGAAGCCGAAGATGCGGAGAAGGATATCTTTCTATATATTAATAGCCCAGGTGGTTCCACTACAGCAGGATTTGCGATATTGGATACGATGAATCTTATTAAACCAGATGTTCAAACACTTTGTATGGGATTTGCAGCGTCATTTGGAGCATTATTGTTGCTTGCTGGAGCAAAAGGAAAAAGGTTTGCGCTTCCAAATAGTGAGATTATGATTCATCAGCCGCTTGGCGGAGTGAAAGGGCAAGCGACAGAGATTGAAATAACCGCAAAACGCATATTAAAGTTAAAACACGATATTAACAAAATTATATCGGATCGAACAGGTCAACCAATTGAAAAAGTAGCGCATGATACAGAAAGAGATTACTTTATGACAGCGGAAGAAGCGAAAACATATGGTATCGTTGATGCTGTTATTGAGAAAAAATAATTTAAAATAGACCAGAGACTATTATCTTCTCTGGTCTATTTTTGTATGAGAAATTAGTCTTTTATCCATTGATCTACTAATGCCTGGTTCTTTTTAATCCATTTTCGGGCAGCCTCTTCAGGATCCTTCGTTTCATTTAACATCACCATCAATGTACCAAGCTGTTCATCATTCATTTTCCATTTATCGAAGTATTTCACAATTTCCGGATAATCTTTTTCGAAACCTTTACGTACAGAGTAATAAATGTCGTCTTTTTCACCATATACTTTCTTAGGGTCTTTTAAATATTTTAAATCAAATTCTGAAAAGCCCCAGTGTGGATTCCAAAGCGTAACAGCGATTGGTTTCTTTTGCGTATAAGCTTTTTTTAACTCACTCATCATTGCCGCTTCTGAAGATTGGACAAGTTTTAGCTTTATATCATATTCTTTCATTGCTTTACCCGTTAAATTCATAAGGCTACTACCAGGTTCAATTCCAACAATTTTGTTGTTCAATTCATCCTTATGGGCGTTTAAATCCTCGATGCTGTTAATGTCTTTCATATAAGAAGGGACGACTAAACCAAGTCCAGTTCCTTCATACCATTTCGACTTTAAGACAATGTCATTTTTATACCGATCATTTAAGGGTTTATCGGTAACCGGAAGCCATACTTCTAAGTTTGCATCAACATCACCGCGGGCGACACCAGTCCAAATAGCTGCTTTTTCTAAATACATGAGTTCAACTTTATAGCCTTTTTGTTCTAATAAAACTTTCCACATATTTGCGGTTGCAATATTTTCTTTCCAACTTGTTACACCAAGTTTAATTTTCCCTTTCATATTTGCATTCGTAGCATTACAAGAGGTAATAATCATGCTGATAAATAACAAAATGCTTATAAGACATATTTTCCGTTTCATTGAATCCTCCCGTTTCATAAATAAAAATTGTTTTGTTTCATTTTGTATAGCATTGCTTTTATGAATAAATCTATAAGTGAACCTTCTTATTATGAACGGAAACAAGAATTTTAAAAAAAGCTTATTTATGTCATTTCTATGTAATATTTCTGTTTAAAATCGTTACACTATGTGAATAGATAGGCAGAAAAGGAGTCGTTGTATGGAAAATACAAAAGTACGTGTTGAAAACGTAACAAAAGTATTTGGAAAAAATCCTCAAAGAGCAGTTGCCTTATTAAAGGAAGGAAAAAGTAAATCAGAAATATTAAAAGAAACGGGAATGAACGTTGGAGTGAAAAAAGCAACGTTTGAAGTATATACAGGAGAAATTTTTGTCATTATGGGGCTATCTGGGAGCGGGAAATCAACTCTTGTACGTATGCTAAACCAATTAATAAAACCAACAACAGGTCATATATACATAGATGGAGAAGATATCGCGACAATGGGGAAAGAGGCACTCCGAAAAGTCCGAAGAACCAAGATGAGCATGGTCTTTCAAAAGTTTGCGTTATTTCCGCATCGTACAGTTATACAAAATGTTGCTTATGGTTTAGAGATACAAGGAGTTCCAGTAGAAGAAAGAGAAGAAAAGGCACTGGAATCACTTAAGTTAGTAGGATTAGATCATCATAAAGATAGCTTTCCAGGCCAGCTAAGCGGCGGAATGCAGCAGCGTGTTGGGATTGCAAGGGCTCTTACGAATGATCCAGATGTTCTTCTCATGGACGAGTCATTTAGCGCATTAGATCCGCTTATTCGAAAAGAAATGCAAGATGAATTGTTAGAGCTCCAAGATAAAATGGAAAAAACAATCATTTTTATTACGCATGATTTAGATGAAGCGCTTCGAATTGGTGATCGTATTGCGTTAATGAAAGACGGAGAAATTGTACAAATCGGAACGCCTGAAGAAATTATGATGAGTCCTGCAAATGAGTTCGTAGAGAAATTCGTTGCAGATGTGAATTTAGGTAAGGTTATTACCGCTGAATCAATTTTAAAAAGACCGGAAACATTATTAATTGACCGTGGTCCTCGAGTAGCCCTGCAAATTATGAGAAATGCGGGGGTGTCTACCGTATATGTTGTAAATAAAAAACATGAATTTTTAGGGGTATTAACAGCTGATGATGCGAGTAAAGCCGTTCACAAACAGTGGCCAATTGCTGATTTGTTAATAAAAGATATTCCGCACGTGTATGTAGATACATTGTTGGAAGAAACGTATGCAAAAATGGCGGAAATGAAGCTACCGTTACCAGTCATTGATGAAAAGAAAAGGCTAAGAGGCATCATAAAACGGGAAAGTGTCATTCAAGCCCTTGCAGGAAATATCGAGGAAGAGGTGAATGACGATGAATAGTATTCCGCGTATTCCTTTAGGTGAATGGGTTGATGCATTTGTTGCAAGTTTATATGAGAATTTTGAAGGACTCTTTAGAGGATTTTCATATGTGATTGGTGGTTTCGTTGATTTACTGACAAATTCCTTAACATGGATTCCAGCATTTTTAATGATTATAATCGTATGTTTTCTCGTTTGGTATACTACAAGGAAAATATCTTTAGTGGTATTTACGTTAATCGGCTTATTATTTATTCTAAACATTAACTATTGGGGACAAACGATGCAAACATTGGCGCTTGTTCTCACATCAGTCATTATTTCCATTATTGTTGGGATTCCAATTGGTATTTTAGCATCCCAAAATGAACGGTTTTCAAAAATATTAAAACCAACATTAGACTTTATGCAAACAATGCCGGCTTTTGTATACTTAATTCCAGCGATTACATTTTTCGGAGTAGGTGTTGTTCCTGGTATTATTGCATCTGTCATTTTTGCGATGCCACCGACGATTCGATTTACTGATCTTGGAATTAGGCAAGTACCGGAAGACTTAATTGAAGCTGCAAATGCATTTGGTTCAACTACATCGCAAAAGTTATTTAAAGTTCAGTTACCTCTCGCAACAGGAACTATTATGGCTGGTGTAAACCAAAGCATCATGCTGTCTTTATCGATGGTTGTTACAGCTTCACTTGTAGGAGCACCTGGACTTGGGGTAGATGTATATCGTTCTGTAACCCAAGTAAATATTGGAATGGGATTTGAAGCTGGACTAGCTATTGTAGTCATTGCGATTATATTAGATCGGATTACACAAGGATTTCATAAGAAAAAAAGAGTGTAAAGAGAAATGAAACACGCATCGTAAGCGAGGTTACGATGCGTGTTTTTTATTTGAATGAAAGTATAGAATGAAACAGGATTACATACACACAATTACTGAACCTCCAGCTGGTGTACACACTTGATTTTGTTTTTGTTCCATCGATTTTATTAATTGATGGTTTTCTTCGATTAATGAGATCAATTTTGCTAATTGATTTTCAAGATTTGTCATTCGTTGTATCGTGTAATGAGAACCATGAGGAATTGGTGTTGTAGTTCATACAGTGTTGTTTGGATAGGGGATGGGTGGATCATTCATATGAGAATTCCAATGTGGGTGCATATGATTTTCTCCTTCTTCAAGAAAGAATTTTTCTCTATAATAAATGCCCATCTCTGTTTAAAAAGTGACTCGATGAAAAAGCAAAGGAATTACAAGGTCTTATATTTTTGGTTTGTAATAATAGGAATATACAACAAGTTTCTTCCGAATAGTCTGAAATATACGGCATTTTATGGTATTATTATGGTAAATTCAAAGAATAGAGGGATATACATGTCTACACAAAGTCACGCTGAAGAACACTGTTTTATATGTCGGAAACATAGAGGGGAAATTAAAGTGCCAGGCGGGGCAATCTATAAAGATGAGCTCGTATATGTGGGACATGTTCATTGGGAAGAAGATGAAACGTATCTTGGATATGTAATGATTGATATAAAAAGACATACACCAGGGCTAGCTGAATTAACTGAAGAAGAGGCAAAAGGTTTCGGCCTAATTATGAGTAGAGTGAGTCGTGCGCTAAAAGAATGTGAGGGTGCAGAACATATATACGCTGTCGTTTCTGGTAATGGGGCAAATCATATGCATATGCATCTCATTCCCCGTTACCCAAACACGCCGCAAGAATTTTGGTCTCCGGCTAAACTTGTAAATTGGGAAGGCGCTCCTCATGGACAAGCAGAACAAATACAAAAATTATGTGAAAGAATACGAACGTATATGGTGAACGAATATGCATACAACAAATAATACACAATATTTATGGGTTGGTAGTGATGAAATGTGTTTAGGGGAAATTTCAGTTCAGCAGTATGGTGATATGGCGCTTGGCAGATATGGTGGGAATACAAGTGCAGGTGCAAAAAAGAATGAAGACGGTGCCTTGTTTTGGTCAAATGGAAATTGGGAATTTGCGATGATATTAGATGGACACAATAGTGTAGAAAGTGTCGCTTTAGTCGTACATACAATCCAAAATGCCTATGAGAATATAAAAGTTTTATTAGAAGAACCCATTGAAACGGTATTTCGTTCTGTTGAACATCATATTCTTACACTTTTTCAATCTCATTCATTTAAACAGGCGTGTCAGCAAGTGAAGGGTGAAACAGCGTGCTTAATATGCGTACGAAAAGAAAATTATATTTGGTGGCTTTCTATCGGAGATTGTCTTGTTTATGTATTTCATGAAGAGTTGCATAAATTAGGACAGCATATGCTAAACCAACGTCATTTTTATGAATGGATTGGGAATGTGAATACATTTTCTTTACCCGTTCCATGTTATTCTTCAGGTGTTCGAGAGCTACGTACAGGAAGCAATAGAATCGTAATGGTAACAGATGGTGTACTCGAATGTGGAGAGCGTCGTTATGAAAATCCAATTCATTTATATAAGGATATATACGAAAATAAAGTAAAACTAACAGAATGTATTCAAAATGTGCTAGAGCATGTTCATCATCAACTTGGGAGAGATAGTGCGACAATAATTAGTTGGGACTATGAAAATCATGTTTATTCTACTTATCCGAGTGATCAACCGGAGAAAAGATAATCTTCCAATCAGTAAAATAAGGGGTAAGAAAATGAAAAGACCTTTATTGCGTGCGGAAGCCAGTATCATGAATGAGGAGCGTTCTAAGGTTCTTGTTCAATGTGACGACAAAGAAACATTCTATCGTTTCCCTGGCGGATCCATTGAATTTGGTGAGCTAGCATGTGAAGCAATTAATCGGGAATTATTTGAGGAATATGATTTACAAGTTCAAGTGGAGACATTAGCGATTGTAAATGAACATATATTTCAAATTGATGGAAAGCTACATCATCAATGTACGTTATTTCATTGGTGTAAGTCGATAACGGAGATAAATGAACCGTTATTTCATAAAGAACATGAAAATATTATTCTTACATGGAAAAAGATACAGGAGCTGAAAGATAAACCGACTTATCCTGAAGGAATTGTTTCTTTAATAGAATCAAAGGAATATGTAATTTCTTTTTTTGGAGTTATATGCTTAACGATTTCATTCAGTGTTGTAATGTATTTGTTTTAAAGTCAAAACAAGAGTAGTGTGTAACTACTCTTGTTTTTTTACTTGTCATTACATTTTTTTAAAACTTTTAAGTACAAGAAATTCCCACACTCTCCACGGAAGCATTTTTTTCACAAGCATCATCAATTTTACGCCTTTTCCAATTGGATATCGAAGTGTTGTATGTTTTGCAGCAGCAATCGCTACAACCTTTTGAGCGACATCAATCGGATTGCCAAATGTATCACTCCCACTATTAATATGACGTTGTATTTTATCCATATAATCTTTATAAGGAGAGTCTGCTTCTGAATAATTTTCAGCAAGTTCTTTACCAACTTCCCATATGTTTGTGTTATAGGAACCTGGTTCGATCAAAGAAACATCTATCCCAAATGGTTTTACTTCTAAGCGGAGGGATTCGCTCCAACCTTCTAATGCGTATTTTGAAGAAACATAGGGAGATAAACCAGGAAACCCAACTTGGCCACTAATACTACTTACATTAATAATTTTTCCGCTTTTTTGTTTTCGCATATAAGGTAATACAATTTGAGTTATGGATATTGCTCCAAATACATTTGTCTCAAATTGTCTGCGATATTCTTCTACCGGAATTTCCTCTATAAATCCACCGCTCGCATACCCTGCGTTATTGACGAGAAGGTCAATTCGTTTTAATTCTTTTAAAAATGATTGAAATGTATGTATAGATTTTTGATTTGTTACATCTAGTTGATGGATTTTGATATTTTTTTGTAAGTGTAATGCAGTCGCTTGAGATAATAATTCTGCTTGTTTATCAAGATTACGCATTGTAGCGATGACGAAATAGTCCTTTTTTGCAAGCTCAAGGGTAGTTAAAAGGCCAAATCCGCTAGATGCACCTGTAATAATTGCGATTTTATTCATTTCCCGCTCACTTTCTTTTTTCTTACATCATAACGATTTACGTGTAGAAAATCTATTATTCTCTTACATTATATCGGCAATCATTTGGGGATCGAGTTTAGGGGGGATTTTATTGTTAATTCAAGTTACGGCCTCTAAGCAAGTATCGCCGAAATATGTTTCGATGGCGATTGGTTTTATATCTGTATTTTATGCGATAGGGCAAATGGTTGGGCCAGGGATTGTAGGTTGGATCATTGAAAAGGTGAGCTTTGTGGCGGCATATGGGTTAGGTGCTCTCGATTTATATTGGGTTGCGTTTGAAAAAAGAAGGTCGTATCGATTCGGTATCTGTGAAATAGTAAATATTATGTGTTGTGTGATAATAAATTTACGAATACCAGTAATAATGGGTAATTAACAATTTGAATTAAAATTGTTAATTAAAAAATAAAGTTTACTACATAAAGGATAAAAACAGCTCTCTTCGGTATTGAAGCGGGCTGTTTTTATCCCGTATTAACGGGCGGTATGTGGCGTTTTAAATTTGTTTATTTTTATTGCTTTCTAACACTGTGAACAAAAGTGGACATAATGAGACAGCTGTCTCGTTATGTCCACTTTTTTCTCTTTTAAAAAGAGAAAAGCCCCATCATTCTAACGTTTTAAATTTGGCACGATACTTGCAATTTAAAAGGTGAACAAGAAAATAGGAGGGCTGAAACATGTTAAAAACAACTGAAAGTAAAGGGAATGAAATGACAAAAGAACAAGCTCGTTGGATGTACGAAAAAATGTTAGAGATTCGTAAATTTGAAGATAAGGTGCACGAATTGTTCGCGCAAGGTGTATTACCAGGTTTCGTTCATTTATATGCCGGGGAGGAAGCGGTAGCAGTTGGTGTGTGCGCCCATTTAACAGATAGCGATAGTATTACAAGTACACATAGAGGCCATGGGCATTGTATTGCAAAAGGCTGTGATTTAGATGGTATGATGGCTGAACTTTTCGGAAAAGCAACTGGATTATGTAAAGGAAAAGGCGGCTCTATGCACATTGCCGATTTAGATAAAGGAATGCTTGGTGCAAACGGTATTGTAGGAGGTGGATTTCCACTTGCATGCGGTTCTGCGTTAACAGCAAAGTATAAAGGGACAAAGGATGTAAGTGTTTGTTTCTTCGGAGATGGTGCAAATAATGAAGGCACGTTTCATGAAGGTGTGAATTTAGCGGCAATTTGGAAGTTACCTGTTATTTTTGTTGCTGAAAATAATGGTTACGGTGAAGCTACACCGTTTGAATATGCGTCTAGTTGTAAATCAATTGCGGATCGCGCGAAGGCTTATAATATTCCTGGCGTTCGCGTTGATGGAAAAGACCTTTTAGCTGTATATAAAGCAGCGGAAGAAGCGGTTGAACGTGCGCGTAATGGAGAAGGACCAACTTTAATTGAGTGCATGACATATCGAAATTACGGTCACTTCGAAGGTGAAGCACAAACATATAAAACAGCAGAAGAAAGAGAAGAGCATTTAAATGAAAAAGATGCGATTGTCAATTTCCGCAAACATTTAATCAATGAAGGATTGCTGACAGAAACTGAGCTTGTAAATATGGAAAAGGCAGTCGATGAAGCAGTGCAAAAAGCAATTGAATTTAGTGAAAATAGTCCATATCCAGAGAATAGTGAGTTATTAACAGATGTATATGTTTCTTATAAATAAGAGGAGGGTGAAGAAGAATGACTAGAATTGAGAGTATGTCAACTGCAATTAATGAAGCGATGAAATTAGCGATGCGCCGTGATGAAAATGTCATTTTAATGGGGGAAGACGTTGCGGGTGGTGCACAAGTAGATCACTTACAAGATGACGAAGCATGGGGCGGTGTCCTTGGGGTTACAAAAGGATTAGTTCAAGAATTTGGCCGCGAGCGTATTTTAGATACGCCAATCTCTGAAGCTGGTTATATGGGGGCTGCGATGGCTGCTGCTGCAACAGGATTACGTCCAATTGCTGAGTTAATGTTTAATGACTTTATTGGTAGCTGTCTAGATCAAGTGTTAAACCAAGGGGCGAAATTCCGCTACATGTTTGGCGGTAAAGCGAAAGTACCTGTTACGGTCCGGACAATGCACGGAGCTGGATTTAGTGCAGCAGCGCAGCATTCTCAAAGCTTATATGCATTATTTACAAGTATTCCTGGCATTAAAGTGGTTGTTCCGTCAACTCCGTATGATGCAAAAGGGCTATTACTAGCATCAATTGAAGATGATGATCCAGTAATCTTCTTTGAAGATAAAACGCTTTACAATATGAAAGGAGAAGTTCCGGAAGACTATTACACAATTCCATTAGGAAAAGCAGATGTGAAACGAGAGGGATCTGATGTGACGATTGTAGCAATTGGGAAACAAGTGCATACGGCGTTAGAAGCTGCGAAGCAGTTAACGAAGAAAGGATTTGAAGTAGAAGTAATTGACCCGCGCTGTTTATCACCGCTTGATGAAGATACAATTTTGAAATCTGTTGAAAAAACAAATCGCCTAATTGTAATTGATGAAGCGAACCCAAGATGTAGCATTGCAACGGATATTGCAGCCATTGTTGCAGATAAAGGATTTGATTTACTAGATGCACCAATTAAACGAATTACAGCACCACATACACCAGTTCCGTTCTCACCACCGCTTGAAAAGTTATATTTACCAACGCCTGAAAAAGTAATTGAAACAGTATCTGAAATGATTGGAGACCGTTCATTATTAAACGTATAACGAAGGGAGAGAGAGGTATGGCTGTTGAAGTTGTAATGCCAAAACTAGGAATGGCAATGAAAGAAGGAATTGTCACTGCTTGGAACATAAAAACGGGCGATCATGTGACAAAAGGTGAATCAATTGCAAGTATTAACTCCGAAAAGATTGAAATGGAAATCGAAGCTCCGGCAGATGGAACTGTTTTAGACATAGCTATAGAAGAGGATCAAGGCGTTCCTCCTGGTACTGTTATTTGTTATATTGGTAAACCAAATGAAGCGGTGCCGCAGCATGAAGAACAATCTACACCAGAAAATCCGGCACTTAAAATAGGAGTACCTACAGATAATGTACAGCACCCAGAACCATATGCGAAAGAAGGAACAAAACAAAGAATTAAAATTTCTCCAGTAGCTAAAAAGATGGCGAGAGCTAAAAAGCTTGATATTACGAAATTAATAGGGACAGGACCTGGAGGAAGAATTACGAAAGTTGATGTGTTAAAAGCGTTAGAAGAAAAAAATATACTCTCAAAAGCGAACGCGCAAGAACAAAGTAAGCAAATACCTGTTGTAGGGATGCGGAAAGCAATTGCGAGCCGTATGCATGCAAGTTTACAAAACAGCGCGCAATTAACATTAACGATGAAAGTGGACGTTACGGATTTAGTTGCATTACATAAACAGCTGGCTGATAGCGTGCAAAAACGTTATGAAAATAAATTAACAATTACAGATTTTGTTTCTCGCGCTGTTGTTTTAGCACTATTAGAACATAAAGGTATGAATAGTGCGTATATCGATGATACTATCCATCAATTTGAACATGTTCATTTAGGTATGGCAGTTGCATTAGAAAATGGCTTGGTTGTCCCAGCGATTCGTTTTGCGAACAATTTATCACTTGTGCAATTATCGAAAGAAATCAAAGTGGTTGCATCAAAAGCGAGAGAAGGTACATTAAGTAGTGATGATATGCAAGGTACAACATTTACAATTAGTAACTTAGGTGCGTATGGAATTGAATATTTTACACCGGTACTTAATACACCTGAGACAGGAATTTTAGGTATAGGCGTAATTGAACATGTACCTGTATATAAAGGAGAAGAATTACAAAAAGGCAGCATTTTACCGTTAAGCTTGACATTTGATCATCGTGTATTAGATGGTGCGCCAGCCGCTGCATTTCTGCGTACGATTAAACAATATTTAGAAGAGCCGATAACAATTCTTTTATAAAAAGAAGGTGAGAGAATGAGTAAATTAGCTGTAATTGGCGGGGGCCCAGCTGGATATGTAGCAGCAATTACTGCTGCTCAAAACGGGAAAGAAGTTGTTCTCATTGAAGAAGATGCGCTTGGTGGTACATGTTTAAACGTAGGGTGTATGCCGACAAAATCGTTGTTAGAAAGTGCAGAAGTACACGATATAGTGAAACATGCAAAGGAATTTGGAGTAAGACTTCCTCAAAATGATATTTTAATTGATTGGCAACAAATGCAAAATCGGAAACAGAAAATCGTTACACAGCTTGTACAAGGTATTCAATATTTAATGAAGAAAAATAAAATTAAAGTGATAAAAGGAAAAGCTCGCTTTCAAACGGATCATCGTTTACAAATTATACAGGGTAACAAAGAAGAAGCTGTAGATGCAAATCAATTTATTATCGCATCTGGATCAGAGCCTACTGAATTGCCATTTGCACCGTTCGATGGGAACTGGATTTTGAATAGTAGTCATACGATGTCCCTTGATCATATACCAGCATCCTTACTCATTGTTGGTGGCGGAGTAATAGGATGTGAGTTTGCTAGTATTTATAGTAGGCTTGGGACAAAAGTAACAATTGTTGAAATGGCATCGCAAATTTTGCCTGGTGAAGATGAAGATATCGCAAGTATTTTAAGAGAAAAACTAGAGAGTGATGGTGTTCAAATTTTTACTGAAACAAGCTTGAAAGGTTTGAATAATCATAAGAAACAAGCATTGTTTGAAAATAAGGATGGCTCTCATGAACTAGATCCAGAGTATGTTCTTGTTTCAGTTGGTAGAAAACCACGTGTGAATGAATTGGGGCTTGAAACAGCAGGAATAGAATTTTCGAGTAAAGGCATTCCTGTAAATGAACACATGCAGACGAACGTTTCACACATTTACGCAGCAGGTGATATTATTGGTGGAACCCAGCTTGCTCATGTCGCTTTCCATGAAGGAGCTACAGCTGCACTACATGCGTGTGGTGAAGAAGCGAAAGTGAATTATCACGCAGTACCGCGGTGCATCTATACAGCATCAGAAATCGCAAGTGTTGGTTTAACTGAAAAAGGTGCACGTAATCAATATGGAGATATTCTCGTTGGCGAATTTCCATTTAACGCAAACGGAAAAGCGCTTATTTTAGGAGAACAAATTGGAAAAGTGAAAGTAATTGTTGAACCGAAATATCAAGAAATCATTGGAATCTCTATTGTTGGACCCCATGCAACAGAATTGATTGGACAAGGAACTGTCATGCTTCATACGGAAGTAACAGCTGATATCATGAGAGATTTTATCGCAGCGCATCCGACGTTATCGGAAGCAATTCATGAAGCGGTGTTACAGGCGATAGGGCATGCTGTGCATGCGTGAAGAATATAGGTGGAAAAGAACAAGTTTGATATTAAACTTGTTCTTTTTTATTGTATGACCAAATTGCAAAATAACTTGGCATCGATATAGACTGTTTATTTGTAAGTGAAAACATTGCGATCTGAAAAATCAAAGTTGTCAGTTATTGGCTGGGTGCTATATAATAAGAACGTATATTCTAGTAGATAGATACAAAGATATCTTCTGGAAAAGTATTAATATAGCAAGTCCTTGAACTAATATGTTGAAACTTTATTGATTGAAAATCAGACATGTAAAGTATATTGTGAGTTGAATGAAGAAATGGAATAGAAAAGATTCTGTTTTTAAAATAAGGAGGATTTTTTATGATATGCCATATTAAAGATGCACAAATATATTATGAAATAATTGGTGAGGGAAAACCTGTAATTCTCTTACACGGATGTTCTGTCGATTATAGGTTGATGATGGGATGTATGGAATCAGTGTTTCAGAAACATGCAGGCTATAAGCGCATTTATATTGATTTACCGGGTATGGGAAAATCGACGGCCCCTAATTGGATAAATAGTTCAGATATTTTATTAGATATCTTGATTTTATTTATCGAAAAGATTATTCCTGATGAAAATTTTTTACTCGTAGGAGAATCATATGGCGGATATTTGTCTAGAGCAATACTTTCGAAAATGTCTCAGCGAATTGATGGTTTATTACTCATATGCCCTGTTATAATTGCAAATCATAAAGCGAGAACAGTTCCAAAATATAATAGGATTATAAGTGATGATGAATTTTTAAATAAACTTTCATCGGATGAAAAAAACGAGTTTTGTGAGTTAGCAGTGATAGCAAATGAATATACATACAACCGATATAAAAGAGAAATCAAATCAGGCCTTACCGTGGCTAATACAGAGTTTGTAGAAATGTTGCAATGCAATTATACATTATCATTCAATACAGATGGACAAAAATATGAAAAACCAGTTCTTTTACTCGCTGGGAGGCAGGATATAGTTGTAGGATATCAAGATTTATTGGAGACTATTGAAGAGTATCCAAGAGCAACATTTGCTGTTTTAGATATGGCTGGTCATAATTTACAGATTGAACAACCTGAGCTATTTGAGAGTTTAGTAGGGGAATGGATGAAACGAACAGAGAATCCGTATGAAAAGAAACAGAAGATTCGTTAAATCAATAAGGTCACCTTTTTAAGGATATTTCGAGGAGAAGAATGTGTAAAAAATGCACTGTATTATAGATTGTCAAGTAATCTATGATAGACTGATGTTACCGATATTTACCATACGAAAAATATCCTATGGCAATAAATTAGGGTAGGTTATTTGGCTAGAATTGTTGTGAATTACAAAGATTTTTACTTGTTGTATTCTTTAAATCAACTTCATATCAAAGGAGTGTACCATGATAATTAACAAACAAGAATTTTATGTAAATGGGATCAATTATACTGTTAGATCCGCACTTGAAAAAGATGCAAAAGATTTGTCTGATTTAAGATTACAGATTGATGGCGAGACTGAAAATATGGATAGAGAAAAAGGAGAGGCATTCATAGATATACCAGGGTTTAAAGAAATTATAAAAAAGGATACTGAAAGTCCGAGGAACTTATTTTTAGTTGCTGTAGTGAATGATCAAATCGTCGGGTTTTCAAGATGCGAAGGAGTGTATTTAAAGAGATTCTCTCATAAAATAGAGTTTGGAGTATGTGTATTAAAAGAGTTTTGGGGACATGGGATTGGTAAAAATCTTTTACAAAAGTCTATTTCTTGGGCTGACACCAATGGAATTAAAAAGATTATTTTGAATGTGTTGGAAATAAATGAGAAATCTATTAAACTGTATAAAAAGTTAGGATTTGAAATTGAAGGGATATTAAAAAATGATAAAAGGCTTGCTGATGGTCAATATTATAATACTATCATTATGGGGAGATTTCACGGGGAATAGTTTATAAAATTACATATAGATGTAAAGGAGTGAGAACCTTGCAACTTAAAATCAGGTTTTATATAAGTATCGTGTCTACTATGTTGTTCATTATAGCAAGTACAATCTTTTTTATGGACAATTATCCGATGAAATGGTTATGGGTTTGTATAACGGTGAGCTCTGTTGTACAAAATGTAGTGTTATTTAGAAAATATAAAAGTGTTCATTAAAATATTCGAATTGTTAACATGTTTGTGTCATCTTCCTCATTTTATTGAAAACGTTTTTATGGAGTTTTATAATAAAATTATATTTCCTCGCATGAACTCCTAAAAAAGAATCTCCAAAATAATAAAAAGGGAGATGATAGAATGTTAGCTTCACCGTTTTACTTACATACTTGGAAAAAATTTGTTGATGAAGGTGTTCTTGATTCTGCTAGAATAAATAAAAGAATTTCAGAATCATGGCATCGCTGTAAACAAGCGAATGTCAATCCGCATATGAATAAAGGTCAGAATATTTTAACTTCAGATACGTTTGATGAACAAAAACAAAAAAGTGAAATTTTCCTTGATATCGCTTTACCGCATTTGCAAAATATGCAAAAAACAATTCATGACTTACAGATGATGGCACTCTTAATCGATCCTGATGGATATGTACTTTCCATAACAGGAAATAAAAAGACATTAAAACAGGCAAATCATATTAATTTTATCGAAGGTGTGAACTGGACCGAAGCGGCTGTTGGGACGAATGCAATTGGTACAGCGCTTGCGATAGAAGAAGCAATTATGATAAGTGGTACAGAACATTATTCTGTCGCGTCTCATAGCTGGAGCTGTGCAGCCGCACCCATTCGTAATGACGATGGGAAATTAATTGGTGTCCTTGATTTTTCGTGCCCGATTGAATTTTCACATCCATATATGCTTGGCATGGTAACATCCATTGCACATGCAATTGAGCGTGAATGTAGCATTCGTGTGCATCAACATGAATTAGAATTAATTCACCGTTTTTTAGATGTAATTGAGAGTGAGGAGTCTTTAGTCATTTGTAATCATCGACAAGTTGTCATTTCGGCAAGTAAACCAGTTCGGGAACACGTTTCTAATTGGTCACGGATGAAAGTAAATGATTTATTACAGTACGGATTTCGAAGTAGGATGGAGGTACCTGTATATAATAATGATAGGATGATTGGGAAATGTATATACCTATCAGAAAATCAATTCCAAAAAAAGCACCACTCTTTTCAAATGCAAAAGGCAGTACATTTCCCAGGGGTTGTTGGAATAAGTGATTCGTTCCAGCGTACGTTAGAAGAAATTAAACTCGTTTCGCAGACGGATGCAAGTGTCTATGTTTGCGGGGAAACTGGGGTCGGGAAAGAGTATGTTGCCAAAGCAATTCATGAAAACAGTACAAGGAAAAATGGACCGTTTGTAGCTGTTAATTGCGGAGCATTACCAAAAGAATTGATGGAGAGTGAATTGTTTGGTTATGTAGAAGGAGCCTTTACAGGGGCACGCCGCCAAGGATATAAAGGGAAGTTTGAACAAGCGAATGGTGGAACGATTTTTCTGGATGAAATAGGAGAAGTTCCCCCGGAAATGCAGGTAGCTCTATTGCGGGTTTTACAAGAGCGTAAAGTAACACCGATTGGAAGCACGAAAGAAGTGGCAGTAGATATTCGTGTCATTACGGCAACGCACCGTGATTTACTGCAGCTAGTAGAGGAAGGGATTTTTCGTCAAGACTTATATTACCGGTTACATGTATATCCGATTTATGTACCTTCTTTATGTGAAAGAAAAGAGGATATTCCCTATTTTATTCAAGATTTTTGTAAAAAGAAAGACTGGGATGTTCAATTCCCAACTAGCATATGTAATCAGTTTCTACAACATGAATGGCCAGGGAATATTCGTGAATTGTTAAATGTGTTAGAGCGCATATACATTCTTTCACAAGGGCGGGAAATATGTGAAAAGCAAATTTCTTTCTTGTTACAAACAATGAATGTAAATCAAAAGAGTCTTGAACTAAGAGAAAAAAAAGAGATTGAGCATAAGCATACACTAACCTTCCGGGAAAAAATACAGCGAGACGGAATGATTGAAGTACTTCAAAAAACAAAGGGAAATGTATCACTTGCAGCAAAACTATTAGATGTCCCGCGCAGTACATTTTATAAACGAATGCAGCGATTTCAGTTATAAAAGAAGCAGGTTTCTATCAATCTGCTTCTTTTATATGTTAGTGCGCGTTCTGTCGGAATATGCGCTTACCGGGGAAATAGTAAACAATAATAGGATGCCATATATGGAAATAAATTATGGTAACAAAGATGTATTTCAAATGTAATTTTGCTGAAGGAATTGGGAGATCATGTGATACTCATTCAAAATCCTTTTTCTACCTATATCGGTTAGGTGCCATGTATCTTTTGTAATATTTCTATGATCTTGTAACGGAAGAACATCTATCACCATATCACTAGTAGCAAATGCAGTAGCTATAAGTAAGAACCTTTTCATAAAAAAGCTTTTACCTGCTAATAAAATATTTTGGTTTATAGCTATTTTTGAAAGATGAAGCATGGCGTTTTTAATAACATCATTAGCTGTATGAGCCTCTCCTGTTATTGGAAATACTAGTTCCTCAGGAATTCCTGATTTTACTAGTATTTCTTTATGAAAGATAAACTCATTTTCATTTAAAAATCTATTATATATACTTGGAATCATGAGCTTCTTAAAGCCTTCTTGATGAAATAATGTAATGATTTGCTCATTTAATTCAGCGTAATGACCAGGGTGGTAAAGAACAACATCTGGATTTAGAAGTTTATTTTGTCTTTCTATAAAAATCATTTCACTTAATAGACTAGTAAACTGATGATTCATAACTCATATACCTTTCTTAAGAAATACTTACTCACTTTTGAATTATTCGGCATTATAAAACTTTTCCCTTTCTCTAACTTTAGTAAAGCAGAAACAAAGAGGAATATGTCAAAACTTGCGCTTACCAAGGAAATAGTAGAATGTTTAAAAAAATTTCCTAAAAGCAATGAAGAAGGAGAGTTATACGTGAAGTACATAGAAGTTGGTATCGGAAATAAATGGCTAGTTCGAACAGAAACAGAGCGGGTAGATGGAACTGAGTATGAGCAAAAAGGAGTTGCGAAACCTATCTACTTTGAATCCCTATATGTACGGATTTGGTTTCGAAAAACTTGTTTCATTTTAGATTCTAAAGAAGGGTTTAAGAAAGTACAAAAGAAGCGAAATGAGTATAAGTTTATTTTGGGAATTGTGAGTAAATGATCATAAATAGGGAAAGGGGATGCTTGTTTATAAGAATTGTGATATTTTTATTAGCAATCATTGTAATGAGATACACCGCTTATAGCTGGAGGATAATTCAAAAAAAGTATGTTGTATAGGTTTAGCAACTTAAGGGGCGATAAACGTTACCAATTATATGTTGGTAACGTTTATTTTCTAGTAAGCAATGCGCTTCTCATTACATATTGCTACAGTACGCTCATATAATACTCGATCAATTTGAAATTTTTCCGTTATCCAATAAGTTAGTTCAGAAGGTGTTAACACAGATTCTGTTTTTTGTCATTGTAATATTTCTTTAAAACATTATCATTTTAGTTGGCAAAAAATTGTTTACTTTGACTATTTGTAAAAGAAACCCTATAATAATTATTATACTATTAAGTTTTTAAGGAGGATTATTAAAAAATGACACACGCAATGAAATTACGTTTCCCAACTTTGAACCAGTAATTGAATACGTTCAAAGACTCTGTTTGTATATGCAGAGTAAACGGGAGTAGTCTGTCCTTTTTTAATAAACTTCATTTCCAATACAATTATGTACGATGAAGAAAGGTGGATGGTTCTGCCTTTCTTTATTTTTATATAAATTTTCTTTTTTGTGTTTAACAATAAAGGGAATTTATTTGGTAATCGTTACTTTTATTTAGATTCCCTCTTAAAGGATGGATTAAATTCCCTTTACTCTGAATCACAGTCAGATTGTCTGTGATTTTTTGTTGTCATTTTATATGATTGGGGGGCTTTATATGATGATGTTACTCTTCTATTGATACGAGCTAAGTAAGCGAAGCTCGTATCGATCCTAGCTATCGATACGAAATAACAAAATTTCGGAGGTAGCGAACATGGAAAAATTATGTTTTGAATTAGAGAATGTCGAAGTGACATATTTAGATAAAGAAGTATTGAAAATGGAACGATTAGCTATACATCAATTTGACCGCATCGGTATTGTGGGAAAGAACGGCGTTGGAAAAAGTACGTTATTAAAGTTACTTGCTGGTAAAATTGAACCCACAAGTGGTGTAGTAAAGTTTCATGTAGAATCTGGTTATTTTGAACAACTTGAAGCTCCTACCACTAGCGAAGCTGATGCAGTGTTACTCGGAAGATTAGCTATTCCGAAAAATACGAATGGGTTAAGTGGTGGAGAGCAAACAAGATTAAAGCTTGCACAACTGTTTACACATTATCACGAGGCATTGCTTATTGATGAACCGACAACACATTTGGATCAGGAGGGCATTTCATTTTTGCTTGATGAACTGCGATATTATTATGGAGCGCTTGTTTTGATTAGTCATGACCGTGCTGTTCTCGATGAACTTGTCACAACGATTTGGGAAGTAGATGAAGGTAAAGTACATGTATATTCCGGGAATTATAGTGAATATACGATGCAGAAACAGTTAGAACGAGAACAACAGAAGCAAGCTCACGAGCAATTTATAAAAGAAAAAAATCGACTTGAAAAAGCGGCGCAGGAAAAAATAAAAAAGGCTAACAAAATCGCGCAAGCGGGAAATATGTCAAAGAAAGAATCAAAGGCGAAAGCGAATCGTATGTTTGAATCGAAATCGAAAGGCACGAGCCAAAAAGCAATATATCGCGCAGCAAAAGCGATTGAACAAAGAATGGAAAGGCTGCAAAAAATTGAAGCTGTACAGGAGGAACGGAAAATTGTGTTCCGCCAATCAAAGGCGAGTGAACTGCATAATAAGTTCCCAATTATGGCAGACCGACTAACTCTTCAAGTACAGGACAAAGTGTTATTGAATGGAGTGAGTTTCCAACTTCCTCTCGGTAAAAAAATAGCGATTACTGGTGCAAATGGTAGTGGAAAAAGTACGTTGCTTCAACACATTGCGAATCAAGGTGCAGGTTTAACTATTTCGCCAAAAGCAAAAATTGGTTATTTTACTCAAATGAGTTATCAATTTACAAGTGACGAAACGGTATTACAATTTGTCAAAAATCGCTCGGAATATGATGATGGATTTTTACGAAGTGTTTTACACTCGATGCAGTTTGTTGGCACAGATATAATAAAGAGTGTGAAATCATTAAGCGGGGGAGAAGCAATTCGTCTTCAGCTTTGTCAGCTGTTCTTAGGGGAATATAACATTTTATTGTTAGACGAACCGACCAATTTTTTAGATATTTATGCGATTGAGGCTTTGGAACGGTTTATGGCCGCATATGAAGGAACAATCGTATTTGTATCTCATGATCAAACCTTTATCAATCATGTAGCAGAACTGCAATATAAAATTGATGCAGGAAAGTTAATTCGAGTTTGATTTTTTAGTTGATTTCTAAATAAGCTACTGAGACAACCTTGGTGGCTTATTTGTTGTGAGTATTTCAATAGATTGCATAATTGTAAAAAGACATGAAATTCTAAACTAAATTTAAAGCAAAAAAATATTGATTTAGCTGTACTTACAACTTGTTTTGTAGGTACTTTTTTGTTTTTTGTAGTGGACAAGAATGTCTAAAATTTTTAAACTAAAGACACGAAAGTATAAAATTCCTAAAATTCAGGCCTTTAGATGAATTAATAATACAAGGGGGAAGTTGATGTATAAACCGCTAGTTACTAATGTTAGTAAGAAGTACGGGAATAATAGGTGGGTAACGTATAGCTCTAAATTACAAAGAGAAGTTTTTTTATTCAGTGATTTAGAATACGAACATTGGTTAATGGTAGAATCAAACCCAAAAATTATAAATTTTTGTGAACAACCTTTAGTAATGACTGCATGTATAAATGGAAAATCAGTGACTTCTATTGTCGATATGTGGGTAAAATATTCCGATGGAAGTGAAGAATTTATAGAAATTAAATATTCCTCAGATTTGATTAAACAAAAGGTAATAAATCAGATTTTCACTCAAAAATATTGGTGAGCAGAATATGGATTCCAGCATCGTATAAGAACAGAAGGAGTTATTCGTGCAAATAGAACTTTACTTTCTAATTCAAAGACACTTGTAAAAGGAAATAAACAACAAAAGAAATAAATCGATACCGATAGATATCAAATTATGAAGATATTAAAACATAATAGAACACAAAGAACCCAACTAAATTCACTAATTACAGCAACTCAAATCCCCTCAAATAGATTATTAATATCCATTGGACGTGTCCTTTTAGTTATAGGTGTAGTAATTTTATATACACACTTTCAATTAAATTACCAAAAAAGATAGATAAAGCTATTTCTCAGGCTTATCTATCTTTTTGGTTCATTAACCTTTTAATGATATTTAATTAATATACCAAAAGGGACTAATAAAAAGTCCCTGTTACAAAATATATTGATAAATTATATTCCTGTTAATTAAAAATACTTGGATTTTATAATGTTAACTTGGTGTTAAAAAATGGTGAATTGTCGTGAGATTTCTTCGCTGAAATGAAAGAACGGAATATACTACATAAAATTTTAACACCATCTTTTAATTGTTGCTCACTCATGTAAGAATAACTTAATCTCATATGGTGATTTTCTAGTTCTACAGGATAACAAGCTGAACCAGGCAAAAATGTCACTTTTTTCTTTTGTGCTTCTAAAAGAATAGAATTTGTATCTATCCAATCAGGTAGACTAATCCAAAGATTTAATCCTCCTTCAGGAATGTACCATGAAACTTCAGAAGGAACATGATTTGACAACAAATCTAAAACTAGATCTCTTCGTAATTTCAATGCGGTTCTTAATTTTTTATATGTTCCATTGATTTCTCTGATTTAATAAACGGCAATATCATTTTTTGAGTGAGTAAAGGACTGCCTAAGTCTGCGTTAGCTTTTGCTGCTAATAATCGATTAAATATGGAACCAGAAGCAACTAAAACTCCAATTCTACAACCAGGTGCAAATGTTTTACTTAATCCTTTCAAATAAATAACATGACCGGAATTATCTAAGTTTTTTATAGGAGCGGGTGGTTTTTTACTAAAGTAAATTTCACTCCATGGATCATCTTCTATAATTATGCTATTACTACTTTGAGCTATATTAAGAATTTGTCTACGTTTTTTGGCGGTCGTGACAATACCTGTTGGATTATGAAAAGTGGGGACTGTATATATGACCTTTGGTTTATATTTATCGCATAAACTCTGAAGGATATCTATCCTCATGCCATCTTTATCGATTGGAATGTGCACCTCTTCCACGAAAAACATCGATTGCTCCTGGGTAAGTAGGAGCCTCCATTATAACCACATCATCCGGCCCGATAAATGTACGAGCAATAAGACCAATTCCTTGTTGAGAACCGTTTGTAACTAAAATATTTTCTGGAACTGTAGTAATTTCCATACTTTTTAAATATGCAGCCATTTCAACTCTGAGTTCAAGATCTCCTTGAACTTCTGCATATTGAGATAAAATTCTTGGATTATGAACAAATATTTTTTGAACTTCTTGTTCTAAAAAACGGTTCGGAAATAGCCTTGGATCAATCATCGAAGATGATAATTGAATCATTTCTGGAACATGATGAAAACGAGAAAATTGAGACCTAGGTAAGTAATCCTGAATTGATAGCTGCCAATTATAAGGAGAAACTTTTGGTTGCCGATTAACAACTTCTTTTCTTTCTGGATTAACAAAGGATCCTTTTCCTTGAATGGAGGTAACAAAGCCATCTTCTTCGAGTTTCTTATATGCTTTTGCTACTGTCACTAGACTCACCTTCAATTGTTTTGTAAGTGTGCGTATAGAAGGTAATTGTGTTCCTTCTTGTAGAAAGCCAGAACGAATTTGATCGACAATAGATAGATATATTTGTTTGGAAAGTGAAGTTTCACTGTTACGTTGAATTTCAAAATGCATATTAAATCTCCTTTCA
The DNA here is from genome assembly GCF_050768835.1 of Bacillus pfraonensis. Lineage (NCBI taxonomy): Bacteria > Bacillati > Bacillota > Bacilli > Caryophanales > Bacillaceae > Bacillus > Bacillus pfraonensis. The sequence continues at coordinate 166,744 of NZ_JAHCDO010000004.1, read as the reverse complement.
GTGTTATAGAAGGTGGTTGCGTGTTATATATGGTTTCGATATAAGATACAAGTAGTTCAAGGGATTTTTTGAAATGAAGAATTAAAAATACGAAAGGAGGTAATAGCTCTATTGATAAGTATTAGGTTAAACGTATTTGCTTAAAAAGATACCCATCTGTGACGATGTTTTAATCATTTAGCACAAAAGCGTTATATATTTACAGCCTATTAAGTAATGTTAACTAAACGAGTCTTATAGTATAAAGGCAATATACTCGATTTTTAAAATTCATGCAAATATTTAATTTTGACTCAATATTTTTCTATGTAGCCAGGGATTGTTAGATTACCACGCTTATAAGGAGATATATTATGTTTAAACAAGATATTATTGTACGTTTTAGTGAATGTGATTCTTTAGGACATGTAAACAATGCAAATTATTTTACGTACTTTGAAGAAGCAAGAAATGAACTCTTTAAAATTTTTAATCCGAGTCTAGAGATAGAATCCTGGAATTTAATTGTTGCTTCAACTCAATGCGACTTTATTCGAGAGGCGGCTTATGCTCAAAAAATAACTGTTTATACATGGATTAGTGAAATTGGTAATGCAAGTTTTCAAGTTGAACATGTTATACAAGATAAAAATCAAAATTGGATTGCAAGAGGTAAAGTTATTTTAGTTCATTTTAATTTTCAATCACAAAAATCAATTCCTTTACCCAAAGAAATAAGGCGCGTACTTTCGAAACATAATGAGGCACCTAAAGGTGTTCCGATGCTGAGATAATAACACCACAATCATTTAATCTTAATATAAAAGAGGACAATATGGAGGTATATACAATGAAATATTATGTTGTAGACGCATTTGCAGAAAACGTATTTGAAGGAAACCCTGCGGCAATCTGTATCATGGAAGAGTGGATTTCAAATGAGTTGATGCAAAGAATTGCGATAGAAAATAACCTTTCTGAAACAGCTTATGCTGTAAAAGAAGGGAAGGGCTACAAACTAAGATGGTTTACTCCTGGAGGAGAAATTGATCTTTGCGGTCATGCAACTTTAGCGGCAGCATACGTAATTGCAAATTATTATGAAAATGGTATTGAAGAAATTAAATTTCTAACAAAAAGCGGGGAGCTTGTTGTAACAAAGAAAGAGGATATTTATGAGCTGGATTTCCCTAGCAGAATGCCTGAAAAAATTACATTAACAGATGAAATGGTTGAAGCAATTGGTATAAAACCTGTTGAAAGCTACTTAGGTAGAGATTTGATATTCGTATTAGAAGATGAAGAGGATGTTCGAAATCTAGTTCCTGATTTTGCGAAAATGAAGGAGTTACCAGAAGGATTAGCCGTATCAGTTACAGCCAGAAGTGCTAAATATGATTTTGTTTCCAGAGTCTTTTTCCCAAAACTAAATGTAAATGAAGATTCAGTTTGCGGTTCAGCACATTGTAGTTTCATCCCATTTTGGGCGCAACGTCTTGGTAAAGATGAAATGGTAGCAAGGCAACTGTCTGACCGAGGTGGAACACTATATTGTAAACATGAAGGAGACAGAGTAAAAATTGCTGGAACAGCAGTTGTATATGCTATCGGTAACATTCAAATATAATGATAATGAGGATGGAAAATGAAAATAGAACAAAGAATTGAAGAACTTGGCATTATTTTACCGAAAACTTCGCCTGCTAAAGCATTGTACGTACCTGTCAAATAATTAGGGAATTCCCTTTTTGTTTCAGGACAAGCTCCTTTTATTGATGGTACACCCGCTTATACAGGAAAAGTCGGTGGAGAAAGAACCGTAGAAGAAGCACAAGAAGCAGCAACAATTTGTATAATCAATACGCTAGCAGCAGTCAAAGACTATATTGGTGATTTAGACCGTATTGTAAATGTAATTAAACTGCAAGCCTTTGTGAATAGTGAAGCTCACTTCGATCAACAACATATCGTTATTAATACTACTTCAAAATTGTTACAGGATATTTTTGGAGTGAAAGGTCAACATGCCCGGACGGTAGTTGGAGTTAATCAGCTACCCATGAATATCACAGTGGAAATTGATTCTATATTTGAAGTTCAGGCCCAATAAGCGGATTAAAAACGAAGTTTTTCCTTAAATTACTAACACATACTAAAATTAACTTCTAGATTATAAGGATATTTAGCAAGTATTATAATTTAGCTTTCAATTATAACACTTGCATTAGATGGAGAAGAATATATGAATAAAAAGAATGATTTAATTGTTAATCAAAACAAATGTAAAACTCTTAAACTTTCAAATAGTGATCAGTGGCAATATGAATCATTTTATAAATATCAATCTTTATTTTCTTGTAAAGATTTATTGAAATTTTTCACTAGAAGAACAAAGCAATAGTATTAACTCATATAACAAAGTCCGAATTTTCTTTGTTTACAAGGTAGGAAAGGGATGCAAGTATGAAAAAAGGAATTCTATTACTAATATTTGCGACATTCCTGTGGGCAGGAAACTACATTTGTGGGCGTTTTTTAGGGCCTGCATTACCACCAATATTACTTAACACCATTCGATGGGCAATTTCTACAATGATTCTTATTTGCTTGTTAATGCTCAATAAGCAAAGATTGCCTCTCTTTAAAAATTGGAAAGAATTTAGTATACAAGGTTTTTTAGGTGTATATGCCTTTTCAACTTTAAATTATTTAGGACTCCAAACCATTAGCGCATCCAGAGCAGGAATGATTTCAGCAGGGATTCCCATTATGATTTTACTTTTCACGCCTTTTATTCTTAAAGAAAAGATTAAAACAAAGGCATGGATTGGTGCACTGGTTTCTATAGTTGGTGTCATGGTTTTAATTCGAGGGAAATCTTCAAATCCAATTGAAGACTCGATTGTTGGGGATGCTGAGATACTTTTATCATGTGTCGCCTGGGGTTTATATACAGTATTCGGGAAAAAGTATGGGGGAAATATAGACCCTCTAGTAATGACTGCTGGAGCAGCGTTTTACGGGACAATTTTTAGTGCAATAAGTTGTATGGGCACTGTACAGACAAATATGATTCATATAACCAAAAGTGCATGGGTTTGTATTATTTATGTTAGTACTTTTGCATCTGTAATTGCCTATTTCGCATGGAATAAAGGGGTAAAAATAGTTGGAGCAGGACATGCTGCACCTTATATTAACTTACTTCCAGTATGGACAGTGTTACTAGGAGTTCTTTTATTACAAGAACAGATATCTATCATCACGGTTGTTGGCGGTCTCATCACTATTTTGGGGGCTATTTTAGCAAGTTTATAAGATTGCTAAAAGTGAACAATAATAGTAGAGCTAAACGAACAATGGAAGATTTAATTATGAAATATTAGTGATGATAGTAAGCATGTATGTGCATGAATATAAATAAAAATTTTATGAAAAGGAAGGATCGTAAAATGTCATTAGAAAAAGTCATTTCCTATTTCAAACAATATGGTATGGAAGATAGAATTATAGAGGTAACAGAATCTAGTGCAACAGTTGAATTAGCAGCAAAAGCGTTGCAATGTGAACCTCAAAGAATCGCAAAGACTTTATCTTTTCAAATAGAAGATCGTGTTTTAGTAATAGTAACCGCAGGTGATGCTAAAATTGATAATCGTAAATATAAGGAACAATTTGGTGTTAAAGCAAAGATGATTGATGCAAACAAAGTAGAAGAGTTAATTGGTCACGCAATAGGTGGTGTTTGCCCATTTGCTGTAAATGAAGATGTAGAAGTGTATTTGGATGTATCACTACAAAGATTTATAACTGTCTTTCCTGCTTGTGGTAGTGGAAATAGTGCTATTGAATTAACAATAGAAGAACTAGAAAGATACTCAAAATATTTAAAGTGGATTGATGTTTGTAAGGGATTTGCAAACTAAGAACCGATCTTAGATGAATCTTCGGATAATCTTACAAATATGTACGTCTGTACGATATTTTCATAGGAATATAAATTACAGAGGGATTGAATAAGAGTGAAAAAAAGATTTTTCATATTAATGTTAGTTATGCTATTTAGTATTGGATTGGTTGGCTGTGAACAATAGGATCGTTATAGTCCTTTTACAAGTGAGACAGATGTATACGGTGTAGTAAAAGGAGAAGCTAAAAGAAACCCTAAAGCCCCTAAGGATGTAATTAATTATTCGTATGATTTAATTGGATATGATAAGGATTTAAATAAAATTGACTTAGGTTTTGGGTCAGATAATAAATTCCCGATAGGCACATATATTAAGGTAGTGAAAAAAGGAAGCGATACAAGAATGCATGATATTTCAGTTATCAAAAAAGAAGGTATTCCAGAAAATATACTTGAAAAAATAAATGAGAATTGAAAATATCCATAAAAACTACATTCTATATAAGATGTAGTTTTTTAAGTCTAAACTAAAATGTTATGAACACACATTGATAGATAGCCATTATCATAAACATTTTTGGTACTTTCATATCTCAATAAAAGGACAAGAAACTCTAAACTACTTAGCCAGAAATAAAACAATATGAATGAGAATAGATTATTTTCAAACGAAAGTATATGTTAAGTTGTTCATAGTTTAGACTTTCTTGTCATAATAGTTTAGAGAATCATGTCGTTGTACAATAATGAAGTAAATCATTACATAGTAGTTTATAAAAATTATTAAGGAAGGAATTCATACATAAAAAAAGAATTACTTACAAAGATTTGTATAAATAGAAAATATATAAGGAGAATGAACATGCCAATTTCTACATACTACAAAAAAATCCGTGAAAAATTAGGATCTAGCCTTATTTTCATGCCAAGTGTAGCGGCGGTCATAAAAAATGAGTTAGGAGAGATCTTATTCCAATATCCCGGCGGAAAATTTTGGAGTCTTCCTGCAGGGGCAATTGAACCTGGTGAAACACCAGAAGAAGCAGTTGTTCGCGAAGTGTGGGAGGAAACAGGTTTACGAGTACAAATAAAAGGGATAAAAGGCGTATATGGAGGAGAAGAATTTCGCCATACCTACTCAAATGGAGATCAGGTGGAATATATCGTTGTTGTGTTTGAATGCGAAGTAATGGAAGGAGAATTGAGGGCAATAGATGGAGAATCATTAAAACTTCAATATTTTTCATCACATGAAAAACCAAAGCTAGCATTGCCATACCCAGAAGAAATATTCCTATAAACGATTGAACAGCACACTTTCTTTATAGAGACGAGAGTGTGCTATTCATTTTTATATAAACCTGTCGTATACATCTCTGTTAATGTACAAACAACTTCCTCTAGATTTACACCGGCCTCATTTCGGACGATCTCCCACTGAAACATTTCGTTCATATAAAACCAACTGCGTGCCACGATTGCTTTATTTAATTCCTTTCTAGCTAATCCATTATTTTGAGAATAGGTAATATCTTGTATAATTCGGCTAATAAAACGTTCGCGGATTTCATTCCATTTTTTGCGAACTTCCTTTGATGTACCAATAGCTTCTTCAACGACTTGTAGAATGTTTCTTTCTTCATCAGCTAATTGTAAAAAAGCTCGCACTTGATTTTGTATCATACTGTGAGCTTCTTTTTTTGTTTTAGGAAAAAAAGAACGTTCGGCAATTTGATAAAAACGATTCATAACATCTTCCATAAGGACAATAAGGAGCTCATCTTTATTTTTAAAATAAACATATGCCGTACCATAACCAGTTTCAGCATGTTTAATAATTTGAGAGATTGTTGTTTTGTGAAAGCCGTTTTCTAAAAAAACATCGCGTGCGGATTTTAATAACTTATTTCTCGTTTCTATAGATCGCTGTTGTCTTGTTGAAAGAAGACCTTTTTCCATAAATAATACCTCCTTTATACTGAAATATCTGAAAATATAACTTTATTCTAGTAGAAGTGAATACTAAAAGTCAACTGACATAATATCATTGACGTTATGTCAGTTATAATGGTATATTTCAACTAGTTAGAATAAAAAGAAAATTAAGAGAAGGTGAAAGAATGTATCAAAAACCATTTGAACCGTCTTATGAGTATGCAATGGAATGTGATAAACACGACGATCTTGCTGATTTTCAAAAAGAATTTTATAAAAAAGTAGATACAATATATTTAGATGGAAATTCACTCGGGTTACTTTCGAAAAGAGCAGAGAAATCTTTACTTATTATGCTAGATTCATGGAAAGAGTATGGTATTGATGGATGGACAGAGGGAGAACATCCTTGGTTCTTTCTTTCAGAGCGATTAGGTGAATTAACAGCTCCACTTGTTGGTGCTTTGCCGGAAGAAGTAATTGTAACCGGTTCCACGACAACGAATATTCATCAAGTTATTGCGACGTTTTATGAACCGAAAGGAATTCGTACAAAGATTCTTGCGGATGAACTAACGTTTCCGTCAGATATTTATGCTTTGCAAAGTCAAATCCGTTTAAAAGGGTTAGATCCAGATGAACATCTTGTACGAGTAAAGAGCCGAGATGGTAGAACACTTCAAGAGGAAGATATTATTGATGCGATGACGGATGATATTGCGTTAATTTTATTACCAGCTGTGTTATATCGTAGTGGGCAAATTTTAGATATGAAGCGATTAACTGCTGAAGCACATAAACGTGGTATCCATATTGGTTTTGATTTATGCCATTCCATCGGTTCAATTCCGCATGATTTCAAGGGATGGGATGTTGATTTTGCAGTATGGTGTAATTATAAATATTTAAATGCAGGCCCTGGTGGTGTTGCAGGGTTATATGTAAACAAGAAACATTTTGAGCGTCTGCCAGGACTTTCTGGTTGGTTTAGTTCTAGAAAAGATAAGCAATTTGATATGGAACATACATTAACAGCAGCTGAACATGCTGGAGCATATCAAATTGGTACACCTCACGTGTTAAGTACAGCGCCACTAATCGGTTCACTTGAGATTTTCAAAGAAGCCGGCATTGAAAGATTACGAGAAAAGTCATTACACATTACCCGCTATATGCTAAATTTAATCAATCATGAATTGAAGGGTATGGGTTTTACAATTGGAAATCCATTAGAAGATGATAAGCGCGGGGGACATATTTATTTAGAACATCCAGAGGCTGCACGTATATGTAAAGCTTTAAAAGCAAATGGAGTAATTCCTGATTTTCGGGCACCGAATGGAGTTCGCCTTGCGCCAGTTGCTTTATACAACACTTATGAAGAGGTTTGGAAGTCTGTGCAAATTTTAAAGAAAATCATGAAGGATGAAGAATATAAAAAATTTGAAAATAAGCGAGAGGTTGTGGCTTAAGCGATGAAAGAATCTGATTGGATTGATATTTCACAGCCATTAAATAATAACATTGCGACATGGCCAGGAGATACACCATTTTTATATGAAGTTTCGTGGTCAAAAGAACAAAGTGGATCTGTCAATGTTGGAAAGTTAATGATGAGCATTCATACAGGAACGCATATTGATGCACCATTCCATTTTGATAACAACGGAAAAAGGGTACTAGATTTAGATATTAATGTCTATGTTGGGAAAGCTCGAATCATTGATGTATCAGGTATGGAAAGTATTGGCGCAAAAGAATTAGAGGGATTTGTGTTAGATGGTGTAGAGAGATTGTTGCTACGGACCTCTTCACATGGAAATGCACAACAATTTCCTAAAACAATACCATATTTACGTGCCGATATTGCGCCGTTTCTTTCGGAAAAAGGCATTCGATTAATCGGAGTAGATGTACCTTCTGTAGATCCGCTCGATGATAAAGAATTAGCAGCGCATCATCAACTATTTAAGCACGGTATTCATATTTTAGAAAACGTTGTATTAGATCACGTACAAGACGGAGATTATGAACTGATTGCCTTGCCGCTTGCATTGACAGATGCAGATGGTAGTCCAGTTCGTGCGGTAATAAGACCACTATAGAATAGTCATAATGCATAGAGGGGATGTTCAGCTTATGAAAGAAAACGAAAAAGTAATTATGGAAAAAGGAATCCACACAGATTTTAAAGAGAATATGACATATGGAGAGTATTTACAATTAGATAGTCTACTAGGGAGTCAAAAAAGGCTTTCCGACCATCATGATGAAATGCTGTTTATTATTATTCATCAAGCAAGTGAGCTGTGGATGAAGCTAATTTTACATGAACTGAGCGCAGCGATTGAATCGATTCAAAATGAAAGATTGGCACCAGCTTTTAAAATGCTTGCGCGCGTTTCAAAAATTCAATCGCAAATTATCCAATCTTGGGATATTCTTGCGACGCTTACACCATCAGAATATATTGAGTTTCGAGATTCACTCGGTCAAGCATCTGGATTTCAATCGTATCAATACCGTATGATTGAATATGCACTTGGTTATAAAACACCGCACGCATTAAAAATTTATGAAAAAGATCCAGAGTTACATGCTCGCTTGCATAAAGCTCTTCATTCACCAAGTCTATACGATGTTGCGATTCAGGCGCTTGTAAAGGAAGGGTTCCCAATTAGCAAAGATGTATTAAATCGTGATATTACACAGCCCTATGAAGAAGATGCGACAGTTGAAGCAGCATGGTTAGAAGTGTATGCTGATGTGAAAAAATATTGGGATTTATATCAACTTGCGGAGAAATTAATCGATATTGAAGATTGGCTCCAACAGTGGCGATTCCGTCATATGAAAACAGTAGAGCGTATTATTGGTCATAAAATGGGAACGGGTGGATCGTCTGGAGTATCGTATTTAAAACGCGTTCTTGATCAACGCTTTTTCCCTGAACTTTGGAATGTGCGGACAAAATTATAAAAAAATCAGCATCTCCTAAGAGATGCTGATTTTTTTATAATTCGTTTTTATTTTTTCTAGCTCTATCTTCAATATTTGTTTCAGGCATTCCATATAGGCCGTTCATAGCTTGTTCATCTTGATCAAGTCCAACAGTATTATAGTCATTTTTATCTACATTTACTTCCTTAGCGTATTGTTTTTTCATTTCACTCACCTCCATTTATAGAATGGCAAATAGTAAGATGTATATTCATGATAATGGAACAACAAAGTGGTGAGGCGAGAGGTGAGGGAAATCTCCACTGGTTAAAGGTTCACTTTTTCTAAGAAGGCATATATAAATAGAAATATTTATTGGATTTGAGTAGAATAATAAAGAATAACAAGAAAAAGTACGCATTTGGAGGAACATATATTGGATTTTTACAAGTTAGAAAATATGTTTATGAAAAAGAAAGTGAATGCATTTCTCGTATACCAAAAAGGTGAATTAACGACAAATTATTATAAAACAAAAGAATGTGCAGACAATTTATATAAAATTAACTCTATCACGAAAAGTATCGTATCGATGTTAATCGGTATAGCAATAGACAAAGGTTATATAAATGATATACATACGCCTATAGTAAAGTGGATTCCAAATGTACCCAAAGAAAAGAAGGAATTAACCATTTATCACTTGCTGACAATGACAACCGGTGAAGATTGGAAAGAGTTTGGAAATGGAGTGGTATTTCCAAACGATTTTGTGGAATCAGATGATTGGATAAAATATATTTTGCAGAAGCCTTTAATAGAAGAGATGGGTACGAAAATGAATTATAATTCAGGTTCTTCACATTTATTAAGTTATATACTACAAATTGCAACCGGAAAGACAACAGAACAATTTGCAAAGGAATATCTATTTAACCCTTTACAAATTACCGAATATGAGTGGCAACAAGACCCACAAGGTATTTATGTTGGTGGATTCGGCATGAAAATGAAAGCGGACGATTTATTAAAATTAGGACTATTATGTTTACAAAATGGATACTGGCATGGAGAAAAGGTTATATCTTCAAGTTGGATTGAACAATCAAGTAAGAATCTTTTTTTAACATATGAACATGTTGGAGCATACGGTTATCATTGGTGGGTGATAGATAACGTAAGATTTCACATACCGTATTGTATGTATTTTGCTATGGGATATGGTGGACAATATATTATCATTGTGCCACAACTAGAGCTTGTTGCTGTTATAAGCAGTCAAATGCCCAAGCGTGGACTAGTACCGCTGAAATTATTTATAGAGCATGTACAAGAGTTTTCGTAAACTCTTGTTTTTTATATTGATGTAAAGTTAAATGATAATAAAAGGGGGAATGTATGAAGTGAATCCACCATATTTTTTTATTGCTTTAGATTCAAAAACGATGTGTTTCATAAAGAATGCGAACAAAAAATAATTTGATTTTAAACAAATAGAACGAAAACAGTGTAAAGATGATGTTCAGTATATTTGTTATAAGAAGAATGGGGAAGAAGTTCATACATATTACTTTATAGAAAAGCAAATTTTATTCGTGAATATAACACCATATTTAACGTTATATTTAGAAATGTTAGGTAATCCTGCTCAAATCTATGAAATGGATGTAAAGATTGATTCCTTTTCTCACGAAAGTGCGATTCAAGCATTTCGAGCCGTTTTGGAAAAACGTGTTGAAGTTTTTAATCAAACACAGCATTTATATTGTCAACAAATGTGGCACGATGATGCGTACATTATTGCAAATCGAGAATCGTTACAGCAATTACGTAATGCAATTGATCGTGCACTCCTGCAAGGTGAAGCGCGCTATAATTCATTTACATCTGATGGAGAAGGATATACGACTTTTGTAAAATGCCTAGATGATATGGAAAAATGGAGTGAATTAGAGCTGCCATATAGCAATCGAGAATACTATGTTCCAGATGAAGAGGAAGAAAAACCACTACAGTGTTTGGATTACTATCGTTTCTTGCATGATACAGAATCATAGAATTTTATTTTTGTTTATTAGTTTGTAATATTTTTTTATTATAAAATAACAATAAGAAAGGAAATGAAATATAACAAAAATAAATATTATGTGTAGTCTACCTGTTCTGTTACTACGTTTAACATCTTGTGACATATCAGGTTTATACATGCGATCAGTATAGTTTAAGAAGAGAGGGCCGAACGTCTTATTAAACAAAATTAAATTCGGAGGGTTAAAATGATAGAAAACCTTTCATTCATTCATTATGAACACCATAAAAAATTAGTCCGAACAATCTTAAATGATTGTATGGTTAAAGATGAAATTATTGGATTAGTGCTTATTGGTTCTGTTGCAAGAGGAGATGCTTACCCTGACTCCGATTTAGATTTATATTTTCTTTTAGAAAATGGATATAATAAAAAATTCCATTCTGAGATTAAAGGAGATATTTTAATTGAGTATAAATATGCAGATTTTAATCAAGTCCAATTAAACTTTGATAAGAATCCAATGGAACTATACTCTTTTTTAGATGGTAAAATTTTATTTGATAATAAAGGGGTTCTGAAGCAATTAATGAGGATAGCTCAACAAAAATATAATGATTATTGTATCTTTGAAAATAAAATAAAAGGAATTTCTCATTGGTTAAATAGTTCACTCATTAAGATTAATGCTGCCCTAAAAGTAAATAATGTATTAAAAGCTTCATATATATTGAACACATCAACTTGGGTAATGTTAGAAGGCATATGGGCCATAAACAACAAACCAATACCTCCTTCTGGATCTGTTTTGGTACATATTAAAGAATTATCTAATAGACGCACTCATTTAGATGACTTGCTTAATAAAATATTCCTAGGTAATACGACTGAACGTATTCATTCAGCAATTTTAATTATTGAGTGGGTTCTATTGAATTTAGAACAGCAAATAGATAATTCCTTATTGAGTTAACGGATGCGTAAGTTTAACAAGGATCATTTTTAACGCCTTCCAAACAATTGAATCGTTGTTTTCAATTTTATAAAAATGTGCAATGCCATATTTGGCGATTGCCAATGGTAAACCAACCAAAGAGAGCATGAAGGAATTGACAATCTGCTGTATGCGAAGACCTTCTTGGCACTCAAACAAACACGTTTGTTTGCCGACTACGTATTAACAGCTAAAGGGCCAAAAAATCTTGAGAAAAGAGATGGTTATGTAAAAACCTTGCAGGTCGTAAAATAAAAATAAAAATTAAATAGTAATAAAAAGAGGGAATCGAAATGATTTCCTCTTTTTTATCCCGCTATTTGCTGACAGTAAGATTATAAGGTTAAGAATCAAAGAAATAACAGAAGATAGATGAGAAAATAAAAAGCTGTATCGGCTTGGTTAGTTAAACTTTATCTACTGCTTTTTTGAAATGTAATCTCCAAAAACTTCTCCGTTTTTGTATCAAACTCTACATCAACAAAAACTCCATACTCTTTTCCACCTTCACGCAGCCATAATTTGAATTTTTCAGTTGTTATGTTCACCGTCTTCGGTTTTCTTCCTATATGAAGGTAATCAATAATTTGCGCTTTTGGATACTTTTCTTTTGTTTTTTCTACTGCAAGTTTCCCCCATTTTGCATATGGTGGTTGTGCGTGAACAACTGATGAATGGGTATATGTATTGTAATATGTTGTAATACATACAATTCCTAATACGAAACATGCAAAAATACGCTTCATAATAAACTCCTTTTATTCGTTTTCCTTATTGTATACATGCAGTCTAAATCATATAAGTGTGGATTTTTTTGTCTTTTTTACATAAAAGCGTTTTATTTACAAAACATAACCATGAAATCATTACTGCAAATAAGGAGGGAACATATGCGTCATACAGTTATTTTTAAAATACTGATTTTGTTTGTATTAATCGGTATATCTGTAATTGTTAGTAGTGGGCAAATGAGAAATGTCCAAGCTTTTTCTAATCAAGTGATTCAAAGAGGTGCCTCTGGAGAGGATGTTATTGAATTACAGTCTCGCTTGAAATATAACGGATTTTATAAAGGAAAAGTGGATGGTGTATTTGGCTGGGGTACATATTGGGCACTAAGAAATTTTCAACAAAAGTTTGGTTTACCTGTAGATGGTTTAGCGGGTGCTAAGACGAAACAGATGCTTGTAAAAGCGACAAAGTATGAGAAATCGACTGCTAATAAAGGACAAACGGGTGGACAAGGTAAAAAACCAACCCAGAATAAAGCTACAAATGTACCAAATGGTTACTCGCAAAATGATATTCAATTAATGGCGAATGCAGTTTATGGCGAATCACGTGGTGAACCATATTTAGGCCAAGTAGCAGTTGCGGCAGTTATTTTGAATCGCGTGACAAGTGCATCATTCCCGAATACAGTTTCTGGGGTAATCTTTGAACCACGTGCATTTACAGCAGTTGCTGATGGACAAATTTACTTAACACCAAATGAAACGGCAAAAAAAGCTGTATTAGATGCGATTAACGGCTGGGATCCTACCGGAAATGCACTGTATTATTTCAATCCAGATACCGCGACAAGTAAATGGATTTGGACTCGACCACAAATTAAAAAAATCGGCAAACATATTTTTTGTAAATAGAGCGGAGGTGAAGAAATGTTAAGAGGTATCATCATCGTATTGCTAACAATCGGCGTAGTTGGAACAGGATATTGGGGGTATAAAGAACATCAAGAAAAAAATGCGGTATTGATTCGAGCTGAAAACAGTTATCAGCGTGCATTTCATGATTTAGCATATGAGGTCGACTTACTGCACGATAAAATTGGAACGACACTCGCAATGAATTCGCGCACATCTTTATCACCGGCATTAGCGGATGTATGGCGTTTAACATCGGAAGCTCGTTCTGATGTAGGACAACTTCCTTTAACATTAATGCCCTTTAATAAAACGGAGGAATTTCTAGCGAATATTGGCGATTTTAGTTATCGCACTGCAATTCGTGATTTAGAGAAAGAGCCTTTAAATGATCAAGAATACAAATCATTGCAAAATTTATATTCAAATGCAAGTGATATTCAAGACGAGCTTCGGAAAGTACAACATCTTGTTTTAAAAAATAATTTGCGTTGGATGGATGTAGAACTTGCGCTTGCATCAAATAAAGATCCAGCAGATAACACGATTATTGATGGGCTCAAAACGGTTGAAAAGAACGTCGCATCCTATTCATCAAATAATTTTGGGCCGACTTTTACAAGTATGCAAAAAGCTAAAAAAGGTGGATTTGAAGCAACGGGTAAAGCAATTTCAAAAGATGAAGCGGCAAAAATCGCAAAAACGTTTTTAAATTTAAAAGGAAATGAAAAAGTAGAAGTTGAGAAAAGTGGAAAAGGTGCGAAAGAATCTTTTTACAGTGTGAAAATTCAAGATCCTGCAACAAAAAATGAATTTTATATGGATATTACCGAAAAAGGTGGATATCCAATTTGGGTAATGAATAACCGTGAGATTAAGGAACAAAAAATTAGTTTGAATGACGCAGGAAATAAAGGATTAACTTTCTTAAAGGACCATAAGTTCACCAATATGGAGCTTTATGATAGTTCACAATACGATAATATTGGTGTGTTTACGTACGTTGTTAATGAAAATAATGTGCGCATTTACCCAGAAGCCATTCAAATGAAAATTGCTTTAGATGATGGATCAATTGTTGGATTTTCAGCAAAGAATTATTTAGCATCGTATCAAAAACGGACTATTCCAACTGCAAAATTAACAGTTGCTGATGCAAGAAAGAAAATCAATCCAGATGTAAAAGTGATGGAAGAACGTAAGGCGCTTGTTGTAAATGATGTGCATAAGGAAGTACTGTGTTATGAATTTGTTGGTACATTAGGAAAAGATACGTATCAAATTTTTATTAATGCAAATGACGGAACAGAAGAAAAAGTGCAAAAGATGCAGGCTGTAGAAAAGGTTTATGATTAAACATCAATGATAAAGTGGTGAGAATAATGAAACTTCTTATATACATGCTTATGATTTGTTTTGCTATTACTGGGTGTAGCATTGGAACGCAAGATAATGCTCAAGAAAAACCAGAGCAAAGAAATATTTCTATGAGAAACGTTAATTATAGGGCAGATCAAAACAGACCAAATGAAAAGGTAGCTGATCATCTAGCATCTTTAGCTGCTAGTATACCAGGCGTAAGAGATGCTACAGCAGTAGTTGTAGGAAAATACGCAGTCGTTGGGATAGATGTAAAAGCGAAATTGGATCGCTCCCGAGTAGAATCAATCAAATATGCTGTTGCTGAAAGTCTAAAACATGATCCAAATGGTGCAAATGCAGTAGTTGTAGCCGATGTTGATACGTATGAACGATTAAAACAAATGGGTAATCAAATTAGACATGGGAAAGCAGGAGAAGGAATTCTTGATGAGCTTGCTGCCATTGTGGGACGGGTTATGCCGCAAGTACCAAATGACATGATAGAAAATAAAGAAACAAATCCGATTAAAGAGAATGATAAACAATTACCGAAAGGTGAAGAGAATGAATTAAGAAAAGAACAAAATGATCAATCGAATAATCATCTTAACAGATAAAAAAACATCTCGTGCTATATAGTACGAGATGTTTTTTTATCTACTAATATTCAGTTTATTTAAAGGTGAGTATATGTTTTAATAATAATAATAGGATTAAGGTTTGATAATTCCTAAAGTTCTATCAAATCACTTAGAAATAATCGAAAAGAGATGGGGGAAATGAAAGTGAATTTACAAACAGAAGAGATTCAGCTAATTCCATATGATGAAAAATATAAAGAAATCATAGAAGTATTTACTTTACCTGGTGAACAAATTCAGTTTACAGCAAAACCAAGTGACTTACTAGAAAAAGCAAAAAAAGATACA
The DNA here is from genome assembly GCF_050768835.1 of Bacillus pfraonensis. Classification (NCBI taxonomy): domain Bacteria; kingdom Bacillati; phylum Bacillota; class Bacilli; order Caryophanales; family Bacillaceae; genus Bacillus; species Bacillus pfraonensis. The sequence continues at coordinate 151,020 of NZ_JAHCDO010000004.1, read as the reverse complement.
ACACGAAATGTAGTAGTCATTACGGCAAACCAAATACCAGTTGGGGTTTTTGCATTGCAATCAGGAGCAAGGGTAGCTGAATACACAGATAATCCGAATGCTTTACTTTTGATTTCCTTTTCTATCAATTATGAGAAACAAGGAAAAGGGTATGCCCAAAAAGGATTAGCATTGTTGCATGACTTTGTTGCATCCTATTTTTCGGATAAAAATGAAATTGTACTAGCTGTAAACGAACGGAATATTCCTGCTCAAAAGTTGTATTTCAAAGTAGGTTTTGAAGATAGAGGCCAAAGAAGAATGGGGCCAATTGGAAGGCAACTGATTTTATATCTACCATTAGAAAAGTAAATAATTATAGTGAAAAAGCTTACTTCAAAAATATTTTATGCAGTAAGCTTTTTTATTTGTTACGATATAGGTGGAATAATATTTTGTAAAGATGTAAAAACGAAACAGAAATGAAGGAATTCGTGAATAAGTGAAGCTATTATTTTATTTGAAATATTATCAATTCATGACATGTTAGAAGAATTAGAACGAGTTTGTAGAAAATATGAAAAAGAAAGAGAAGGCGTTCCTAAGTAAAGGAATGCCTTCTCTTATGATATATTTCTTTATACATATCGTTTTGAAACAATGAACTCTACAAGTGGAATGACAATGAATGAAGAACAAAGTGCAATAAACAAAGGAAGATTTTGAACATTGTCAAGTGAGTATAAGGCAGAAAATTCTTCTGACCAAATTAATAAAATAAACATAATAACAACTAATACAAAATACCCAATTTTGAAACTTTTATATGCAATGTGTTGGCCCATTTCATCTTGACTTTCTTCTGACACACCGTTTGGATCTCCCCATGTAATATGATTTATTAAATAACTAAGGATTAAAGAACCACCAAAGATAGTCCCTCCTAAAATTGCTCCTCCAGTTACATATTTATATGTCCCATGTATGAATACCCCAAATAATGATAGTAGAGAAATTAGAAAAATAAACTTCTTCTGATTCAATATAGTTCCTCTTTTACAACTAATTGTAAAAAAATTTTTACAATTAATAGTATAAAAATGGTAGAGGTTAATGTCAAATATATTTTACATAAATAGATAATCTTAAAAAACTTTACAATTGATTTCTCATTTTAGAGACAAATATAAAAATACAAAAATGAAAAGATTTTTATTTGGTTTGAATGTCAAAGTGATGAACCGCATATATTGGGAAGGGATGTCAGATTAAATTGGGGGGTAAATATGTCCATACTTTTAAAAGCGGGTGCAGACGCTGGAAATAATGGCTTAAAATTAATGGTAAAAGGCCAAAATCCGATTTATATTCCAAGTATATATTCACTATATATTGGGGAGACGACAGGTTTATTGGATGAAGAAGATGTACCGATAACTGAAGTGGAAAATCATATTGATGTAACTATAAATTCACCATCTCTCATGTTAAATAATGTACGTTACATTGTTGGGCAAAAGGTTATCAATGATCAGTTGAAAGGGACAGAAGTAGAGAAGAAATCTGATAAATCTACAGACGAATTAATGGTTCTAACGATTTTATCAGGTTTAGCAATTGGTGCTATGCGTCATAGTCCAAAATTAGATCATATTAATATTCGCTACGATTTATCAGTTGCTCTTCCAATGCAAATTATTACGCAAGAAGTAGCGGCAGAAAATGCGAAACGTTATATGGGAAATCATAAAGTTATTTTTCATTATCCAAACGGAAGAGATGTAACGATAAATGTCTCCATTGAGTACTGTAAATGTTTGCCTGAAGGAGCATCTGGAACTTGGGGAATCGTATACGATGAAGATGGTAATGTCTTAAAACATAAAGTCGAAGGTGAAAAAAATAAAACAACTGAGATTGATTTCGTTGACAAAACATTATTATCTTTTGATATAGGTGCTGGTACAACTGAAGAAGTAGTTTCATTTGGAGTGAATTTTAGACCACAATTAAGTAAAGGATTGTCCTATGGAGTGAAAGAAACTTTATTGCAGATTATTACAAGATGGAACCGGAAGCATCCCACAAAAACGATAGATAGTATTACAGAGTTTAATCAAATTTATTTAAATGAGAAACACCCAAGACATGCAATGCTAGTAGAAGAGTCACAACAAGCATTTCTAGGATTGGCTGCACGAGTTGCAACGGACATTATTAATAAAATTGATGATATGAAAGATGATCCATATGTATTTATTTATGGGGGTGGAGCGGTTATCATCAAAAATAGCTTAGAACTTATTTTAAAACAAAAAGGCCGTTTGAAAAATGTAATTTTTGTAGAAAACCCTTTATTTACAAATGCACGCGGATTATTAGTTTACACATGTTCACCACGGTATAGAGAATATAAACAAAAAGAATTAGGGTTTACGAATCTAACAATTAGTTAGTTGGTGTGAGTATGCGGCGTAAGAAGTATAAATGTGGTGATCGGGTAAAAATATATTTAAATAAATCTGTATCTCCTGAAATGATTACTTGGATTAATAAGCAATCTGATGTAACAAACTTTTTTTTATACGGTGTGCAGCAACTATTTAAACAAGTAGGGGATATTGATGTATCAAAAACGTTACCAAGCAGCCATGTTTTTTCCGTTTACATTGAACCTACTTCTATGTTTAAAATTGAAGTAAATCCTTTTAAAAATGTAACCCAAAATGTAACCATGAGAAAGAAAGAGTCTACTGAACGTGTAGAAAATAAACCTTGGGCATTTACTGATGAAATAGATTGTCCTTTTTTTTAACACATATGAAAGAATATTTAAGGCCTTCCACTGTACATATGGATTAAGTGGAAGGCCTTTTTTAATTTTGCAGGTTACACGTTTTGAACAACAAAAGTTACCGCATTTGTTTTTAGCTGAATTGATTTATTGTTACGCATGATGTTATATGTTAAATTTTTAACTTCTATATGGATTTCTTTCCATCTCTTATACATATTTTTAAGTGTATCCAGCATGATTTCAGTAGAAAGATTTATTTCTATTAGCGCCTCAAGTTCTTCATTCGTAGTTAAATCAATTTCTTGAACATTAGAATTTACAATGAGACAATTGATGCCGTTATGTTTCGTCCCATTTTTCATTGATAGAAGTACTTTTTCAAAGGCTTCTTTTGACTGGACATGTTCTAAGCTCGACACTGCAACAATGTAATCATAACTTTCAGGCTGAATATCATAATTTTCAATTTCTGCTTTTATTATTTCGATTGCGTCAAGTACATGGTGTTCTTTACTATTTTCTTTTAACTTTGTTAATGCAGAGTCTAGTAAATCGACACATGTAACTTTCCCGCCATTATCGATTATATTTTGTGCGATTGGAATACTATTTCTTCCGACGCCAGAACCGAGATCGAGTACTTTCACTTGAGCTTTGTTTTCAAAATAACTCATCATATCCATTACTGTTTTTACTGGTTTGTAAAGCCAAGAGCCAGCCTCGAACAATTTATATTGTTCATAACAAAGGTCATGATACTTTTTTTCTTCTTGTCTAATGTACGCTATTTGATTCATTTTTTCACCTGCGATTTCTTATAATTAAACGGATAGGTTTGACAACCTTTAATTTGTGTTTTTATTCGGAATACACCACCAGCATACGGATAAACTTCTAATTGATCCGGATTCATTCTTGTTCTGGCAGTAGTTATATATAATTCTGTTAAATCTGGTCCTCCAAATGTACAGGAAGTTACATTCAGTGCTGGAATAGGAACGGTTAAAACCTTTTCGCCAGTAGTTGGATTCCATCTTGTAATTTTGGCACCGCCCCAATGTGCAATCCATAAAAAGCCTTCTTCATCAATTGTCATGCCATCTGGTAGCCCTTCATCATTAGGAATAGTAATAATATCTATTGGAGTACTAATTGTTCCAGTATGTATATCATAATCAAAGCGAGTGACCTTTTTAGTAGGTGTGTCAATGAAGTAAAGGTATCGATGGTCAGGTGACCAAGCTAAGCCATTGGATGTGTTGACGTGTTTCAATTTCTTTTTCACACTAAAATCAGCATCTAAACAGTAGAGAGAACCAGCTCCATTAATACCATATAAATCTGTAGTTCCAGCCCAAAAGCGACCAGCCGGATCACACTTCCCATCGTTAAAGCGATTTTCTGGCAGATGAGGTTCCGGGTCATGAATAAGCATTAGTTCCTCTGTTTCAAGATTAAGAGAATGGAAACCACGCTCCATAGCTAATATAACTCCGCCAGATGTATCTGGAATGATGCATCCAATTTGTTGGTCAAATGAAATTTCACGATTTATATTTGTAATAGGATTATATATAAACAACTTTTTTTCTAGAATATCAACCCAGTATAGCAGGTGTTTCTGTTCATCCCAACAAGGACCTTCTCCTAAACTCGTTTTAGCATCAATAACTAATTCTAATTTTCCTAACAATGTATTTTTCTCCTTTCTAAAAGGCTAACTTATAAAAATTCGATGAAAATGGTGACAAAACCTTTTATTGCGGAAAAAATTGACAATCATAACATTATAAATTATTATATGGAAAATAACTTATAACAAAAATAGCAATGAAGAGAAGAGTAGTTAAGAATGATTGCATACAGAGAACTCCGGTAGCTGAGAAGGAGGAGTAAGAATCTTAATGAAAAAAGACTTGGAGCTGCGCATGGAACTAATTTATTTAGGGATGATGCGACGGGTTCTCCCGTTATAGAGATAGGGTATAAGCAAATAATTGCCGTACCTGAAGAGATTAATATGGTGACATATTAATAAACTGAGGTGGTACCACGAAGTGAACAACTCTCGTCCTCAAGATGAATAATCTTGGGGGTGGGAGTTTTTTTATTGTATTTAAAAAGAAATTAATAAACAAAAAAATTTATACCGAGGTGAATTATATGCATTGGGCGTATCAAATAGCGCATGAACTGATTCGAAAACACCCAAATAAAGAAATGTTTGTATGCGCATCTGGAATTAGTCCTTCTGGATCTGTTCATATAGGAAACTTTCGAGAAGTTATAACCACTTACTTTGTTGTAAGAGCACTTCAAGATTTAGGAAAAAAAACAAGATTTATATTTTCATGGGATGATTATGACCGCTTTAGAAAAGTTCCTAAAAATATTGATCCATCATTCGAGGAATATATAGGCATGCCATACTGTGATATTCCAGATCCGTATGGTTGCCACAAATCATATGCAGAGCATTTTGAAAAAGAATTTGAAAAATCATTAGAAACTTTTGGTATTGAAGTAGAGTTTATTTATCAGCATCAAGAATATAGAACGGGTCGATATAATCAACATATACTCCAGGCATTAAAACGAAGAAAAGAAATCTATGATGTATTAATAAAATTTAAAACGAGTGAACCAACTGAAGAAGAGCGAGAGAATTTTTATCCAATTACCCTATATTGCGAGCGATGCGAGAAAGATTCAACGAAAATAACAAATTTTGATGAAATATCGGAAACAATCCGATATGAGTGTGAATGTGGAAAGCAAAATACATTAGCAGTAATGCAAACGAATCTTCTAAAATTAAAATGGAAAATTGATTGGCCGATGAGGTGGATGGTGGAAGATGTGATTTTTGAGCCGGGAGGTAGAGATCATTCAGCTGAAACGGGTAGCTACAATGTTTCAAAGGAGATAGCTAGTAAAATTTTTCATTATGAGGCACCGAATTATGTTGCCTACGATTTCATTAGAATAAAAGGGGATAATCAAAAAATGTCCAGTTCCGCTGGGAACATTATTACCCCGAGTGAGTTATTAAATGTATATTTACCAGAGGTCATTCTATTTATGTTTTCAAAATATAAACCAAATGCAGCGTTTCATATTGGTATGGATGAAGATGTAATTCGGAATTATACAGAGTATGAAAGATATAAGGAAAGCTATCAAAACAAAATGTTAAATAATGAAGATCTATGTAATGCATTGAAACTTTCAAGAACGAATACTGAAAAAGTTAAACTACCAAAGTTTAATCAAGTAGCAGGTATCTTACCATTAGTGAATTTTGATAATCAAATTTTACAGGAAGTATTAGTAAAAACGGATGAAGACTATAACTTGATTGACATCATGAAAATAAGTAACCGTGTAGAACACTGGATTCGAAATTTACAGCCTCAAAAACTAATCGAAGCAAATCAAGGGAAAAATTGGGAGTTTTACGAAACATTAGAAGATGAACAGAGAAAATGGATTTTAGAAGTTTGTGAACTGGTTCGTATGAATGCAGATAGTTCAAATTTAATGGAACAAATATATGCAATTTGTCAGAATGAAAATAAAAAGATAATGAAAGAGAATCAAAAATTACTTTTTAGAATCATTTATAGACTTGTTATTAATCATCCAAGCGGTCCACGAATACCACTACTTATAGATGCAATAGGCGTTGAAAAAGTTGTTTCATTATTAGATTTTTGTGAGTAATTAGGATAGGGACTACCTTAAGTGAAAATTATGGTATTAAACTATGTATGAGGTGATTAATAACATACAAAACATTTTATACTATATTTTAAAAGAGAGGAAAGGGGATGTAAAAGCATCCCTTTTTCTACACTACATCTTACATCATATCCATCCTTTTTCATCAGCAATACGGATAGCTTGAAACCTTGATTCCGCTTCAAGTTTTTGCATAGCGGATGATAGATAGTTTCTAACAGTCCCGTTTGTTAAATACAATGTTCTGCCGATTTCTCTCGTTGTCATTCCGTTTTTAACCATACGGAGTATTTCTGCTTCACGGTCAGTTAGTGGGTTATCTTCTTTTAAAAACAATGTAGCAGCTAAGTCTGTACTCACTAGACGTTCTCCGTTCATTACTTTACGAATAGATTCAATAAGAAAGTCAATCGGTTCGTCCTTTAATAAATATGCTTCTACTTTTGCGTCCATCGCTTTTTGTAAATATCCTGGACGAGCAAAAGTTGTAACGATCATTATTTTACAAGGGTGCCTTATAGTTCTTAATTTGTCGGCAATTTCTAGTCCAGTAATGTCTGGGATTTCAATATCAAGAAGGCATACATCAGGTTGTTGACCCAAAATAATATCCCAGGCATCTTGTCCATTTGAAACTTCTGCGATTACTTCGATATCATCTTCTAGCTTTAATAAAGAAACGAGTGCTCCGCGAAGCATCTTTTGATCTTCCGCAATTACGATACGAATCATTTCACTTCCGCCTTTCTTTTCTCAATTTACAAAGCTAATTTATTTTTCTTATATTTGCTGAAATCGGTATTTTTAATAGAATTGTTGTCCCGTTGTTTCGTAATGTATGTATATCTACGTTGCCTTGCAATATCTTCATTCGCTCTTGAATGGATTGAATCCCAAAACCAAGCGAATCATGTTGGAAACCAATTCCGTCATCACTTATTTTGATTTGATGCCATTTTCCGTCTGTTTCTTGAATAATTGTGCATTGTTTTGCTTGACTATGTCTTAAAAGGTTTGTGACGGCTTCTCTTATAGAGAGAGCAATCATTGTTTCTGCAACATTTGAAAGCAAAGGTGCATTTCCAGCTGTTTTCATAGTGAACTGGATGCCGGCTGTATGTAATAGCTCTTGTACATGAGCTAATTCACTTTCTATTGATATGTATTTCATATCAGTAACAAGTTCACGTACTTGTTTTAATGCAAAACGTGATGTATCTAAAATATCATTTAATTCTTGTTTTGCTTGTAGTGGATCCTTTTCTATTAATCGTATTGTCAGTTCACTTTTCAGTTTAATCATTGTTAATGTTTGTCCGAGTGTATCATGAAGGTCTCTTGCGATGCGGTGTCTTTCTTCTTCTTGAATATATCTTTCAATTTGAGAGTTTGCGACGCTCAGCTCTTTTTGTAAAGACTTCGCTTTTTCACGAATATGGATAACAATTGGCTGTACAAGTTGAAGAATAAAAGCAAGAAGAAATGAAGTTTTTAATATGTAAAAAGGGTGACCAAAGGTATACCAACTAACTAGAAAAAACATCATTGCGATACCGACTGTACCGATGCCGATATACAATTTAGATTGGGCTCTTCCTAATAAATTTCCGATGATAAAACCATATAAAAGTAGCCATGATTCGATGAGTATTGCAAGTAGTGCAAATAATACGCAGCTACATAAACTGGAAAGGAGAAGGCGCCAATCTCTATACCACAATTCGAAATAAAAAGATAATAAAACGAGCAGTAAAAGAACAATTTTTAAGAATAAGTTAACGCTCGTTTCTGCTCGAATTACATTGTAAATTAAAAGGACAATAAAAATAACATCTAAGTATAAGTACTTTTCGATTTGATCGTGTGGATAAATTTTTTTTAACATTCCACTATCCTCCTACAAAGAGGGAATAAGGCCTTGTAATAAGTCCTATTTTAGGTTAAAGCTCACAAGAACGTGAAAGGAGAATTCTTAGTGAAATCCCACTAAGAATCCTTCATTAAACCAGCTGTGTATCTTCGAGCGGCCTCCATTGGACCAAATTTAAATCTAGCTAGCCAAAATGTTGCAAAGTAAATTTCAAATAGGCAGATGCAGAGCCAAATAAAGACAATCGATAATGAAGTCACTTTCCCGCCAAAGCCGAAGCCCCAACCGTAAAAGAGTATAGAAGAGAGGATGTTTTGAAGAACATAACAGCTAAGAGACATTTTTCCTACGTTTTCAAGGCGCTGCCATAGCCAAAAGTCTTCAAATCCTTCTATCATTTTAGCAATCAATGCAATATACAAAATAGAAAAGAAAGGTGCAAATAAATAGCGAACTGGTAAATCAAAGATACCGCCTGGAATAAAGATTAACAGATTGAGAGGGACACCAATCACAATTCCGATTTTTAGCATTTTTGTACGAATTCTTTTCCCATTTTCATCAGGGGAAAAGGCTCCAGCACGCATAAGACGTATTCCTAATAAGAAAAGAAAAATATTCATTGGGATAACAAAAATGACTTCTATTCGATTCAAAATAAAGTTTGTTAGTCGATAGTGAATTTGTTCGAACCAAGTTCCATTGCTATAAAGTGCTACAACTTCATTAGCGCTACCTAATGAAATGTTGATTCCTGTAAATTTTAAATACATAAATATAGCAAGAATCAAAAGCATAACAGTTCCATGAAAGATACCTATTATCTTCATAGCTCGATGAATCCATTTATCACCACGTTTAATCATAAAAGCAACAATCATTGCGGTTATTCCATAGCTCATTAAAATATCATATTCCATAACAAGAGTGAAATGAATGAAACCTTCTAATAAAAGTAGAAAAGAAGTCCATAGGTAAACACCAGGCCATGTATTGCCTTTTCGTAAAGATTGTTGATATTTCAATTCAAGTCCTACACCAAACATGATTGTTAATAAACCAAGAAGTTTCCCGTTTACTAAAAATAAGAAGAAAAGCCGAATGAAATCATTAAGTGACGCCCACCAAATTGCATGATCAAACGTAAAAATATAAGAAAGATCTCCTAGATATGCAAAAATCCAAATGTTTGTACCGAGTGTTCCTAACACAGCGAAACCCCTTAATATATCAAGCAAACGAATTCTTTTGTTGTTATTTCTCATTGTTTTCCTCTTTTCTTATAATTTTGTCATTATTGTATCTTTAAAAAGGAATTTTTTATATGCACAGGTGTCAGTTAAAGGAAATGACACCTGTCATATAGGTGAAGAAATGAAGTATTTAAATAGTCATGCAATGAATTCTTAAAAATAAGTACGAAAAAATATGGTAGTATATGCTTACGTAGAGATTATAAGAAAGGAATGAAAAAATGGTTAAAATTATGATTGTGGAAGATGATCCTAAAATCGCAGAATTATTATCTTCTTACATCGAAAAATATGGGTATCAAGGAATTGTTATCGTCGATTTTCAACGCGTATTAGATGTTTTTTTACAAGCAAAACCAGACTTGGTGTTATTAGATATTAATTTACCAAGTTTTGATGGCTATTATTGGTGTAGGCAAATTCGTGCTGTTTCTACGTGTCCCATTTTATTTATTTCAGCTCGTGAAGGTACGATGGATCAAGTCATGGCTTTAGAAAATGGCGGGGATGATTATATACCAAAGCCGTTTCATTATGAAGTTGTAATGGCGAAAATTCGTAGTCAACTAAGACGTGCATATGGAGATTATGCACCAAAAATAGAAGAGCGAATGATTGAGCAGCAAGGATTTACTTTATTTCCAGAGCGCTTAGTATTACAATTGCGCAGTCAAGAAGTTGATGTAACAAGAAATGAAGCGATTTTGTTAGAGATGCTAATGAAAAATTATCCGCGTGTTGTAAGTAGGGAAGTATTATTAAATAAGCTTTGGGATAGTGAATCTTACGTTGATGATAATACGTTAAGCGTCAACACAACGCGTGTTCGTAAAAAACTCCAAGCATTAGGAATTCGAGAGGCGATTGAAACAATTCGGAGTGTTGGCTATCGTTTACATATTACATGGGAAAATGGTGGGAGAAAATGATAAAACTGTTTCTACGAGAACATATCCCGCTTCTATGTTTTACAGCTTTCCAGCTCATCGCTATTTTTCTTGTGTATTGGTTTGATGGCTATCGCCATGTAACCACCGCGCTTTATGCAATGTTTTTAGGAGTATGTTTTTTACTTGCTTATTTATTATATCGCTATTTTACTCATAAGTCTTTTTATGAAAGGTTAGCAAATCCGATGCAATCATTAGATGAATCTGTACAAAAATCTGACTTCTCCCCTTTGTCAACTGCATTGCATGAGTTATTAGAAGTACAATATCGTCATTATCAGAATCAATTACAAGTGCAGGAACGTAAAAATGAGGAACATTTAACTTTTATGAATCAATGGATTCACCAAATGAAAACACCTTTATCTGTTATTGAATTAATGACACAAGATGAAGTTGACCCTCGATTTGTTAGTATTAACGAAGAAGCAGATAAACTAAAAAAAGGGTTAGAAATGGCTTTATATGTTGCGCGGCTAGAAACTTTCACACAAGATTTCTACGTAGAAAGAGTGCAATTATATAATTTAGTAAACGAAGCAATACATGAACATAAGCGCTTTTTTATTCGGAATTTTGTATATCCAGAAGTCAAAATAGAAAAAGACATCGTTGTAGAAAGTGACGTGAAGTGGCTTCGATTTTTAGTTGGTCAAATTTTATCTAATGCAATTAAGTATTCAGCCGGTAGTAGAGAAAAAATTATAATAAAAGCATATAGTGTAGATAAGACCGTCACCTTAGAAGTAAGAGATTTTGGAGTAGGCATACCAAAACAAGATATGCCACGTGTGTTTCAACCTTTCTTTACAGGAGAAAATGGTAGAGATTTCAAAGAATCTACTGGGATGGGTTTATACCTCGTATATGAAATTGCGAAACAGTTAGGTCATCAAGTAGAAATACATTCTGAAGTTGGAAAAGGTACAACTGTAAGAATTATTTTTTACACTTCATAAAAAAGCTGATGAAATAGACTTTTTCATCAGCTTTTTTAGAAATCTTACAAAGTTGTAAGGTGAATGAAAGACGAATCAATATGAGATGTAAGATAACTCCTTTACACTTTAAACTAAGCAGAATAAATGAAGGGAGAATGTGGTATGGAAATATTGCAGGCGAAAGGAATTAGTAAAGTATATAAGGGGAAAGTTCCTTATAAAGCTCTTGCTGATATTGATTTATCTATTCAAGAAGGTGAGTTTGTTGGTATTATGGGTCCGTCTGGTAGTGGGAAAACAACATTGTTAAATATGGTATCTACGATTGATTCACCAACATCAGGAAACATTTTAATAAATGGGATGAATCCTTTTCAGCTGTCATCTGAAAAACTAGCATTATTCCGTCGACAACAGCTAGGATTTGTTTTTCAGTCTTTTAATCTTCTCAGTACACTTACCGTAAAAGAAAATATTGTGTTGCCAATGACGTTAGATGGAGTGGCTGTAAAGGAAATGAATAAGCGGGTAGAAGAAGTTGCAGAAAAGTTAGGCATTCTGGATATTTTGCATAAAAGAACATATGAAATTTCAGGTGGTCAAGCACAGCGAACCGCAATTGCTCGTGCAATCATTCATAAACCACAATTGTTATTAGCGGATGAACCTACGGGAAATTTAGATTCTAAGTCTTCGAATGATGTGATGAGTATGTTAGAAGAACTGAATAAGAAAGAACGTGCAACCATGATGCTTGTTACTCATGATCCATATGCAGCAAGTTATTGTAGTCGCGTTATCTTTATTAAAGACGGTGAATTGTATAATGAAATTTATTGCGGTGAAAGTAGACAAGCTTTTTATCAAAAAATTATGGATGTTCTCTCGTTGTTAGGAGGGAAAAGACATGACTTTTCGTCAATTCGCATTTAATAATGTTTTCCGTAATAAACGGACGTACGCCGCTCATTTTTTAAGTAGTACATTTTCTATTATGATTTTCTTTACGTATGCGCTTTTATTATTTCACCCTGATTTAACTGGTGAGTTAAAATCGACAAGTGAAACGATAAGTGAACTTGGTACAATTGGATTTAGGATCTCACAAAGCTTGATTTTTGTGTTTTCATTTTTCTTTATCTTATATTCAGTAAGCTCATTTTTAAAAACACGTAAAAAAGAGTTTGGCATTTTAATGATGCAAGGAATGTCTATAAGACAGTTGAAAAAGTTAGTGCTTATTGAAAATATGTTAATTGGATTTGGTTCAATCTTTATAGGCATTATGATTGGCCTTATATTTTCCAAGTTGGTACTACTTATTAGTGCAAGTATTTTAATGATTAACAAGGGACTACCTTTTTATATTCCAATTCAAGCGATTCTACTAACTATTGTTACATTCCTTATCTTATTTTTAATTGTATCACTTGTTACTTTTAAGATGATTAAAGTAACTGAACTTGTGGAACTTATTCAAGCAGAAGAAAAACCAAAGCCTGAACCGAAAGCTTCTATTATTTTATCGCTTCTATCATTTGTTAGTATCAGTTCTGGATATGGAATCGTACTGTATATTATCTTTAGAAGAATCATCTCTTTTCCGTTATTAGGATTAGGTGTGTTATTGGTTATAATTGGTACATATTTTCTGTATACGCAATGCAGTGTTTTTCTATTGCAAGCTGCCAAAAAGCGGGAATCTTTATTTTTAAAGAAAACAAATATACTAACGTTTTCAGAGTTAATATATCGAATGAAAGATAATGCAATGATGTTTTTTATTGTGTCTATCATTTCGGCAGTCGCGTTCACTGCAATTGGAACTACTGCTGCACTTGGAAATAAAGAACTGTCAAGAATGACCAATCCGTATACGTTTACCTATATGAGTTTTGAAGACAATAAGATGGAAAATGAGCACCTTGCTTTAATTAAGAAATATCTTAATGAGGCAAATATTGCTTATCGACTGGGTTCTGCCTCTACTAAATATACAGAAAGCGATGTTTCTGTTATGAAATTAAGTGAATATAATGATCTTGCGAAGTCTCTTGGCTACCAAAAAGAAACGCTTGATAGAGAAGATGAAATTTTGCTAGTTCCAGGGTGGATAGCGCAAAAACAAGAGTTTGAAAATAATCAATTTAAAAAGGAAATTGAAGTGATTCATGGGGATTGGATGAAAACATTTCATGTAAAGAAAGCTGTAAAGAACTTGGTTCTACCACATGAAGTAGGAAATACTTTAATTGCAGTACAAGACCAAGTATATGATAAAGTTCCATTCATTGCTCGTGAGGATATCACGTTCTCTAAAGAGCGTATTTACGGATTTGTTGTAGATGATTGGATGAGAACAAAGGAAATTTCACATCAATTAAATAACATATTGGGTATAGAGAATGGAGAGCGTAGCTTTTATTTTGAAGCTTTAGCATTGCAGTGGTTACAAGCGAAACAAACAAACGGATTGTTACTTATGGCGAGTGTTTTAGTAGGAATTGTCTTTTTTACATTTGCAGCGAGCTTTATTTATTTCCGTTTATATACAGATTTAGACCGGGATCAACAACAATATAAAATGATTTCAAAAATGGGATTAAGTAAGCGAGAACTAAAAGGTGTTGTAACAAGACAGTTGTTAATCATGTTCTTTTTACCAATTGTTGTTGCGGTAATTCATACTGCAGTTGCATATACCGCACTGCAACAATTAGTGGATTTTTCTATTTTAAATAGTTCAATTATCATCTTAATTTCATTTGTATGTATACAAATCTTGTATTTTTTTATGACTCGTTGGCGTTACTTACAAAAACTTTATAGGACTATGGATCAGTAAAATATGACTATTAAGTTTTGATTGTATCAAAGGTAAATGGAAAATAACCATAATGAGTATACTTGAAAATTAATTTAGACAATGAAAGGAGTCATAATGAGAAAAACAATATCTTTTTTTATATTAATTGTCCTGATTGTCATAAGCCTAAGTGCCTGTTCTTCCTCTGAAGAAAATAAACGGCCTGCGAACGGGATGATAATGATTGGAGACGAACAATTTACTTTACCTATTTTTGAACGTTACAAAGAAAATATAGAAGAAAAAGAAGTATTTGAAGTGAAAACGGGCGTTTTTGGTGAAAATAAAGTGCTTATTATAGATGAAACAACAGCGCAAGCTATGATAAAAGATCGAATTTTGCGGAAGAATGATATGAATAATCGCTCCGGTTATACTTCTATAAAAAAATTACCGGAAATCCCAAAAGAAGCTTCGCTATTATTTACACATGAAGAGGAAAAACATATTACAAGTATCGATTTAAACAGTAAAGAAATTCCTGTTTCATATGACAGCGATGCTTGGATTGGAAATTCTCGTGATTATAAGTCTCAATGGTATCTTATTGTTGCAAAAAAGGATGTATATAGAAAGATAAAAGCGGATGAAACAAAGTTACAGATTATTCACTTCAAAAAATTATTGGGTTACGAAAAGCCTAAAATGTCGACAGATAATACATTAAAAACTGAATATTTAAAGATAAAAAGGCAAGTCAAAGATTTTCATAAATTAATATCGGTCAAATTTGTTACTTTTGAGGATGAAGGTTAAAAGGGAAAGGGAATTGTCAACAAAACTTTATCAACTATGTAATATTTCATAATAGATAGACAATTCAAATAATATTGTTTACATTATTTTTAAGTTAATAAATGTGATAGAGAATTGGAGATCCACATTATATAGCCATTGCAAATTGCGTTGGTATATCTTTGTGGATCTTTTTTCTATCACATAAGAAGGAGGTAGAATTGAAAGCGTTTTATTAGGGATGTAGAGAAAAAGAAAAGGGGATGTAAAATGAAAAGATTACTTTGGGGATTATTAATTTTATGTTGTATCGCTTCGAGTGTAATGCTACCGATGCCAATACAAGCAGAAGAAGGGAAGAAAAATAACAATCCGATTATTCTTGTACATGGTTTTACAGGATGGGGCAGAGATGAATTATTGGGTGTAAAGTATTGGGGTGGTGTTCACGATATTCAAGAAAATTTAAAGAGAGATGGATACAATGTTCATACTGCCGCTGTTGGGCCGTTATCAAGTAACTGGGATCGTGCTTGTGAGTTATACGCTCAAATCAATGGTGGAACAGTAGATTATGGAGCAGCTCATGCCGAAAAACATGGACACGATCGATATGGAAGAACATATACAGGGTTTGTTCAAAATTGGAGTGAGACAAATAAGCTTCATTTAGTAGGACATAGTATGGGAGGACAAACAATACGTACGCTAGTCCAATTGTTAAAAGAAGGGAATCAAGAAGAGAGAGAATATGTAAAACAACATGCTGATGTGAAAATGTCTCCGTTGTTTCAGGGAGGAAAATCATACGTTCATAGTGTAACGACATTAGCCACTCCTCACAATGGGACAACCCTTGCAGATGGAAGTTTACTCTTGCCAGCTGTAAAGCAATTACTCGTCGCAACTGCTGGAGTTGGAGAAAATAACAATCTATCACTATACGATTTTAAATTGGATCAATGGGGAATTAAAAAAAGAGCTGGGGAATCATTTTATCAATATTCAAACCGTGTCTTAAATAGTTCCATTTTGAAGGATACAAAAGATATAAGCCAATGGGATTTAAGTACAGATGGAGCAAAGGAATTGAACACTTGGGTAAAAGCGCAACCAGATGTATATTATTTTTCTTACAGTGGACATGCAACACAAGTAGCACCTATAACGGGAATTCATTTACCGCACATCACCATGAATAAGGCACTGATGGGAAATGCAATTTTCTTAGGGTCATATGCAAGATACGAACAGAATCGTACATTCATTGATTCATCCTGGTGGGAAAATGACGGAGTAGTAAATACAAACTCTATGGTAGGACCATCAACTGATGTGGTTATAAATAATAGTAGTGCGCCAGAACTTGGGAAATGGAATCATATTGAGACAAAACAAAACTGGGATCACCTCGATATGGTTGGATTAAGTGTCTCGGATTCCTTAGGGTTCTCTGATATTAATGCTTTTTACCGAAAGATTGCTGAAAAGCTATCCAATTTACCGAAATAACTGGCTTCATATTTATATTGAAATGTAGCAGCTCCTTCAAATTTTTTTGAGGGAGTTTTCTTTCGTGAATCACATCATATTTTCGGAGTATAATGGAGTTAACATTAAAATAGCACAATAGTTTGAGGTGATGATGTGAGAGTTAACATAGTAATATCTGGATATGGAACTGTTGGAAAAGAGTTTGTAAGATTGGTATTTGAGAAAGCTTTATATATAAATGAGATGTACGGTATCGAACTTGTCCTTACTGGAGTTATGGGAAGTACAGTCAATCTCTTTAGCGCCAAAGGTTTACATATTAAAGAATTATTAACTTATGGTACAGGTTCTAATGCATTGGAGAGATATCTCAAAAACTATCCACTCGATAAAAGTGAAAAAATGCCTTTTGGTCATGTATTAATAGAATCAACACCAACTAATCTTCAAACAGGTGAACCTGGAAGAACATATATTGAAACAGCGATTGAAAATCATATGGATGTAGTCGCTATTTCAAAAGGTGCACTCGTTAGCGCATGGAAAGAAATAAAGCAAAAAGCAACGAAAGCTAACGTACGTATTCGTTATAGTGGTGCAACTGCAGCTGCGCTCCCTACATTAGATATTGGACAATTTAGTTTAGCAGGGTGCCAAATTGAAAGTATAGAAGGTATTTTAAATGGAACAACAAATTATATTCTTACAAAGATGTACGAAAAAGATGTAACATTTGAGGAAGCACTGCATCAAGCGCAGCAAAAAGGAATCGCTGAAACAAACCCATCATTAGACGTAAGTGGAATGGACAGTGCCTGTAAACTATTATTGTTAGCGAACAGTTTATTTCAGTCAGAATACTCTCTTGATTACGTAAATGTAAATGGGATAGAGGGTATTACGAAACAAGATATAGAGAAAGCAAAAGCACAAGGTAAATCTCTAAAACTAATTGGAGCGGCATATAGAGACCATTCAGGGAACCCTAAACTTGAAGTATGTCCGCGTGAAATAGGGAAAGAGCATCCTTTAGCTCATGTAAATGGAACGGAAAAAGGAATCACTTTTCATACTGATACGATGGGAAGAGTTACTTCAATCGGGGGAGCCTCGAACCCAAGAGCAGCAGCAGCGGCAGCTCTGAAAGATTTAATTAATTTGTATCGGAAAGATGTGTGATGAAAAATTCTGGTTGTAGATCAAATAAAGAAATTTGACAAATAAATATTTTTGTGTTATGATTATAAATTTAGTGTTTGATTAAATATCCTTAACGTGATACATTTTAGTAAGTGAAATACCTTCACTAATTTATGTATCGAGGGAGACGTGTAATATGAAAATAGAAAACGGTTTAGCGGTGTTAAAATTAAAAATTCAAGAATTCGAATTAAATCCCACGTTACTTTGGGATGAAAAAGAAGCTATATTAATCGATACTGGTATGCCAGGCCAATTAGAAGGGATTCGTGATGCAATGATTGGTATTGGTGTCCCTTTTGAACAATTACAAGCAGTTATTTTAACCCATCAAGATATAGACCATATTGGAAGTCTTCCTGAAATACAGCAGAAGGCAGGCCATTCTATTGAAGTATACGCACATGAATTAGACAAGCCATATATTGAAGGACAAGTGCATTTAATGAAAACGGATCCAAGTAAAATGAGTAAAGACAAATGGGATGCACTTCCAGAAGTTATGCAATTTCTATATGAAAATCCTCCGACGGCAAAAGTAAATCGGACATTAGAAGACGGAGAAAGACTACCATTTTTCGGAGGCATTGAAGTGATTCATACACCAGGGCATACTCCGGGACATATTAGTTTATATAGTGAAAAATATAAAACATTAATTGCGGGCGACGCGATAGTATGCGTTGGTGGAAACTTAAAAGGACCTGTTCCGCATACAACGCCAGACATGGATACAGCTACAAAATCGCTTAGAAGATTTTTAGAATTTGATATTGAGACGGTGATTTGTTATCACGGTGGTGTTTGTAATTTGAATGTGAAGGAGCAAATAGCGAGATTAGTAGAAGAGGATTGCTAACATTTTCGTGCCTATATGTTAGCGATATTGAATTTACAAATAATATTTGATAGTATTCTAGAATATGTTATGATTAATATCAAAGTTAAATAGTTATATATATTTATCCACTAGGGGGGCCTTTTAAAGGCTGAGATCAAAAAATATCTTTGAAACCCTTAGGACCTGATCTGGGTAATACCAGCGTAGGGAAGTGGAAGTGACAGAATATGATATTTTTTTAAATATTGATAATGTCCAGTCCGCTTTCTTTACGTGTGTGTAAAGAAAGCTTTTTTATTTTGCGCACCTACTTGAAGTGAGTCTCAGTAATCTAGTAGCTAACGAGCAATTCGTTAAGAAACTTGTTTCATTTTTTTATTATTAAAACGTTTATTGGAGGGTCTATCATGTTATTTTCACAGTTATTACGTAAAGAAGTTAATCCGATTTGGGAAGCAAGTTTTAATCATCCATTTGTGACAAAACTAGGGAACGGAACATTAGATTTAGCTAGTTTTCGCTATTACGTTCTGCAAGATTCATATTATTTAAGTCATTTTGCAAGAGTCCAATCGTTAGGAGCAGCAAAAGCGATTGAATTAGAAACGACAGCTCGTATGGCGCACCATGCACAAAATACATACCAAGCTGAATTATCGCTGCATGAGAATTTTGCGAAAAAATTAGGAATTACGGAAAAAGAAAAAGAATCGTTCATTCCTGCACCGACGGCTTATGCGTATACATCACATATGTATCGCGCTGCATACGAGGGACATATTGGGGATGTTATCGCAGCGATTTTGCCGTGCTATTGGCTTTATTATGAAATTGGTGAGCGACTTAAGGAATGTAAACCGGAAGAACCCATTTACCAAGAGTGGATTTCTGCATATGGTTCTGACTGGTTCCGTACTTTAGTAGAAGAGCAAATTGCCAGATTAGATGCCATTGCAGAAACAGTAACAGAAACTGATCGTAAGCGCATGAAACAGCATTTTGTCATTAGTAGTCAATATGAATATTCATTTTGGGAGATGGCTTACACATTAGAAAAATGGCCAGTAGAAGATATAAGTTTATAAGAAACAAATATGTCTCTTATCACGCGTGTAAAAAGTATAGAAAATGACTAACTTAGTTTAGTCATTTTTTTGTACGAAAATAATATTTCTATTTCTCTGTTTTTAGAAGAATCAACTTCACTAATTAGATGCTTATATATTATTAAAAAATTACATAATAAAAAGGAGGAAGAAGGTAGTTTTTATTGAAGTTTGTTTATAATATCACATTCTTTGTTAGAGGGCGTAAAGAAATTTATTAATCTCTTTGATGTTTTTTATTTTCCTTACAATGCTTGGAATGTTGTATTAAAAGAATTTAACTTTGAAAGGAGTCAATAAATATGAAAACGAGAAAACGAATAACGAATAAGATTTTACTCGTTAGTACAATTTGTGCAATAAGCATTCCCTCAGTTTCATACGCAGCAGAATCCATTCAACCTAAAAATTTTGCAATTTCTCCAAGTCTGTATGAGAGGGGAAATACAGATGCATTGAAAATAAGTTTTTATCCTTATACATATAATAATCCATTCAACCATCAATTTACCTCAACATCCAAAGAAACAAACACAAATATAAAAGAAATAAACAATGCTGATGATGAAAATCCTGTTATATCTACTACTCTTACATTTATCCGTTATATGCATACTGAAAATTATAAATCTGCATTTGATTTAACTTCTCGACCTTTACAGAAGATAATATCTGAAAAGTGGCTGGAGAGTTATTGGAAGGAACTTCCCCTGCAGTTACAAGCAGGTTCTTTTATTGGAATTGGAGAGGTAAAGCAAAAAGAGACGAATTCCGTTCATACAAACATTGAAATTGGATTAGTATTTGAAAAATTCACTGTACCTTTCATGTTTAGATTAGATCCATCTGGAAAAATAGACGATTTCCAGCTTAGTATGTCATCCGACTCTGTTGCACAGCGCCCGGCATATAGTAATCCTGATTCGTTTACTGAAGAAGAAGTAGTAGTCGGAAGTGGCGCGTTCCCATTACCAGGAACACTGTCTGTTCCAAAGGGAGAGGGGCCTTTCCCAGCGGTTATTCTTGTGCAAGGATCTGGAGCAAGCGATCGAGATGAAACTGCGTTTGCTTTAAAACCGTTTCGCGATTTAGCTGAAGGTCTTGCTTCGAAAGGAATTGCTGTTCTTCGCTATAATAAACGAACATATGAACATGGATTGAAAACACAATTTAGTCCGTTTTATACAGTTGATAAAGAAACAACAGATGATGCACTTTTTGCGACTCGTTTTCTTCAAAATAATCCTATGATAGACAAGAATCAAATTTATGTTCTCGGCCATAGTCAAGGCGGAATGATGGTTCCGAAAATGATCGAAAAAGACCAAAATCAAAATATTGCTGGGGCAATTGTGATGGGAGGACCAGCTCGTACATTCCAGGATGTTGTTTTAGATCAATTTGATTACTTGTATTCTCTCGGCAGAATGACAGCTGAGGAATATAAATTTTATAAAGCGCAATATGAATTATTAAATGACCCTAATTTTTCTGGAAAAAACCCTCCAAAAGATTTTTATTTAGGAGCGCCTGTATTTTGGGATTCTATCCGTAAAATTAAGGCGGCAGAAATGTCTAAAGAACAAAAGACACCGCTTCTTATTATTCAAGGAGAAAGAGACTATCAAGTTCAATCAAAAATCGAAATTCCTCTTTGGAAAGAACAATTAAAAGAGCGAGATAATGTAGATTATCGACTTTATCCAAAGTTAAATCACTTCTTTACAGAAGGAGATGGGGAATTAAGTAAACCGGATGAATATTATAGTCCAGCCAATATTCCTGAGTATGTTATAAATGATATTGCTACGTGGGTGCAAGGAAGAGCGAAATAAAAATAAGGACAGTATATTTATAAGAGCTCATTTCGTTTACAAAAAACACGGGCACCCAGTCTGTGTTTTTTGTAATTATATGAAAAATTGCAGAGGAGTGTCTATCTATGACAAATACAAATGAACAGAAAAGTATAGAAGCAATGTTAAAGATTGCAGAAAAGAATGGTTTACAATTAAATAAAGAAAGCGCTGAATTAAATGAATCAGGAATGGACTTTCAAGTTGTATTTGCTACTGATGAAAAGGGTGTTTCATGGGTTCTCCGGAAACCAAGAAGACCAGATGTAATTGAAAGAGGGGCATTAGAAGGGAAAATACTTGAGCTTGTTCAAAAATATGTACCTGTTGCAGTACCAAATTGGAAAATCAACACACCAGAATTAATTGCTTATCCATTAGTAAAGGGTAACCCTGCAGCAGTGATTGATTTAGAAATACAAAATTATGTGTGGCATATTCAAAATGATCCACCATCTATGACATTTATCCGATCTTTAGCAGAGTCACTTGTCGCCTTGCATTCGATTGATTATAATGAGGCTACTAAAAAGGGAATTGAAGTTCTTCAACCTGCTGAAGCAAAGCAATTGTTAATAGATAGAATGCATCAAATAAAATCAAAACTTGGTGTTTCAGATGAACTATGGGAGCGTTGGCAAACATGGCTTGCAGATGAATCGTATTGGCCAAAGCACTCTTCATTTGTTCATGGTGACTTACATCCGCCGCATATTTTAGTTGATAAAAATGACAAAGTAACAGGACTTTTGGATTGGACAGAAGCGAAAGTGACAGATCCAGCTACTGATTTCACTCTTTATCTTACAATCTTTGGACAGGAGAATTTGAAAGTACTATTAAACGAATATGAAAAAGCAGGAGGGAAAGTTTGGCCGAGAATGCTTGAACATATTATTGAACTTGGCGCTGCTTATCCAGTTATGATTGGATTATTTGCACTACAGACAAAGGAAGAAGCACATATGGAAATGGCACGTGGAGCTTTAGGGATAGGTGAAAAATAGTAAATTATATTGTGTGAAGTAGCTGCGTTGTGAGGGAAAGTATAATCATATTAAATATACAGCAAGATAATTTCAAAATCCCGCTAATTTACAAATAGCGGGATTTGTCATTTCTTTATACAAATCTAGATCTCTATTGTCAATTATAGCTTTGTTTTTTTGTTTACTTTTGGGTACTAGTAGGATTAAGATGATTTTTAGGAATGTTATTTATAATTTGGTGGAAGTGAGGAATATGCTAAAAACAACAAAATTTGCTTTGTTATATAGAAGAAAGGTAGAAAACTGAAAGGGATGAGAGTTATGAAGAAACTTGATGTGCTTTTAATGGTACTCAGCTTCCTATTTCCAATTGCAGGTATTATGAAACAAATTTCTCTTGAATTGTCATTGTATTTAGGAGGACTGTTGTTTTTCACAAGTTTTGGAAGCTACTATGCGAAACGAATGTATTCACGAATATGTAGTTGGCTTGCTTACACTATATTTATTACGTTTTTGCTGGCGATTTGGAATCAATACGCAACAGCTAGTTCGTTACTAGCAAATGCTAAAATCGCTGCATGTATTGCCGTTATTCCACTTATACTCCGATTCCGTACATATGCAATTACTTTAGGGTTACTTGCATTATGGGGTGGTTTATTATGGGATATGAAACAAGCCCAATCATTAGCTGTTCTCGGACGTATTATGAACTTATTGACTACAGAACGTTTGTATCTATTACTGCTGGTAGCAGGCTTTTTATTTGGTGGGTTTCTTGCAAATGCACTACATCGTGGGAATAGTAATGAAAAACAAGAAAAAACAAATCTATTTAAACAAAAGAAGAAATCATTCAAGCCTAAGTTTAAAATTCGTATTCCGAGCCTGCCAAGATTAAAAATTAAGATGTTTAAAGTCGGTAGAAAATCTTCTAAAGCAAAAGAAACACGCACGTATGAACCAAACCGTGAAGAAAGAGTACCGACGTATCATACAGCGCAAACAGAGCATCAACATCATGAAATGGAAACAACACAAGGCCAAACAAGGATGGAACGAAGAAGAAATCGTTATAATGTGTAGAGGATATTCCTAAACAAAGATTTAAAAACACAATGCCCTTTTGTACGATGAAAGGGTATTGTGTTTTTTACTATTGTTGAATAAATATATTAATTATTTAAAATTACTATGAAATATAAGATGAACAAATCGATTAACTAATCACAAAAGAATGAATTTTCTTTCTATTGTTATTGACAAAATAAAAATAGTTCGATAATATCATAATTAAATTTAAATAATAAAAATCGTTGACTAAGAAGAGTACGTGTAATTGATGCGTTACAGAGAGCTGGAGATGGTGCAATCCAGTACGATAGATTATACTGAATGGACTTAGGAGAGGTACGCTGAAACGTTAGGAGTATGCGACCCGGGTTCCGCCGTTACAAGGATGAGGATATCGAATTTGTTTTTCTGTATCCAAAAACGAGAGGGTTCTTAGTCTATGTGACAAAGAATCAAAAGAGGTGGCACCACGGTATAATCGGATATATCGCCCTCTACATGCTTTAATGCATGTAGGGGGCTTTTTGCGTTCACACGCTTTTTCTTATACAACAATTAAAAACCAAAGGGAGGAATTAACATGAATTTATTACAAGCGGAAAATGGATATTTTGGCGAATTTGGGGGTAGTTTTGTGCCAGAACAACTCCAAGAGGCTTTACTTCACTTGGAGAGCGCGTTTCATCAATATAAAGATGACCCAGAGTTTATAAATGAATATGAATACTATCTTAAAGAATATGTAGGGCGTCCAAATCCATTGTATTATGCCAATCGTTTGAGTGAAGAAATCGGTGGTGCAAAAATCTATCTTAAAAGAGAAGACCTTAATCATACAGGAGCCCATAAAATTAACAATGTATTAGGACAAATTTTGCTCGCAAAGAGAATGGGAGCAAAACGTATCATTGCAGAAACTGGGGCAGGACAGCACGGAGTGGCTACAGCTACTGCTTGTGCTATGTTTGGAATAGATTGTACGATTTATATGGGAGGAATGGATACAGAACGTCAACAATTAAATGTATTTCGTATGGAATTATTAGGGGCGAAAGTAATTGCTGTTCAAGAAGGAGGACGTACTCTTAAGGAGGCGGTAGATGCAGCACTTGAAGATTACGCTCAAAACTATGAAAATACATTTTATTTATTAGGTTCTGCACTGGGACCACATCCATATCCAACAATCGTTCGTCATTTCCAAGCTGTAATTGGAAGGGAAGCAAGAGCACAACACATTGAAAAAGAACAGCGTCTACCTGACTATTTGGTTGCTTGTGTAGGTGGAGGAAGTAATGCGATTGGGTTATTTGCTCCATTTTATCATGATAAAGAAGTAAAAATGGTAGGTGTTGAACCAGGTGGTAAAGGGATTGAAACAGGGTTGCATGCAGCACCTCTTACAGCAGGAGGACCTGGTATCATCCATGGATTTAAGTGTTATATGATGAAAGATGAAAATGGAGAAATTGCAGAGGCGCACTCCATTGCGGCAGGACTGGATTACCAAGGTGTTGGACCAGAGCATAGTTATTATAAAGAAACTGGACGTGCAGAATATGTAGCGATTAATGATCATGAAGCATTAGAAGCATTTCATAAATTGTCTCGTGTGGAAGGGATTATTCCTGCATTGGAAAGTTCTCATGCAGTGGCCTATGCTATGAAATTAGCAGCAACTTTACGAAATGATCAAAGTATTATTGTTAATTTATCTGGGCGCGGCGATAAAGACGTACAGCAAGTATTTGAAATGAATAACCAGAAATAAACGTATGTAAAAGAATTGGAAAAGCGATTTTTCGTTCAGTTTTGAATAGAAAATCGCTTTTCTCTATGTTTTTCACCGGAATCACATCCTTTTTCAATTAGAGCAATCCGCCCATTAATTACAAGTAAACTTAATGCCTTTATATTCTATTGTTTTTATACGGTTTCGGAATATAAAAAATGAAAATTAAATAATATTACAAATGACGATATTGTGAACAATTTAGAAATAGATTGTTCATTGTTGTTTTGTTGAATATTCTTAACTTTAAAAGAAGCACATTGACGGAGGGATTAATATTGCTTATTATCATCACTATATCAGCATGTCTCTTAGTAAGTATTAGTTTATTGCATGTTTACTGGGCATTTGGTGGAAAACGAGGAATAAAGGCAGCGATTCCAACTGAGTCAGGAGAAAAAGCTTTTTCTCCTGGAACGGGTATGACATTATTAGTTGCACTATTACTATGTGTAGCGGCGTTACTTTTGTTATTACAGGCAAATGTTATTTCCTCTTTTATTCCACATATCATTGTTCAAATCGGCTCTTGGATTTGTATGATTGTGTTTGGATTAAGAGTGGTTGGAGAATTCAACTACTTTGGTATTTTTAAAAGAAAAAAAGATACATATTTTGCTAAAATGGATACAATGTTGTTTGTCCCGCTATGTGTTTTTTTATCATTTTCATTTTTCTTGGCAATTATTAGATGAAAAGAATAGCATGTGTCTCATTATATGTTACGCTATAAACTACATTATTTTAGAAATGAATAGAGGGAAATATATGATAGATAATTTAAGTAAAGTAATCGATAATATGCCAGAAGATGAAGCAAAATCATTACTCCGCCTCATCTTAATTCAACTTGATTTAATGGAAACAGAGCCAAGTGAAGATAGAATGGCAATTTTAACAGAAATCCCAAAACAACTCATTGAATCACAAAAACCTAGGTTACATATCAAAGAGAGTAAACATGTACATATAGCATTTGGTGACTCACCAGCTGGGTGTATTAAGTACATGCTGAAACAAGCTAATTTAACAGAAGACTATGTTATTCTCTTCTCAGATGCATTTTCTATCGGTCCAATTCATCAATTGGAGTTAGAAGCTGGACAAGTAGCTCGTCAGCAATGGCTATCTAGAAATTTAAACTCTTATGATCTTTATTTTGAAGAAGAATATTTATCAACATTTAGACAATCGATGGAGGAATTACAGTCTATTCCTCAAGATATACCAATCACAATTTGGAAAGCTAATAATGCACATGAACATGTGGGGCTTTGTTTTGTACTTGCACATTTACAAGATCGAGACAATATTCGTGTAATTAACACATCTGAAACATATAGAGAACTGTTCCCAGAAGGTTATGATATACGCGCGACAGGGGAGTTATCTCCAGAGAAACTAGCAGATATTTATGAAAAGTACGGTAAAGATACATTACTGACTAATGAGGCACGGAAAACTCTTGAGCGAGAATGGGAATTACTCTCTGAGACTACGGATTTATTACGAATTTGGAATGAAAACCAAGTCCAATCTGTACAAGAAGATTATTTCGATTCTTTCATCATTGAATGTGCAAAGAATTTGGAGAAAGAAAGAATAGAAGGAGACTTTTATAAGGCTCCAAGACTAATTGGTGAAGTTCTTGGGAATTTGGAACAGTCAGTTGGAGATGTTTTTCTTGAATATCGCTTGCGTACGTTAATTGGGCAAGGTGTATTTAAAATGGAAGGTACTTTGAAAGCGATGCGCTATTATAGCGTCAAGCTGAAGAGGAACCATTAAGAAAGGATTGCTTTGCAGTGTCCATTATAAAAAGCCCAATCTCTCAGCATTAAAGTTGAGAAATTGGGCTTTTTGTTCAGAGAAAGAAATGAGACCCCTTTTATTGTTTTACAGTAATTTCAATACAGAATCCCTCAACTTCTATTTTGGGCTATATAAATAAGCTTCATATAAAAGCGATACAACATATGAATGGATAGAGTAATAAATCATAAGAGGTGATTTTTTCTATGTATAATCAACCAACGTATTTTCCGTATGCAGATTATAATCAAACAGCATATTATAACCCACAAATTCCTAGCTATGAAGCATCTGATGAAATGAGAGATGTCGAACTTGAAGAATATCGACCAGATGATGCTGAGGATGCTCCAACGGGACCCCCTCCATCACAAGCGCCTGCCGTACCATCAACATTCGCATCTCCTGTACAAAGCGGTAATATAAAATCATGGATGTGCAATTGTTTAGGGAGATGGGGATACTTACGTTTACATCGCCCAGGTCCGTTTGGAAGAGATTTATGGTTTTTTCCAACGGAAGTAAGACGGAATGGAGTTTCGGGCTATACATGGCAAGGTGGCCGTCGCCGTAAAGTTAGTTATCGATACCAGCAAATTAGTAATTTTATGTGCTTTTCTTAGTGAAAAAACAAGCAATAAGAAGAACTCATCTTCTTATCGCTTGTTTTTTGAAAAGAATTATTTTTCAATATATAAAGTAAGCTTATAACGAAAAATTAACAAAATTCCCTCTTTTTATAAGTTATAATTCATATGTTGGAGTGAGTTTCACAAATAGAAGAGAGCGAGGGAGTACGATGTCTTTCAAAAACATGGTGGGCTACAAAATAGAAAATGGTATTTATTTAGCTTCTGCAGAGTTTAAAGAAGATGCTTATGAGATTTATAAGGAATCACGTAAATCACAACCTATTTTGTTCGTAAATCAGAGTGAACTTGGGACAGAATGGCTCATTACAAGATATGAAGATGCATTAGCGTTTTTAAAAGATTCTCGTTTAAAGAAAAACCCTGAAAATGTATTTGAAAAAGTAGAGGTTAATCCATTTCTTTCTGTAGACAATGGAGATTATTTAACGACTCATATGTTAAATTCGGATCCGCCTGATCATAATCGATTACGCTCATTAGTTCAGAAAGCATTTACTCCTAAGATGATTTCACAATTAGATGAACGTATTCAGCATATTGCGGATACTTTATTAGATCATGCCGAACAGAAACGCTCTTTAAACCTTGTTAATGACTATGCATTTCCATTGCCAATCAATGTAATCAGTGAAATGCTAGGGATTCCAAAAGAGGATCAAGAAAAATTTAGATTGTGGTCTCATGCGGTAATTGATTCACCCGAAACCCCTGAAGAAATAAAGGAAACTGAAATGAAACTAGCAGAATTCATTACATATCTCCAATACTTGGTTGATATAAAGCGGAAAAATCCAAAAGAAGATTTGGTTAGTGCATTAATCCAAGCTGAAAGTGAAGGTAGTAAGTTAAGTGCCCGAGAACTTTATTCAATGATTATGTTACTAATTGTAGCTGGGCATGAAACGACTGTGAATCTAATTACCAATACAGTTTTGGCTTTACTGGAGAATCCAAGTCAACTACAGTTATTAGAAGAACAACCAGAGCTTATTGATTCGGCGATTGAAGAAGGATTACGTTATTATTCCCCTGTTGAAGTTACGACAGCACGCTGGGCAGCTGAACCTTTTATGATACATGGTCAAGAAATTCAAAAAGGGGATATGGTGACTATTTCATTAGCTTCAGCGAATCGCGATGAGAATGTTTTTATAAATCCAGAGGTTTTTGATATTACAAGGAAAAATAACAGGCACATTGCTTTTGGACTGGGGAGTCATTTTTGTTTAGGAGCACCACTTGCCCGGCTAGAAGCAAAAATTGCAATTTCCACATTGCTAACCCATATGCCGAACATACAAATAAAAGGTGAGCGTGAAAAAGTGAAGTGGCAAGGTAATTATTTAATGCGTTCTTTAGAGGAATTACCATTGTCTTTCTAGAATAAATAAATTGAGACACGCATACATGTTTGGTGGTTTACATAGAGTATGTATGTGTGATTTTAAATTGAAACGGAAGGGTGAAGACATCCCAATGATCAACTAATTCTATTTTTTAAGAAATCTTCGTTATAGAACGAAATATTCTTCTGAATAGGATTAGTATGTACATTTTTATATGTAAAAGGGATGTATTTTCGCACTGCGAATAGACCTGTCTTTTATGATATGATTGTGCTGCCTCCTATTTAGAATGCGGAATAGGGGGCTTTTTTATGTCAATGAATGTAGAAGTGAAACAAAAGAGTAATATGTCTGTAGTATTAAAAAATCGATTTGTGCAAGCAATTATTGCTTCGGCATTATTTCTCCAGGTAGGGATTTGGATCCGAAACTTTGCGGTACTGCTTTTTGTAATGGAAATGACAAATGGCGATGCGTTTGCCATTTCTATGATTTCAGTTGCGGAATTTGCCCCAATTTTTATTTTTTCATTTATAGGAGGCACATTCGCGGATAGGTGGAAACCAAAAAGAACGATGATTTGGTGCGAAACTTTAAGTTCATTATCTGTATTTGCAGTACTTTTCGCACTTATGTTTGGTACATGGAAAGTTGTGTTTTTTGTTACGCTTATCTCTGCAATTCTTTCGCAGTTTTCACAGCCTTCAGGTATGAAATTATTTAAACAACATCTATCTACAGAAGAAGTACAATTGGCGATGTCTTTATATCAAACCATTTTTGCAATTTTTATGGTATTAGGTCCTATACTTGGAACATTTATATTTCAAGCCTTCGGAATTTACACTTCTATTATTGTGACAGGTATTGCTTTTTTACTTGCGGCGTTAGTTTTGTTATTTCTGCCAAAAGATGCTGAAGAACAGGAAGAAAAGAAAAAAGTGAGCATACTGCAAGAAATGGTGGATGGAATTAAATATGTAAAAGCAAAGAAAGCATTAACATTACTTGGTATTTGTTTTATGGCAGCAGGATTAGGAATTGGTCTCATTCAGCCACTAGGTATTTTTATCGTGACAGAGCAATTAGGTCTATCAAAAGAAAGCTTACAATGGCTATTAACTGTAAATGGTGCTGGGATGATTATTGGTGGAGCTTTAGCAATGGTATTTGCGAAAAATATCGCTCCGCAAAAGATGTTAATTTTAGGGATGGTTGCACAGGCAATTGGTATTGGTATCATTGGATTTTCGACAAATTTATGGATCACACTTATCGCTCAGTTTTTCAGTGGTCTCGCTCTTCCTTGTATCCAAATCGGGATAAACACACTCATTATTCAAAATTCGGATACAGACTTTATTGGACGCGTAAATGGGATTTTGAGCCCTTTATTTACGGGTTCGATGGTATTAACGATGAGTATTGCCGGTTCATTAAAAGAAGTATTTTCACTTAGTACAATGTATGAAGGAACAGCATTATTATTTATTATTGGTTCCTTATTTATTTTGCCAATATACAATTTGAAACCAATAGTAGAAACTTCAAATGAAGGTGGTGCTGTCCAGCATGAATCCTAATCCGAATGTGAAGTATCCTATCGAAGGAAACAAGAGTGTTCATTTTATTAAAAATACAATAACCAAACCAAATATTATTGTTGGAGATTATTCTTATTATGATTCGAAAAATGAAGAAACATTCGAAGATCAAGTGCTATACCACTATGAATTTTTTGGAGATCGATTGGTTATGGGAAAATTCTGTTGCATAGCACCTGGAGTTACATTTATTATGAATGGCGCAAACCATAGAATGGATGGGTTTTCAGCTTATCCATTTAATATTTTCGGTCATGGCTGGGAGAAATTCACACCTACGCTTTCTGATTTACCGTTTAAAGGAGATACGGTAATCGGAAATGATGTATGGATTGGAATGGATGCGACGATTATGCCTGGAGTTAAGATAGGGGACGGAGCAATTATTGCTGCTAAAGCTGTTATAACAAAAGACGTTCCACCATATACAATTGCTGGTGGTAATCCTGCTATTGAGATAAAAAAGCGATTTTCAAATGATGTAATAAGTGAATTGTTAGAGATGAAGTGGTGGGACTTGGACATTCAGACTATTTCTAACAATATTCATGTGATTGTAAGTGGAGATATAGGAGCTTTAAGAAAGATTGCCCTAAGCAAAAAAGTACGTCAAAAGTAAAAAACGGATCACCAAATGGTATCATACCTCACAAATTTGTTAATGATAAAAGAATAAGGAGGTGTGATACTTATGGCACAAGATGTTTTATGTGAAGTAAACAACTGTAAATATTGGGGTAACGGAAACAAATGTAATGCAGATGCAATTTATGTAGTGAGTCATAAAGGTAACAAAGCATCGAAAACGGAAGAAACTGATTGCAAAACATTCATTCCGGAAGCTTAAACGAGAAAGGGTAACCGCATCTGGTTGCCCTTTTATTAATTATAGTATTGATAATAAATCTCATTTTCATTCATAGTTTTTTTCTTTTTTTGTTATTTTTTATATTTTTTTCATAAGAGATGTAATCCAAGCTAACTCATGTTCAATACATGATTTTCTATGCTTTACGACCTCAGAAATAAAAAGTGATGTTTCAGCTAAAGATTGAATAGAGGTTAATTGTGTATGTAACACATTTTGACGAGTCGTTAAAACCTCTTTACGAGCTTCGTAATCCAGTTTCTCAAATAGTGCAACACGTACAAGAAATTCAGCCTCATTAGCAGCTAGTTTCTCTGGAAACTCTCGCATCATTTCGTAAAAGATTTCTTCACCTGTAGGAGTTAATTTGTAAATGTTACGGTTTGGTTTGCCTATTTGTTGATGAATCTCTTTTGTAATTGCTCCCATATCTTCAAAACGACGAAGAGCAGGGTAGAGCATGTTATGATTCAATTCAAAATTTTCTCCAAGACGATTTTGAATATTTTTCTTTATTTCATAACCATACTTTGGTCCAGAAGTTAATTCTGCGAGTAGCAAAATATCAACATACATATGTATCCTCCTAATTTTTTCTCAAGTTTATATCCATAAATATTTCTTTAACATATGTTAAAATAACATATGTTAGCCTATACACCTTTGCACTGACTACCTATTATTTTTTATTTTAAAAGAAAAGGGAGGAAAGTACTATGAATTCGCCTGAAAATGTGATTTTGGTTCATGAAATTTCAAAGCTCAAAACAAAAGAAGAGCTATGGAATCCTTATGAGTGGTATAAACATATGAGGGAAAATCATCCAGTCTACTATGATCCAGAGCAAGATGTATGGAACGTCTTTTTATATGATGATGTGAATCGTGTTTTATCTGATTATCGCTTATTTTCAAGTAGAAGAGATCGTCGTCAATTTTCTGTCCCACCTTTAGAAACAAGAGTGAATTTAAATTCTTCTGATCCTCCAGAGCATCGAAATGTCCGCTCAATTGTTTCAAAAGCATTTACCCCAAGAAGTCTTCAGCATTGGAAACCACGAATACAAGCAATTGCAAATGAACTGGTGCAAGATATGAATAATTATAATGAAATTGATATTGTAGAGCAGTTTGCTGCACCTCTACCTGTAACCGTTATTTCTGATTTATTAGGTGTTCCAACAACAGACAGGAAAAAAATTAAGATGTGGTCAGATATTTTGTTCATGCCATATAGCAAAGAACAATTTAGCGATTTAGATACACAGAAAGAAGTTGCTTTACATGATTTTAAAGCCTATCTTTTGCCGATTGTTCAGGAAAAAAGATACCATTTGAAAGAAGATATTATTTCAGACTTAATCAGAGCAGAGTATGAGGGAGAAAGGTTGACTGACGATGAAATTGTTACATTTGCATTAGGACTTTTAGCCGCAGGGAATGAAACGACTACAAACCTCATTATTAATAGCTTTTATTGCTTTTTAGTAGATGCACCCCATGTATACAATGAGTTAAGTAACAATTTAGGGCTGATTCCTCAAGCGATAGAAGAGGTACTACGCTATCGTTTCCCTGTCACGTTAGCTCGTACTATAACGGAAGATACAACAATATTTGGACCAAAAATGAAAAAAGGACAAATGATTGTTACATGGATCAGTGCTGCCAATTTAGATGAAAATAAATTCCTGCAAGCAGATCGCTTTGATTTACACCGACCTGGAAATGAAAAACATTTAACGTTTGGGAAAGGGCCACACTTTTGTTTAGGTGCGCCACTTGCTCGTTTAGAAGCTGAAATTGCATTAACTACGTTTATTAGCAATTTTAAAAGACTGGTGCTTTCTCCATCCTTTCATCTAGAAAACTGTATATTAGAGAATGAACAAACGTTAAAACAACTGCCTATTCTTTTAATGAAATAAGCATATTTAAAAGCAAGTGAAAATTCCTGTTTAAGTAGGGATTTTTACTTGCTTTTTATATTTATCTTACTGTTCTCTATAAACTTTTTAAACGACTTAAAAAATATTCCTTGACCTGAAACGCTTTTCATAAATTATAACTAAGTTGTGCTTGGCAAAGTAAATATGGAAACGATACCTAGTTTGTATATTTATTCCGCTATTTACGAACAGAAAATCTTCCACCTTAAATTATAGTGAAAGCAAGTGGAGGAATCAACTGTCTGTAAAATCACAATAAGTAAAACTTTATCCGAGTATGTTTATTTATAGAAAGTGGTGACGAAACAATGAAACTAATCGCAATTGACTTAGATGGAACTCTTCTTTCAGGAAATAAAATAATTAGTAAAGAAAATGCAGAAGCAATTCGGAAATGTCAGGAGCAGGGACATGTAGTGGTGATTTGTACAGGACGTTCTATCGTAGATATTGAACATTTGCTACTAGAAGCTAATTTACAATGTCCTATTATCGCAGAAAACGGTGCTCTTATTTATACAGATCAACAAATGATGAAGCGATACCCAATTCAAAATACAAAGGCACTCGAAATTGTCGAGTATCTTGAACAAAATCGTATGTATTATCAACTGTATACAGACAGGGGAGTATACGTTCCGGCATACGGTGAAGAAAGTGTGAATCATGAAATAGAATGGATAAAAAGGTCAAATAAAGATATTGATCAAGAAGAGCTTGAAACTATTGCAGCGTTGTACCTTGAGCATACAGCGTTTCATATAATAGAAAGTTGTAAATCAATATTAGAAGGAGAGATTTATGTGCATAAACTTTTACCATTTTCCTATGATATTGAGAAATTAACAAAGTTAAAAATGCACTTTCAACATCATACTGAGCTAGCAATTACTGCTTCATATTGGCATAATGTAGAGATTAATCATTGTGACGCTCAAAAGGGTAATGGTTTATATACCTTAGCGGAATATCTTAATATTCCAGTAGAAAATACTGTTGCAATAGGTGATGGTCTAAATGATATTTCTATGATGAAAAAGGCAAATATATCTATCGCAATGGGAAATGCAGTAGACGAAATGAAGCAGATTTGTGATTATGAAACACTGACGAATGAAGAACATGGAGTGGCACATGCTCTTTATCAATATGTCATGGTCAAAAAATAAAAAAGAATCCTTGTTGGATTCTTTTTTATTTTTATTAGGGGTAAGGTATTCTATGAGATTCATAGAAGCCTTATTACTTTTTATTTTATAGAATATATTGGAAAAAATGTATATGTTTTTCAATATATTTATGAATATTTTGTGAATATTTAAATTTCAATACATTGATATAAAGAGAATTATAGAACGTTGGGAATGTTTTTTATTGAAAAATAAAATTTATTTGAATAATTATGCTCTTGCTATATACCTACGAGAACATTATTCGTATAATGAAGAAGCGTGAATAAAAAATGGTATTAATTTTACATATAGAGGTGGAAAGAGAATGAATGCTCGGCTATTGGAACTCATTGACGTGAACACAATAGAAACCATGGCAGAACAATTTTATAAATTAACAAACATTTCACATCAACTTCTTGATCAAAATATGGAATGTATTTTTTCATTTGGTATGAATCGAGAAGAACATATAGAACTTATAAAGATTGAAATTCCGTTTTTTTTACATGAGCAACATCTTGGGTCATTTGTTGCTTGTTCAATAAAAAAAGATATCCGTACTTGTCAAAAATACTTCGAAATGCTTTCAAATCTCATTGTAGATAATGCAATGAATAAACTTCAAAATCAAACAAAAAACATACATTTACTTTCTAAAAAAGAAGAACAGTTACATACAATCTTGCAAAATATGCCCATTATGGTTGATGCTCTTGATAAAGATGGGAATTTTATATTATGGAACCGAGAATGTGAGCTTGTAACAGGTTATGCTGCAGAAGAAATCATTGAAAATCCAAAAGCACTTGAATTGCTATATCCTGATGAAAGTTATCGCAGACACATTCAAAAGAAATTTTCGATGCGTGGAAAAAGTTTTCGAGATTGGGAAATGAATTTAACATGCAAAAATGGAGAAATAAAGACAATCATGTGGTCAAACATCTCAGAACATTTTCCAGTACCTGGTTATAGTTACTGGGCAGTTGGAGTTGATATTACGCATCGAAAAGGAATTGAAGAACAATTAAAGCAACAAACATCTGAGCTAGAGCTTATTTTTAAAGCATTACCTGATTTGTGTTTTTTAACCGAAGCTGATGGAACAATTATAGATTATAAAGCTGGTTCACCAGCTAAGTTTTACGTACCTGCAGAATCGTTTATGGGGAAAAAGTTTTATGAAGTCTTACCATCACCTGTAGCACAGCAATTTCGAGGAGCGATTCACCAAGTAAGGCAAAAAGAATCTACAGTTATTGTTGAATATCCGTTAACGCTTAAAGGAAGTATTAGTTTCTTTGAAGCTAGGTGTTTACCACTTTTACAAGATAAGATTATGATAATTGTTCGAGATATTACTGAGCGGAAAAAGACTGAAGAGTTATTGAATAAATCAGATACACTTGCAGCAATTGGACAGTTAGCTGCTGGGGTAGCTCATGAAGTTCGAAATCCACTGACAGTGATTAAAGGATTTATTCAACTATTTCAAATTAATCAAGAAGATCAGGATAAATACTTCGATCTTATGCTGTCAGAAATTGAGCGAATTGAATCTATCCTTCATGAGTTTTTATCAATCGCAAAGACTGATGTCATTCCAACTGAAAAGAAAAATATTTGTTTGATATTAAGAAATGTCGTTTCATTAATTAATACAAAGGCAATCATGACAAATATTCAAATTAATCTCCATATAGAATCAAAAGAATTAATAATTGATTGCTGTGAAAATCAATTAAAACAAGTTTTTATTAATATTTTACAAAACTCAATTGAAGCAATGCCAGATGGAGGGCAAATCTCTATTTCTGTGAAAAAATTAGAACGTGAAGAGGTTATTATTAATATAGTTGATGAGGGCGTAGGAATTCCTGAAGAAAGAATAAAAAGGCTTGGTGAACCTTTTTATAGTACAAAGGAAAAAGGAACTGGCATTGGACTCATGCTCAGTTATAAAATCATTGAAAGTCATCAAGGAAGAATTAGTATCATGAGTGAGGTAGGAGTAGGAACATCCGTTACTATTTATTTACCTATGTTTCAAAGTGAGCAGGGTACTTCTCATTCAGCTATGCCATCTATAACAGGGTCTTGGTAATAGAGATTAATTTCCATTTCATATAGAGTAGCAGCAAAGAAAAGAAGCTATCTTATTATCTTGTAAGATAGCTTCTTTTCTTGATTAGCCAGCGAATTGCACTGCAATTTTGGCATGTAAAAAAGCAGTATCAAATACAGGGATAGAAAGATCTTGTTGTGAAATGAGTAACGGTATTTCTGTGCATCCTAATAAAATTCCTTCTGCCCCGTTTTTAATGAGATTTTGAACAATTTGTAAGAAACGGTCTTTGGATTGCTTTAAAATAATACCTTTACTTAACTCTTGGAGAATGACATGATGAATGAAATTTCGTTCATCTTCTTTGGGAATAATTGTTTCAATACCATAATTAGCTAGTCTCGTTTTATAAAAATCTTGTTCCATTGTTTGTTTTGTTCCAAGCAAACCAATCCGCTTCACATCATGTTCAACAATTTCTTCAGCGCTTACATCGCCAATATGAAGAAGTGGGATAGAGATTGCTTTTTCTACTTCTTCCGCAAATTGGTGTACTGTATTTGAACACATAAGTATACAATCTGCACCGGAGTGTTCTACTTTTTTAGCTACTTGAACGAGTTGGTTTTGCACTTCTTCATATTGTTGATTTTGTAGTAAATTCGTCACTTCGCCAAAATCCATGCTATATAGAACAAGCTTTGCATTATGATTATACTGAGATAAAGTTAGTGTATTAATATGTTTATAATAAAGAGATGTTGATTCCCAGCTTAATCCACCAATTAACCCAATTACTTTCATGTCTCATTCCCCCTGTTAACCTGTTTTGTTATTAATTATTCCATAATTCCGATAAGAATACAATGATTTATTTGTCATTTTATATAAAAATAAAAATAGTGAGAATAATATTGAAATTAATTCACGTTAGTGCAATAATACAAATTACAAACGAATACTTATCCAGAGAGGTGGAGGGAACGGCCCTATGAAACCTCAGCAACCCCTATTTATTCATAGAAATAGGAAGGTGCTAATTCCACAAAAGACATATTGTCTTTTGAAAGATAAGAGGATCATATATCCATACGCAAATGACCTCTTCTATAAGAGGTCATTTTTTATTGGGGAGAAAGGAAGTGAAGATGAATAATTCCATTTTCTTTTACATATAGGACTAATATAAGCTAACTAGAATGAGGGGGAATTCATATGAACAAATTATCTACAAAATTAGTCGTAGCAATTGGAATTGGTTCTGCAATATATGGGGTATTAGGTCTATGGGGACTTTCAATTGCCCCAAATACATTTATAAAACCAGCTCTGGCCATATTAACAATTTTTGGTGCGATTTTCGGACCATTTGCAGGACTTTTGATTGGTCTTATCGGTCATACAGTGACAGATACTATCGCTGGATGGGGAATATGGTG
Source organism: Bacillus pfraonensis (assembly GCF_050768835.1). Taxonomy (NCBI): domain Bacteria; kingdom Bacillati; phylum Bacillota; class Bacilli; order Caryophanales; family Bacillaceae; genus Bacillus; species Bacillus pfraonensis. The sequence goes on along the minus strand of NZ_JAHCDO010000004.1, from coordinate 112,622 downwards.
GGGATGGGTACTTAGCTCAGGCATTATTGGATTTACGATGGGACTTGTACAAAAACGAGCAAGTTTCAGTGTGGAAAATGGAACATTCGGTAATCGAGATATTTCATATTTTGCTGTAACAGGTTTACTTGGGATTGTTATTGGAATTATATTTGCCGGCGCTTTCGATATTATCGTGATGGGAGAGCCTTTAGATAAAATTATTATTCAAGTACTTGGTGCAACGATTGCAGATGTCCTTGTTTTCTTAATCCTTGGTTTACCAATTACACTTGGATTAGCGAAAGCAAATAAAAAACATACACATTTAAAAATTGAAAAGTAGGGATAGCACAATGAAGCCGATTATTTCCTTTGAACAATTTACATTTCAATATCAACAAGTGACAGAACCTACTTTAAAGAATATCACACTTCATATTTATCCAGGTGAAAAAGTATTGATTGCTGGTCGAAGTGGATCAGGAAAATCTACATTGGCCCATTGTATAAATGGGCTGATCCCTTTTTCATATGAGGGATCAAGTACTGGGAACATTTCAATATGTGGTAAGGATCCACGAAAAAGTAGTATTTTTGAGCAAAGTAAGCTTGTAGGAACTATTTTGCAAGATCAAGATTCCCAGTTTATTGGGTTAACTGTAGGGGAAGATGTTGCATTTTCGTTAGAAAATGATTGCGTAGAACAGGAGGAAATGAAGGCGGTTGTTATGGACTCTTTACAGAAAGTACAGATGCATAGATTTCACTCACGAAGCCCACATGAATTATCTGGTGGTCAAAAACAAACTGTCTCTCTTGCTGGGCTACTAACGACGGATGCTGACATATTACTATTTGATGAGCCATTAGCAAATCTAGACCCAATAAGTAGTTTAAAAGCAGTAGAACTTATTCAAAAGGTACATCAACAATTAAATAAAACAATCGTTATTATTGAGCATAGAATAGAAGAGATATTAAAATTAGACTTAGATAAAATTATATTAATAGATGAAGGGAATATTGTAGCAATCGATTCACCAAAAAAGATTTTACAAGCAAACATTTTACAAAGTATAGGGTTAAGAGAACCTATATATATTGAAGTGTTAAAAAATCTAAAAATGAATATTTTAGATGAAGAAATTTATCCAATTGAAACTTTAAATAATGAGGAGTTAAATAAAACGATAAAGCAATGGATGATGAGTTCTACTGCTTCTAAAAAACAATGTAAAAAAGAAGTCTTATGTCAAATAGAAAATCTCTCATTTTCATATTCCCACAAAAATTTCACATTAAAGGACATAACACTCTCTATACGAAGAGGAGAAATATTAGCATTATTAGGTCATAATGGTGCAGGCAAATCTACATTTGCACATTTATTAACTGGAATGAACACAGCACAGGAAGGGAAAATTGTACTTGATAATGATAATATAACTTCATGGTCTATTCGGAAACGTGGAGAAGTGATATCTTACGTCATGCAAAATCCTAATCATATGATTACACAATCTACTGTTTGGGATGAAGTTGCTTTTTCATTAAAATTACAGAAGGTTTCTAAGGCAGAAATACATAAACGAGTGGAAGATGCGTTGCAAATTTGTGGGTTATATCCATTTCGAAATTGGCCGATTCAAGCGTTAAGCTACGGGCAAAAAAAGAGGCTTACCATTGCATCAGTTTTAACAACGAATCCGAAGCTCATCATCTTAGACGAGCCAACAGCAGGACAAGATTATTTTCATTATGAACAATTTATGTCTTGTATAAGTGTATTAGCGGCAAAAGGAATATCATTTATCTTTATTACACATGATATGAACCTAGCTTTAGAATATGCAGACCGTGCAGTTGTTCTTCATCAAGGAAAAATACTTGCCGATGATACAGTTCCAATCGTATTAGCAAATAGCCAAGTATTACAACAAGCTAACTTACAGGAAAGTTCGTTAACAACATTAGCAAAATTGAGCAAAATCCCCTTTCCAGAAGTTTTTGTACAAATGTATATGGAGGCAAAAAGGAGGGGAGATTATGAGTAAATCAGATTTATTTTATATAGATAATCATACATATTTTCATCGTATGGACGGCGCAATTAAATTGTTGTTATTTATAATTTGGATGACTCTTACATTTATATTTTTTGATTTTCGTATTTTATTATGCTTATTTTTCATTGGTTGTTTAGGGTTAGTGATTGCTAAAATCCCTTTGAAAAAAGTTGTCATTATATTTAGTGTCATTTTCACATTTAGTATGCTAAATTCGGTTATGATTTTATTGATTACACCAACCCATGGATCTGAGTTGACTGGTACAAGTACAGCATTCTTGCATATTGGATACGCTACCATTACATTCGAAACGCTTTTTTATGCTCTTACGCTTTCGTTAAAGTATTTTACGTTATTACCATTTACACTTATTTTTATATACACGACACATCCAAGTGAGTTTGCTAGCAGCTTATATAAAATTGGTTTACCGTATAAGATTGCCTATGCAATAAACATTGCACTCCGTTACATACCGAATATACAAGCGGAATACAAATTGATTAAACAGGCTCAAGAAGCAAGAGGTGTACCATTTGAAAGAGGAGAGGCGAATTTTTTGGAACGTATTAAAAACCGGGTACTCATTTTTGGGCCACTTGTTATTCAATCTTTAGAGCGAATCGATACCGTTTCAAATGCGATGGATTTACGAGGATTCGGAAAAAAAGAGAAACGAACATGGTATTTTACAACAAAGGCAAAACAAGAGGACTATATAGGACTCATTATTGGTATTATAATTTTATCACTTGCCATTTATTTGAAATTCAACGTTTTCAAAGGGTTTTGGTATCCATTGTAAGTTTCTCGATGTTATTCAGATAAAATTTAGGCACTCGCGGAGTGCTTTTTTTAATTTATCCAAGACATGCTCCAAATTTACATAGATACATACTGTATAATACGAACCCGTTAATAAACGATTAATTACCCATTAGTTTTATTACTAAAAGGAGGAGAAAATATGAGTCATGTTGGTTCTTGCGGTTTTGGCGGAGGATTTGCTTTATTAGTTGTTTTATTTATTTTATTAATTATTGTTGGATGCAGCTGCTGGGGCGGAGGGTATTAAAAAACAAACGATTTTTTAATCATTCGTCGCAGAATCATGTAATCAGAAAAACTATTAAAGATACTTCTTTAGTATCAATACGAGATTCAACATGAAAAAGGAGCTATCATGCTCCTTTTTTCAATAGAAATTTTCTAGAGTTTTGAATTTTTTTGTGTACCGATGATTGATTCTTACTCAATGAGATGAAGTATATGCCAAATAAGATTAAAAGGAGTGATATTCATTTTCTATGTAATTTATTCTAAATAGTTGCCAGAATAGAAAAAAAGAAGTGCCACATAATAACGGAAATGAGTGAAAAAGCACATCATCAAGTGTACTGTAAGAAGTTATTTATTTTTCTGTCTAAATAAATGAAAAAATAAAAACTTGACGGACAACTAAATTCATTTTTTAAAATAAAAATCAGTTTCAACGTTATCAGGAATGTATAACAGAATATCATCGACAGCTTACGGCTAGTAAATTAGAAAGGAATTAATAACAAAAGGAGAATACTCATGTACTAAAATTAATTTTTAGTATGCATCATTTTTAGAGATATTTTTCTAAAAATGAGTTGGGATGATTTTAGATTGTTGAGGTGATTACATATATGCCAATGTTGGATGTGGACGGTAGTAGTCTGTATTATATCGTTAAAGGAAAAGGGGTTCCTATTGTTTTTATCCATCCTCCTGTACTTACTTGTGAGAATTTTGAGTACCAAATAGAGGAATTATCCCAAAATTTTAAAGTGATTACTTTTGATATTAGAGGGCATGGAAGGAGTCAGTATTCAAAACAACCGATAACCTATCCACTGATTGCTGAAGACATTAGATGTTTGTTGGATCATTTGGAGATCAAAAAAGCATTTGTATGTGGATATTCGACTGGAAGCTCTGTCGCATTAGAATTTTTATTGGCTTTTGCTGAAAGAGCGTTAGGGGGTATTCTAATTGGGGGGATGTCAGAAGTGAGGGATGGATATCTAAAGAATAAGATTTCACTTGGCGTGAAACTTGCGAAAGTGGGAGCGATTTCATTTTTAGCATGGTCTATTTCATGGGGCAATTCAAATACACATAAATTGTTCAAAAAGATGTTTAAAGAAGCACGAAAAGGGAATGCCAAAAATATTTGGCAATATTATCGTTATAGTTTGCACTATAATTGTACGAATCAGCTTAGAAATATTCAGCTTCCGGTTTTGTTAGTTTATGGTAAGAAAGATAAGGTATTTTATAGCCATGCGAAATTACTGCATGGAAAATTACCATGTAATGAATTAAAATTTATTGATAATGCAAAGCATCAAATTCCTACAAAAGCAGCGAAATGTTTAAATGAAATGATTCAGCAGTTTGTTTTTATTCATACCGAGATGAGACTTTTTCCACACTCATAAAGATGGATGAATATTAAGGTTTTTATATAACTAATTTATGCAAAATCTTATAAAAGCATAGCTTTTTATATAAGGGAAAATAAAAAGGAGCATAGGAGCTCCTTTTAAATCAAGATGTTATTTTATTAAGCAACCTCATTATTTTGTGGAAATGTAATCGTTAAAGTCGTTCCTTTATTAACAATACTCTTTATATCTAAAGTACCGTTCATCGTTTCAATGATTTTTACTGCAACCATCGTACCTAAACCTGTTCCTTTTGTTTTTGTGCTAAAATATGGTTCGCCAAATCGATTTATTTGTTCTGGCGTCATACCAATTCCACTATCCTTAATAACAATCGTAACTTTGTTTTCAAAAACCGATGATTGAACACGAAGTTTCCCGCCATTTGGCATTGCTTCAATGCTATTTTTTATCAAGTTTAAAAAGCATTGTTGAAAATGCTGTGTATTCCCAATAATGGATCCTGTTACTAATTCTTCAGAAACATTTATAGAATTCATATTACATAATGGCATCATCATACTTATTACTCTTTTTAATTCTTGATCTATTATAATGTTATCAACTTTTTGTGATGCAGGCTTAGCGAATGTTAAGTAATCATCAATGATAACTTGTGCACGGTTTAACTCTCCCAGAATATGTTCAATATACTGTTCTCGCGACTCTTGTGATAAATCTGGTGTTTTCAGGAGCTGAGTAAATCCTTTTACTACAGTAAGAGGATTTCTAACTTCATGCGAAATACTTGCAGCAAGTTGACTCACAATCTCCATTTTCTCCATTTTTACTAATTTAGATCTCATCATAAAGGCATCTCTTAAAACTTCATTCATATATACAACAAATAACATGATAATAGGGGGCAGTATAATAAAATAAGTAATATATGGCTGTGTAATTGGAAAATCCGATAAAATTACAGCGATAAATGTTGTAAGTAAAGCAAGAGAAAAAGGTAAAAATATTGACATAATGAGTTTTTTTCTTCTATTTAATTGATTAAATTTAGAAGAGGCAAGAGCAGTAAAAATTAGCATTGCAATATAAACAATAACTGTTAAAAAGTTCACACCATAAAAAACAAACCGAATTAATAACATGATAGTTAATAAAGCGATTCCAACCGGTAATCCACCATAAAGTGTACCTATGAAAAATGGAATTTGTCTTAAATCATGAACGCAATTTTCATCAATATATATAGGGTATTTCATACATAAAATTAACGGTATACTCGTGCAGATTACAATAAGGGTTTTTTTGTATTTTTTGAAAAACATCCCGTTATCATATATAAAATAAAAAACAAAGACGCTACTTAAAATGTAAAGCAAATTATTTAATACGTTTTGATTGATGTACATAAAATTCATCTAGCATGCCTCATTATTGTAGTTTTCAATACTAATAAGTATTATACAGAAAAAATGTAACTTCTTCATTATTAATTATTTTACTACAATGAGAATGTTTGTTACGAGTAAATCCCTATGCTAAATAAAACTCTTTCACTTGCGTATAGCGTTGATTTTTTTTTCAATACCGAAGTAAATATTCGCTGAATCTCGCTGATCGAACACTGCAACTACTCTACCAAGTCTTACAAGCCAATCGAAACCTTGATATTCCTTTAATTGAAAAGGGGCATCATCTAAATGAATTGTTATCGGAATTTCGTTCATTTTACGCCTCTTATTTTATATAATTAAATTAAACATTGATATATTCGAGAGTGATGCAGAATGTCCTATTTTGATTAATAAAAAAGATAGCTTATAAACTTAGATTACGAGTATAAAAGGAGGAAGAGATGGATAAAGAAATAATCATTGAACCGTATAATTTAAATTGGCATACAGAATTTTTGAAAGAGAAAGAGAAATTTATCGCATTACTAGAAAAGGACATCTTAGAGATTGAACATATTGGAAGTACGTCAGTAGAAGGATTAGACGCGAAACCGCTCATTGATATGATGATAGGTGTTAAAGATTTAAAAGTAGTTGATGATTGGATAGAACCAATGCAAACAATAGGATATGAATATGTATTTCATAAACATTTTCCACAGAGACGTTTTTTTAGAAAAGGGAAATGGAGAGCAGGTACACATCATTTACACGTCTATACGTATGGTGGTGAAGAGTGGAAGAACAATTTATTATTCCGTGATTTTATGAGAAATCATGAATGGGCACGTATGGAATATAAACAATTAAAACAAGAGCTTGCCATGAAGTACCCATTTGATCGAGTGTCGTATACAAATGGAAAATCTCCATATATTGAAAAGATTATTTCGTTAGCAGAAGAAACATTAGATTAAATTACTTAAATATAACCTCGTATTTATTTGTCAATAAGTAAGAGATTTCCGCGGTTCGTTAATAGAAATCTCTTACTCCAAAATAAGATTTGTTCAATGATCTGTATACGTCATCCATCCACTCTCTGATCGCTTTGCTTTAAATTTACCGTAAGATAAAAGCTTCATTGCTGAACGTATAGCTGTGTAGAAGACTAAGATTCCGATCCACTCATCTTCCATTTCACTAGGATAATGCGCGGACTGATGAGCATAATAAGCAGCCATGATACAAGGGACCACTTGCTCCGAATCAAATCCATATGCAGTTGCATCATCGATAATTAAGTCAATAATGCGTTGGTTTCTATCTTTAACTTCTTTCTGAATTAACTTGCTAACTGCTTCTGGTACTAACTTTGATATTTCATTTTTCATTACAGTCACCTCATTCTTTATCATGTCCAAATAGTTTGGAAAGATATTGAATACATTGTGTTAAATGGGATGAAATTCGAATCTTCATTGCGCAGGCTGAAAGAAGCTTACATCTAGCGTGTAAGCTTCTTGAATTAATTTTATTCTGTTTCTAGTCATAAAAATCGCTTCTTCCATCAGTAATTGGTACTCAAGCAGTAACCGCCAATGGAAGAGAGATAATCATACACTCGTTATTTTTGACAAACGATATCAATGAAAATTAATTAGAAATAAAAAAACAGGAGAAATCCAGGGGTTTTTTATTTGTTCTTCGGTCTTTCAGCGCGAAGAACAGCGTCATTCGTTGGTGTGTTAGGTACAAAATTACCATGGCTGTCGATGCTATGTGCTTCTTTATCGTATTGTCCGTTGGCATTACGCTTCTTTGTTGTAAACGGGTTTTGATTGTGTCCCATGATTGTCACCTCCAATAATCATAGTATGCACCAACAAGCAAGTGTTTTGCCAAAAAGAAATTTCATAAAAAGTGGAAAATGGTTATAGACCTCATCAATCGATTCATAGTGCATTAGACGAAAGAGATTAAAACAATGAACAAAACATATACTTTTTATGAATCATTCCTAATGCCGAAGACAGTAGATAACAACTTAATTTATTTTATAAGATAATAAAATCTAACTAAAATTCTCAATAATATGAGACTATATTTACGAAATAATCTGTATGAAATAGTTCCTTCTGTACAAAATAGGTACGAACGTTAATAAGAGGGGGATAAATGATGACGAATCGGAATGATAATCGCAAGCGTAAAGATCAACATCTGAATAATCTAAAAAACGATACTGAATTCTCAAAAGATGTGAATATTAGAAGTGAAGTAACAAAAAAAGATTTAAACAAATAAAGTTTAAATTGAGACTAATTATACAGGTTGACACAGTATCTAATTAGTCTTGATCACAAAGAAAATGAAAAGATGTACAGGTTAACATAAACTCGTACATCTTTTCATTTTTGGTTAATCTAGTCACAATGGTTTCTTGATTCAAATTCTATATTGTTGTTATTCTAAATTTCATTTACCGTATTTTTACAATAAAAAATATTCAATTCAATTAATTGTCAGTCGTGAATTAGAAATAACTAATATATTTCAAGTAATTCTAATTCAAAAGAGCATGCATGAAAAAGTTGTAGTATGGAATTATATTGCGTAAAGGATTTATCAAATATTATTCAACAGCAGAATGGGGAATTTTATCATGAAACTAACACCAGAGCAACGGATTCAATTACATGGATTTAATAACCTTACAAAATCATTAAGTTTTAACATGTATGATATTTGCTATACAAAAACAAAAGAGGAACGAGAAGCTTATATAGAATACATAGATGAACAATATAATGCAGACAGATTAACTAAGATTTTGAAAAATGTCTCGGATATTATAGGAGCGCATGTATTAAATATCGCTAAACAAGACTATGTACCACAAGGCGCAAGCGTAACTATATTAGTATCAGAAGGCCCAGTGGTAGAAGTGCCAACTGAATCATTCACCGAATCTCCTGGACCTCTTCCAGATTCCGTTGTCATGCAGTTAGATAAAAGTCATATAACGGTTCATACGTATCCTGAATATCACCCAGACGAAGGTATTAGCACTTTTAGAGCTGATATTGATGTGGCTACATGCGGTGAAATCTCACCTCTTAAAGCGTTAAATTATCTAATTCACTCATTTGATACAGATATTATGACAATTGATTATCGTGTTAGGGGCTTTACAAGAGATATAACAGGTAACAAATTATTTATCGATCACGAAATAAGTTCTATACAAAATTACATTCCAAATAACGTGAAAAGCCTCTACGATATGATTGATGTCAATGTTTATCAAGAACATATCTTTCATACAAAATGTAAACTAAAAGAATTTGATTTGAACAACTATCTATTTGGATATACACAAGAAAAATTATCGGTAAAAGAACAAGAGGAAATTACTCAAAAGTTAAAAACAGAAATGGATGAAATATTTTACGGAAAAAACATGAATCATGGATTAATTGAGGAAGTTCTGAATGATCATTCTTTTCCGGAAAATACAAATAACTCCTAGGTCCATTTAGAAATTAATTATGGAATGTCCAAAAGAAAAAGCCTTGCTAGCAAGGCTTTTTCTTTTGGCTAACTTTTGAAAGAGAAGAGGAAGTTAAAAATGTTTTAAAGTTATATTCATTTCTATAAGCCTCATTATTTGTAGTAAATCTTTGAAACACTAATAAAATAAACACTTATTTTCCAGCATATACTTTTGGACAATCTGCTTGCGTTGGTTGATAGAAACAATGCTCCTTGTATTGTCCTGCTAATGTCTGATTCCACCAAACGGGCGGACAATTTCCTGCGGGATTAAAAAACCAAAGGGAATTGGTTGCGGGATGCCCTCTCCAATATTCCAGACATTTTCTTGCTAGCTCTTTGTCAATTTCTCTTGCACGTTGATAAAAATATCCTTTTGTCACGGCTTCGAATGAATAACTTCCACCTTGTTGTTGATACACCATTTGCTCAATATTTGTAATTCCTTTAAAGTCTAAGCAATTGCACATTACTCTGTTCACACCGACATTTCCAACATCCCTTGTTGTCCTTCGCCTTCTGCTTCTGCTCTCATTAGACGAGCTAACAAGTTCACATCAGTTTCTGTGTACGCAATTCTCATTCATATCCCTCCATTCTCTTCATAAATATATGTAAAGAGAATAAAAAACACGAATTAAAGTTTGTGCAAAACAGGCAATTTCACGCACCGTATTTATATAAAAAATAAAATAATCCAAATTAACAAACCTATGTAAACAGCCTGTTTCCGTGAATATCAATTCTTTGTATAGTTATTATTTTGTATTTTTCATTACAAAGGTATTGAAAGAAATAACTTAATTTTTTGTCCAATGCCATTAAGAAAAACGATGGATATATTTTTTACAATTTTTCCATTTGTTTATAAAAAATTAATGCGATCTGTTTGTCGTGTTACTCGTAAGGCAAAAGTATTACAAAACCAATAATCTGATTATTTTCATTATTTTGCATTTACAGCGATGAGAAATTATGTTAATATGTTAAAAAATTACATGCGATGAAGAGAAGAGTAAATAAAGTAAATTCTTCACAGAGAGCTCCGTTAGCTGAAAAGGAGCAAGAATTCCTTATTGAACCAAGCCTCTGAGCATCACATCGGAACCTATGAAAAAAGGGGATGGTGTGGCGGGAGCTCCCGTTATAGAGCTAAGGTATAAGCATTTCAGAATGCCGTACCTGATAAGATTAATATGGTGACATATTAATAAACTGGGGTGGCACCGCGATGATAAATCTCGCCCCCAAGACTTTAACGTCTTGGGGGTGGGATTTTTTTATTGGACAAATAAAAAAACGTTAAAAATATTTTATTAGCAGGGTGGTAATGAGATGAAAAAAATATTAGAATCGTGGAAATATCCAACACTTTTATTGTCTGGGATCGGCATTGCAAATCTTGGTGCATGGGTTTATTTAATCGCTCTAAATATTGTTGTTTATAACATGGGAGGTTCGCCATTAGCGGTAGCTGCATTATACGTCATTAAGCCATTGGCTAAGTTATTTACAAATGGGTGGGCAGGTAGCATGATAGATCGTTTAAATAAACGTAAATTAATGATTCATCTTGATATATATCGTGCAGTATTCATTGCTGTATTACCCTTACTTCCATCTATTTGGCTCATTTATGTGATAGTTTTCTTTATAAGTATGGCTAGTGCGATATATGAGCCAACAGCTATGACATATATGACAAAATTGATTCCACCAGAGCAAAGGCAACGTTTTAATTCACTTCGTAGTTTAATAGTCTCTGGAGCATCTCTCATTGGACCTGCAATAGCGGGGATGCTTTTAATGACCAGCACACCAGGATTTACGATATATATGAATGCTATCGCTGTATTTGTATCAGGTTTAATTACATTACTTATGCCTAACCTAGAGAAGGAAAACTTTTTTGATGTATCCAATAGTAAATTGTCTCTTACATTATTAAAAAAAGATTGGCATACTGTTTTAAATTTTAGTAGGCAACACGTATACATTGTATTAATCTACTTTTTATTTCATGGAATGATGGTATTAGCTGCAGCGATGGATTCACTTGAATTATCTTTTTCTAAAGAAATTCTTTCATTATCAGATAGTCACTATGGATTTCTAGTAAGTATTGCTGGTATTGGCTTTGTAGCCGGAGCTCTAGTAAACACCGTTTTTACAAATAAATTAGCTATTTCATTTTTAATTGGTATCGGAGCATTATGCATCTCGATTGGATATATCGTGTATGCTTTCTCAAATCATTTCTTAATGGCAGCTATCGGTTTCTTTATCCTTTCCTTTTCCATGGCCTTTGCAAATACGGGATTTTATACATTTTATCAAAATAATATACCTGTAGATATGATGGGGAGAGTCGGAAGTATGTATGAATTACTTATTGCGATTCTAACCATTCTTACAACTATAGTTTTTGGAGTTGCTACTCACTTCATTTCCATACAAGTAGTGGTTATTGTAGGAGCATTTGTAATGTTATTAATAACCATCGTGTTATGTGCATTTAATTTATTACCATCGAAAACGAAATTATATTCAGGACGGTCATTGGATTCTAAAGAAATTTAATTTTTTTCATATTGAAGTTAGTAAGAGTGTAAAAATATAAAAAGATGTGCGTACTAAAATGCACGTCTTTTTATATTCAATTGTTAAATGTTTTTATAAAAATAGTAAAAACATTCTAGCTTAACATTAATTTATTATTGAAATTCTGAATATTAAAATGTAATATAGAAAAGCATGTTTAATAATGTACTAATTAAAAAACGTATTTACAATAGAGGTTTATGTAAGTGATGAGGGGGAAAGAGGAACGACTATACATATGGAATTTTAAAGTTTATCGGCATCAAAAATATGAAAATAAACTTACTAGAGTCTAAAGTAAAGAAAACAACATACAGTTTCACTGTAACAGTTATATGGAGGTTTCAGGAATGGGAAATGAAAGTAGGTTTCGAGAAAAACAACAAAATCGTCGACAGCGAGGCGTTGTGAATATTGGATTAAGTTTAGTATTATTGGCGGTTAGCATGGTATCTTATCAGTTATTTTTTACTGATCAAACAAAAGGAAAAGAGCGTCCAGAAGAAAAGAAAGTAGCCCAACAAGCATCTGAAGAGGCGAAAAACAAAAAAATAGAGGAACAAAAAACAAAACAATCCGAAAAAGATGCATCAAAAGAACAAATAAACAAAGAAGTTGAAAAACAAAAATTAACAGAGCAACAAAATCAAGAAACAGAAAGCTTAAAAATAAAGGAAACAGAAAAACAGAACAATGAAAATCAAGTAAAAAAACAAGAAGAACAAAAGAATTATAGAATGGAAGAACAGAAGGCCAATAAAGAAGTAACAAATAAAAATCAACTGGACAAAAATACAGATCAAACAGAACAAAATAAGCAATGGGAACCAATTGGTACAGAACAAGGGACAAAGCCTGCCATGCAATTTAAAGAGGGAACGACAGATTGGAATGAGATGAAAAAGGCAATTTCTTACGCTGTTAATGTTCCTGAGTCACAACTCATTTATGATTTTATTGGAAATAATGGAACGAATAAAGCATATGGAAATGTGCGAGATAAGCAAAGCAATAAAAAATATAAAGTATATATTGATTGGGTGGAAAACAAGGGGTGGAAACCAGTATCAGTTCAGGCTATAAAATGATCATACTTACAGGTAGTCTACATAAGATTAGCAAATAAGAAAAAGACTCTCCCGAATGGAGGGTCTTTTTACATGAGTTACTATTTATTTATGTGGCTTTCTTGTCGTTTATCAAATACAAACAAATTAAGTTCTTCAGTGTCATTAGGCAATCGAATCAATCGTTCAAACTGCAATCCTACTTTTTTAAGAAGTTTAGCTGAAGCATGATTATCTGGAGTAGTAATCCCTACAATACGATTTAGCCCCAGCTTATCTTTTCCATATGTCATCACCTCAGAAGCTGCTTCATAGGCATACCCTTTATCCCAATACTTTGGAAGAAAGGCAAACCCAATATCCACATCCTCTAAGGAATCTCTTTTTACTAGACCACAGATTCCAATTGGAACATGATCTTCCTTTCGTTCTACTAAAAAAAGACAAAAACCAAATTGTTCATACATACGAATCGGTCCATTCAAAATATAAGCCTTTGCGTCTTCCAGCGTTTTCACACCACGATCGCCTATAAACTGCAACCAAGAGGGATCATTCAAAAGCTCAAGGATAAACGCCGCATCATCGGTTGTTTGTAGACGAAGGGTAAGCCGCTCTGTTTCAAGAATATTCAAAGGAAATACACCATCCTTTCAGTAATATATAATTATATCCTATCTAGATTGAGTGGGGAATAAGAATATTATCATCGTTATTCTTATCGTAGTTTTATCACAAGGGAAAATTACAAATTAAAACAAGTAAGTTATAAAATCAAAGTGCCTATTGATTAGTAAATTATGAAATGGCGATACTAATAATTATTGAACGTAAATGACAAAGGAATGAGATTATGATTTTTATTTACACTGATTTTGGCGGAACACATACAACTTCACTTGCTGCAGCATACCATTTAAATAAACTTCCAACCGATCGAAAATTGACAAAAGAGGAAATTTTAAATGTGGATTATTTCAATAAACTCAAGACTTCAGACATGGGAAAAATCATTTTTCGCGGGCGAGACGAGGAGGGGAACCCGGTCTACACAATAGGGCATGGAACAGAAAAGTTGGTCGTTCCAGCTATGAAGAACTTAGGAGAGATTCTTCAACATCAATATCAAAACAATGAAAAAATTATCTTTTCAAACACATCGCCAACAGTTCCACTTCCAATGACATTTGGAGGCTTGTTTTCAAGAAGGTTACATATTGATTTTATCGGTGTACCATTACTCGTATGGGGAGCGAAATTGTGTTGCGATAATATACAACGACTTGTTAGTTATACAAAAGAAACTGGTAGAATGACTAACGATTCCGTTGTTATTTTAGAAAACGAGACTTTCAAATAAAAAATGCAGGATTGTAATGGATCCTGCATTTCTTCTATATCAATTCAACTTTTTTTCGAATAACAATCTTATCAATATCGTCTTCTTCGTCACCAATGTATAAGCCACGTTCTTTTAAATATGTTTCAAAATATAAATCTGCTTCTGCACGTTCATCATAAGGTTTTACAGATAAAACAAACCCTAATTTATTTTGGTCCTCTAAATGTGAGGTAGAGATATAAGCAGGAGTATTATGGCGTAAAAAGAGTTCTTTAACAGGAATGATCATATCTTTCATTAATTTTGATAGCATGCTCATTTCAAACTCAAAGTTAAATCGATCAATGCTTGATAGATCAGCAAATACAACACCGATAAAGCCTGTATTAAATACCTCTTGAAATTCAGCATCTTCATTATCATAAAAATTCTTTTCAATTAAGTAATTTTTAAAATAAGCAACACCATCAGCTTGTTCAAAAAGCTTTGTTGAAAGCACGAAACCAATTTTCTTTTGTTTATGTAAATACACACAAGACATATAGGCGGAAATATTATGCTCTTTAAACAATGAACTTGTTGCTCCTGCAAGACCATCTAATACATGATGGACAATTTGTAACTTTTTACGGGCAAAATAATAGGATTTTTTTTGTAGTTCCAATGTATCAATAAACACAGAACCGATAAAGCCTGTATTTGAGATAGTAGGTGTATGCTTTTTTCTTCCTCTGCGCTTGTTTTGAGCCATTGTAAAAATCATCCCTTCAAGTACGATTGAAATAAAAAAGAACGTTTGTTCGTATATTTATATTTTACTATTTAATCGCTATAAAGTAAAGAGATTTTCACCAGAAAACAATAAAAAAGACACCTTTTAAAAGGTGTCTTGAACGTGATAAGGAAGATGTTTCAACCCACTTTATTCGTAATTTATATTATGAAACAGAGACAAGTTCTTCTGCATCGTCTACATCTAAATGACAATCCATTGTACGTACATCTTGATCTTCATGACTTCCGAAATAAATAGTAATTTTCATATGTATCGCTCCTTTATTCTAGGAATACCTAAAATAATTACTAGTAATGTTACTGCTTATTATATACCACTTTTTCCATTTCGACAATCTTATCCAGTTTATAAAATATCTTTGTGAATATTAAGAATTTTTGTTACGATACACTTAATTAAACGTAAGGGGGAATTAGCATGTTAAAAACTTTAAAAACATTCTCAAATGAAGGAAGAGGAGTGAATAGCATTTAAGCTAACTTAACACTCCTACTTCCGATTAAAAAGCAAATAACTACATACAGAAAGTAGGAGAACGTTTGAAGAAATATACGCTAGCAAAACATAATATTTATATTTTATTTTGGGTTCATTTTTTTGGAACAATTAGCTTTTTACAAGCAGTTATGACATTATTTTATGTAGAAAGAGGATTAACTCCTTCCAATATTTTTATTGTATTAATGTGCTGGAGTGGAGCTGTTCTAATCGGAGAAGTACCCGCAGGGGTGTTTGCAGATCGATTTGGTTTAAAACTCTCTTTTATAACGGGGGCTTTTATAAAAATTGCAAGCATTTCAATTTTAATCTTTGCTGATAACATATGGTTATTTTGTTTATATAGCTTATTAAATGGTTTATCAGTCACTTTCTTCTCAGGTGCTGATGAAACCTTAATCTATGAATCTTTAAAAGAAACAAATGAACAACATCTTATGGATAAAGCAATGGGTAAGATTCAATCAGCGAGCTTTATTTCAATGTTGATCGCTGTTATTTTCGGATCTTATTTTGCGAGAGATTTGAAGGAAGAGCAATTTCTAATTTTAATTATACTTGGGCTACTGTTCCATTTCGTAGAATTGATTTTACTTTTATTTATAAAAAATCCAAAGGCAGGATTTAAATATAGTGGGTCATCGTATTCACAAGTACTCGAAGGAATACAAGTGATTCGAAAAGCACCTCAATTACTCATCATGTTCTTAAATATATCACTTGTATTTATTCCAGCGAGTGCAGTGTTTGACAACTATGATCAACTACTATTGAAAAATGCAGGAGTTCCTGTATTTGCAATTGGTATATTATATGCAATTGCTGCAATAGGCGGATATTTTGCATCCATTTCTATAGGATGGTTAACCCGAAAATTCTCTCGTATATTTTTATTGAATTTTTCAGGTGCATTAGCTGTCGGAGGTTTACTATTAGCAGCATGCTTTGGAAATACATTATGGATTGTTTTAGGAGCGTTTATTATCTTACGATTTGTAAGAGCAATAAGATATCCAATTTATTCACAGCTAAGTAATGATATAATTCCATCACATGTACGTGCAACAACAATTTCATTGTTATCAGTACTTGATTCTATACTGGATCTAATTATTTTTGGTACGTTATCTTTACTTGCTGTATACGGATTACCTATTATGTTTATTGGATGTGCTATAATCGCACTAATAGGTGCTTGCTTACCGATTAAAAAAGGTATAAAGGACGTACCTACAAATATTGAATCGTAAATCATAGTAAAGTGACCATGCTTTCAGGTATATTCAATCCTTAGGGCATGGTTATTTATTATGTAGACCAGATGCTTTTATTACAAAGCTTTAATAACATGTTTATACGTGCTTAAAATTTATCGTGTAATATATATAAATAGAGTCCAAGGTTAGGAGTTAAAATATCACAATGAAAAAAGCACTTATTACCACAACTATTTGCATCTTGATAGGAATAAGCATTGCTGTTTTACAGCAAACAAACGAGAACAAGTATATAAAAGCTAAAAACCAACCAGATAAAGTAATAACAATTGCTCATAGAGGAGCATCCGCATATGCTCCAGAACATACAATACCATCCTACAAATTAGGTCAACAATTAAAAGGTGATTATATAGAAATAGATCTTCAAATGACAAAGGACGGGCACTTAATTGCTATGCATGATGAAACATTAAATCGAACAACAAATGGATCAGGATTCGTTAAAGATCATACATTAGAAGAAATAAAAAGACTTGATGCGGGTAGCTCTTTTAATACAGAACATCCCAATCTAGCAAAAGAAGAATTTAACGGTATAAAAGTACCAACGCTTGAAGAGATTATTGAAACGTTTGGCCATGACGCTCGTTATTATATCGAAACAAAATCACCAGAGGACTATCCCAGAATGGAAGAAAGGCTGTTAGAAACACTTAGCCAATCCCAACTAATTGATCCGACTGTTGTAAAGGAAAAGGTAATCATCCAATCATTTAGTAAAGAAAGTTTAAAAAAGATTCATAGTCTAAATCCTAGCATTCCTCTAGTGCAATTATTAACACACAAAACAGCAACGAGATTAACCAATGAAGACTTGAAGAAGTACAAAACTTATTGTGTGGGCTTGGGGATGAATTTTACATCTATGGATGCTACCGTTGTTCAAAAAATACAAGCACAAGGCTTAAAAGTTCACCCATTTACAGTGGATAAGAAGGAAGATATGAAAAAATTACTTGAATGGGGTGTAGATGGCATGTTTACCAATTATCCGGATCGTTTGCAGAATCTAATTTCAAAAAATTCATTTTGACGATTAAAATAGGTTACGTTAAATCATGCTTAGTTTGGAACCGAAGATTTACGAAAGAAGTAATATTAATTCATTTCTGCGAATAAAACTTGTTAATGATGGAAACTAGTAACAAAAAGATAAAATCAACGGCAAAAATACAATGACGGAAGGGTGCGTATGGAAAGAAAAATCGAAAAAGTTTTCAGGAGAACGAAAAGTTCAAAACAAATACATGAGTGTGTTCTACTTGTCGAAAACACAAGTGGAGATTTTTTATATAGTACCGGGTATGGAGGGGAAAATATAGATACACCATTTCTTATGGCAAGCATCACAAAATTATTTACAACCACTTGTATATTTATTTTAAGAGAGAAAGGCAAGCTGTCACTTGATGACGAAGTAACGAAATATTTTAAAAAGGAGACTTTGAATAATCTCCATATTTATAAAGGTCACGAATATTCTTCAAATCTTACACTCTTTAATTTATTATTTCAAACAAGCGGATTACCGGATGCATTTGAAGAAAGCAGTAATAGTGTTAAAAAAAGTGTCATCCATAAAGATATGTACATTGATTTTGATAAAATGATAACATTGACTAAGAAGTTGAAACCACACTTTGCACCTGGCACGATAAAAAGAGCTTATTATGCAGATATAAACTTCGACATGCTTGGAAAAGTAATTGAAACAATTACGAATTCAACATTAGAAGATGTATATAACAAGTTGATTTTTGTCCCCTTAGAGCTCAAAAATACTCATCTATTAGAAAATGAACACGATTTCGTTCCTAATTTTTTTTATAAAGATACTGCTCTTTCCCGTCCGAAATTCATTAAAAGCAGTCGCGCTAGCGGTGGTGGTATTTCTACAACTCGTGAATTAATGATATTTATCAAAGCTTTCTTTGGAGGAAAGCTTTTTAATAAAAGTATTTTTCATGAACTAAAAATATATAACAAATTACAAAGTTCAATGTTTCCAATTCAATATAGTAGTGGATATATGCGAATCCCATTAAATGGTCTTACAACACTTTTTATGGGAAAAGGTGAGTTGATAGGACACTCCGGCACAACAGGATCATTTGCGTTTTATTATCCTTTGAAGGATTTATTTTTTGTTGGAGACCTAAATCAAATGTCAAACCCTTCACTTCCTATACGCCTGGTGATGCGGCTTGCTATGTCGCTAAAATGATAATGCTAGAATCCATTTTGAGCGGTCTTTTATCCCGATGGATTCTTTTTACTGTATTAGGGAAAGAAATGAAAGGATGATAAGGAGGAAACGGTAGTGACTGAAAAAACGAGAACGATAGAAATCATGCCGTATAATACTAAATGGAAAACGGAATTCAAGAAAATTAAAATGATGATTGAAAGTTATATAGGTGATTTAATTTTACGAATTGAGCATGTAGGAAGTACCTCTGTTGAAGGCTTAGCAGCAAAGCCAATTATTGATATTGACGTAGTTATAGATAGTTATGATATTTTGCCTAATATTATACAAAGGTTAGAGAAGATAGGCTTTCAACATCAAGGTAATTTAGGAATTGAAGGACGTGAAGCTTTCCAAAGAACCTATAAAGATGATTTCATGAGGTATCATCTCTATGTTTGTCCAAAGGATAGTAAAGGCTATTTAGAGCATATCGCTCTACGGGATTATTTATCAACTAATGAGAACGCGCGGAAAGAATATGAAGAATTGAAATATAGATTAGCTGAAAACTATCGATATGATATTGATCGTTATTGTGAGGGGAAAACAGATTTTATAAAAGGGGTTTTGGATAAAATAATTTATAGCAAATAAGATAGTGTAACTTAAAAATCTTTCAAAGAAAATACGTTAATAATTGACTCTTTAACTGAAACAGTTCAAGCTGGAAAACATGTTAAAGGAAAAGGTGCATTCGTTGTAACTGGAAATGCTCCATATGAAATTTATTATACTGATTTCGCATCTGGCACAAAGGCCAAATGAATTCTTGAAGTTCAATAATAGATTACTGATATGAAAAACGATATTTATGCATCCGAAATCCTCTTCCTATAAGGAAGAGGATTTTCCTATGATTCCATTAATTCTCGAATAATTTCACTTAATTGATAGATTCCTTTTGTAAGATCTTCCACAGATGCATAGCCATACGAAAGTCGAATGTGCTGATCAGACTCTTCTCCATAAATACGTCCTGGGTTAAGGAGTATTCCTTTAGATAACGCCTTTGTGTATAGTTTTTTCATTGAGATTTTCGGTTTTATTTTTAACCATATAAAAAATCCACCACTAGGAACATTCCATTCTGCAATATTCTTACAGTATATATTCAATGCTTGAAGCATCACGTGTCTGCGCTCCTGTAGCTGTTTTCTCACAGATTCTACATGTCTCTCATATAAGCCGCTAGATAACCATTCAGCAGCAACTCTTTGTGATAAAGAACTAGAGCCATAATCCGTTTGCATTTTTATATCTGATAATCGTTCAATTACAGGTTCTGGACCGATAATCCATCCAATCCTTAAACCTGGACTTAGTGTCTTAGATAAACTACCGATGTATAATACATGTCCGTGTTTATCCATTGCTTTTAACGGGAAAGGAGGTGGTTCATCAATCCATAATTCTCGGTAAATATCATCTTCAATAACAGGAAGTCGTTCTTTCTCACACACTTTCAAAAGTTCTTTTCGCCGCATTTCTGACATTAAAGTTCCTGTTGGATTATGAAAACTAGGAATAGAATATAAAATTGTTTTTTCACTAGTAAATTTATTCCTTCTAAATAATTCACTTGGTATAGCTTTTGGGCAATCCAAGGACACTCCTGATAACCGCATTCCTGCTGATTGGAATACATGAAGCGAATAGAGGTAAGAAGGCTGTTCGAGTATAACTGTGGATCCCTTATATAGAAGACCAACAGATATTAACTGTAATGCTTGTAAGGCTCCAGAGACGATTAATATTGAAGGTGGCGAAACATGAATGCCAAATGAACTTACATAATTACTGATGGCTTCACGTAGAGGTAGAAAACCCTTTGGTTCTTCATATCCAAAAACAGTGAGATTTTTAGATACTTCTTGCATGACTGATTGCATTGTTTCTAATGGGAAAATATCAGAAGCAAGTTCACCTTTACTAAGATGAATGAATTTTTCATTTGATTCCGCTTTATTAATTTCTTGAACCATTCCTTTACTTGGTTTATGTAAACCTGCTTTTACATACTCATCCCAATTAGGCGGTGGGTCAGTAGCTAATAGGGTCCATGTATTATTGACCACAATTGTACCCATACCCATCTTTCCTTTGATTAAACCATCTGCCGTTAATTCTTCTAATGCAGTAATTACCGTACTTCGATTTACATCAAATATCTGTGCCAATTTTCGTTGGCTTGGGATTTTGCTACCTATGGGCCATTCGCCATTTGTAATCTTTTCTTTCATATAATCCATAATCTGTTGGTACTTAGGAGGTTGTTTTTTCAACTTTTGATCATACGTACTCATAAAAAGCTCCCTTTTTTCCACTAATGAACTGTAAAGTGGTTGGTTTTTTATTAAAGAAGTGGTTGAAGACATTTTATCAACGATTGAATATTATGAAAAGAAATAATTGGAAAGAGAAAAGTGGTTGGCTTTTCTATATGAAAGGAATGAATGATATGAAAAATAGTAAATGGAATTTCCGTATTTTATTCGCGCACTGCATTACGATTGTTCTTTGGGGTTCTGCATTTCCTGGAATTCGTGTTGGTCTTGAAGCGTATACACCGGAACACCTTACACTACTACGTTTACTAATCGCTTCATTCGCTTTATTTATTTTGGCAATCATAAGTAAAATGCGTCTACCAGAATTAAAAGACATACCAGTAATATTCATACTAGGCGGCTTAGGTTTTACTGTTTATCATATCGCCTTAAATTATGGAGAGCAAAGTGTGAGCGCTGGCCCCGCAAGTTTGATTGTATCAGTTACTACCCCTATCTTTACTGCAATTCTTGCTTGTATATTTTTTCGTGAAAAATTCAAATTATAGGGATGGATAGACTGGCATACTACTTATACTGCTTGCTGCATTTTCAGAAAGTCTATTCTTTGTCTTTCAAAAACCATTCCTCAAAAAGTATGGAAGCTTACCGTTTACTGTATATACGATATGGGCAGGGACTTTATTCATGCTAATCTTTTTACCAGGGCTCGGCTCTGAAATAGTAAAAGCTCCTATAGAAGTTACTTTTAGTGCTGTGTATTTAGGTCTTTTTCCAACGGTACTTCCTTATATCGCTTTAGCTTATATAACTTCTCATGCTGGGGCCTCTGAAGCAACGAGCTCACTTTATTTAACGCCAGCGTTTGCATGCTTTCTTAGTTGGATATGGTTAGGGGAAGTTCCAACTGTGTTATCTATACTTGGTGGTGGCATAACATTATTTGGCGTTATACTCGCACATATAAAAAGTGAAAAAGATCAAAACATATGTATTAAAAGAACAAACAATGTAAATAAATCACATTCGATGTTTTAAAATCTATATGAGAAAAAGGAGATTAATGGAATGAAACGAATATAAAAAAAGAATAAAAATGAATGAGGTTTTTTCGTACCAATTATTTTTGTAAATTCAATTCATATAAGTACTTTTCAACGATTTCATAATCTGTTATTCCAAAGGAGCTACATATGGCAAACATACAATTAAAAATCGTAACAAGAGAAAACTGGGAAGAAGCACTAAATTTGCAAGTATCCAACAAGCAAAAACAGTTTGTGCCACCTGTGGCTGTATCGCTTGCGAAAATATATGTAAAACCAGATGGCGATAACGTAGAATATATACCATTTGCTATATATGATAATGAAATTATGGTTGGGTTTATTATGCATGCCTTTGATAGAAATACAGAAGATATGTATTGGATTAATGGTTTTTTGATTGATGAAAAATATCAAGGAAAAGGATACGGAAAATCTACTTTAATAGAAATGATTAAATGGATTACCCATCATTTCTCTCAGTGTAAAGAAGTTCGTCTAACTGTTCACAAAGAAAACACCCGAGCAAAAAAATTATATGAAAGCTATGGTTTTGTAGATCTTGGTCATGTTTATGATGGAGAAGAAGTTTATCGTTTACTTATTTAATTTTAATGAAGAAAAGGTGTGGAAACAAAGTATGCAATTTAGATAAATATGTAAAGTGGAAATAAGGTGTAAACGAGAAATAGTAAAAGAGGCACTGGCAGTTATTAAACGCATTCATCCCTACGAAACACCGATGATTTACATTATTCCACTACTAAATGGGTATTTCGGACAAATGTAATCAAAATCTATTCACGATCGTTATAGAAGAACAAAAAATAAATACTATAAAGCAGTTACTACATAAAGAGGAGGAACCTAATGAAAACAAAATTCCATCATATTGTAAGAGGGATTATTATAAAAAATAACAAACTTTTAATAGCAAATTACAAAGGGCATCATTCTTTTCTACCAGGTGGCCATGTAGAATTAGGAGAACCTGCAGAATACGCATTAATTCGCGAACTGAAAGAAGAAATAGGTATAGATTGTGAAGTTAAGCGCTTTCTAGGAGTGATTGAAAACGAGTGGCAAGATAGTGAGAATCTTCATTATGAAATTAACCATGTTTTCGAAGTTTATAGTAAAGACTTGTACAGTGATATAACACCGATTTCTAAAGAACCTCATTTGGAATTTCATTGGATTATCCCTAATAATGAAAATCTAATTACATATAAAATAATGCCCGAACCCTCTGTTCAAAGATTAATAGAAAAGGTACAAAAAGGAGATTTATCAAATTGTTGGATTAGCAATTTATAAAGCATTTACTGGGTACTTAAGTGTTAATAATACTGCATAGTACCCAACTTATTCTTAATAACCATTAAAGAGAGTCGTCATCCTCAAATAAAATAATTGATTCACCTTGATTGGACAAAAGAAGTACACTTCTGATCATGCTCCTACAAAGAATATAAGATCCTCATCTTAATTTCATATTTGTAAAATTTCTTTCATCATTTCATTTATAAAGACGAACCCAATATATAAGCTATCTAAAAATAGGCAACCGAACAAGGTACATCACCCAGTAAAAGCTCATATTTTGTTGTTGTACGTATTGCAATTAGTCTATATTTCTATATTTAGCGCTGTTTATTACGTAGCTTAAACAAGCAAAAGAATATTGAAAAACATCGATGAATTATGCTGGATAGAAGCTTTAACTTATAAACGGAGGTCATACAAATGAATGAATTTCAACAAGAACTGCAATCCTTGAACTTAAATGATTATCAAGCTGGAAATGTTGTGTATTGGGATCAACAAAATCAATATCCATATTATTATGTTCAAGAAGATGCTCGTCAACAATTCGGCGGTTGTGGACGCTGCGGTGGTTGCGGGCGTTGTGGCGGATGCGGACGTTGCGGTGGATGTTTCAGATGTTTCGGCTGCTTTGGTTGCTTTGGTTGCTGGAGCTGGTGGTTCATTTAAGTTTGAAACATGGGTGAATTTTGGATGAAAGAAAAGTGCATATACATGATTGGACTACAAAAGCACTTTTCTTTCGTTTTATAGAATAGAAAAATTAAAGGGTAATTTCTGTTTCCAACGAATTTAATATTCGATATAGAGTTCATATCGAGGTGAATCATACATTGGATACATATCAGAAATTAGTTTCATGGGTAGAAGATATAAAAGAACGGAATGATAGTTCTGCAGCAGCACTTTGTATTATGAAAGATAATAGAATAGTACTAGAATACTATAGCGGCAACCATTCGAACTCTCCGAATAGCCAAAAGGTAACTGCCTCTTCACAATTTAATGTTGCTTCAGCTAGAAAGAGTTATTTAGGTTTAGCAGTTGCTTATGCACTATATGAAGGGAAAATAAAGCACTTGGATGATTATGCAGCAGATTATTTTAAAAACTATGATAAAAATTTGCTTGGTAAGACAACCTTAAGACATCTAGTAACTCATTCACATGGTTTAAATGAAAAAGAAGACGGGACCATTTATCGAGAATTCGAGCCTGGAAAAGGGTGGGCATATAGAGATATTAACGTACGTATGATGACACACCTTATTTATCAGCTATACAATAAAAGCTTTCCTGCATTATTAAAAGAACGTATCTTTATACCTGCAGGCTTTAAAGAAACCGGATGGAGAAAAAAGCATGATGAGAATTTGGTAAAAGTAATAGTAAATCCCTACGAAGAAGCAATTTGTAGTACTGGGATGTTAGATGATGGAACAGAAAAAAATCTTTTTGTTTCTGCCAGAGAATTCGTCTATTGGGGGAGTTTGCATTTAAATGAAGGGTATATAAACGGAAAACAAATTGTACCGAAAGAGGTCATTAAAATTGCAACAAGCCTTCAAAGTCCAAAATACGAAAACACAGACTTACCACAAAACGGGTGCTTTTGGTTTGTACAAAACATACCAGCTTTACAAAGCGAACTTGGCGAAAGAGTTCCTAAAGGTTCGTATCAAATATTAGGGAATACAGGACCCACGATTTTAGTTATTCCCGAGTATAATATTGTCGTTGCCAAAATGTATAACAAAAAATATAACTATGGAGGAGACAATTATCTGTATTATTTACGAGAATTTAGCAATTTAGTCGCTGATACATTTTGTGTCAGTAAAAATGACTCAATTAGGGCATAACTACTTTTATAAAAAAGGAGTGAGCCTGAATGAAAAAGCAGCCGAACAAAAATAATAAACAAAATGTAAAAGATATGAGTACCGAACAAAATGCTATATATAGTGATCCAAAAGATGCGGCAAATATGCAAACTGTTCCCCAGCCAAAAGATTATGAGGAAATCGAATATTAATTATACGACTTTCTTATGAAAGAAAAATACATCTCAAGCCCCATAAAAATAAAGATAGCATTTGGTACCATATGTATATAAGCATCTGAAAATGTCTTATCTTAACACAGCTTTTTTACAATAAACCCGTATATACTCTAGTCGACAAAAAGGCGTTTCTTAATGAAGCGTCTTTTTGTTTATTTTATACAAGATACAAATTTAATTTCCATTTTTAAATTCGTATCTTGTATTTCACCATGGACATACTAAATTGTGATAAATCATGTCATGATAAGAGAGGGACAGTTCGCATGAAACAAGCATCTGTAAATCCATGGCTTATTGTCCTAGGCACAATCATTGTGCAAATTGGTCTTGGAACGATTTATACATGGAGTTTGTTTAATCAACCTTTAGTAAGTAAATTTGGCTGGGAACTTCATGCTGTGGCGATAACTTTCTCAATTACGAGCTTTTCTTTATCATTTTCAACTTTATTTGCAGGTAAATTACAACAAAAAATGGGACTTCGTAAACTTATCGCAACGTCAGGAATTATTCTTGGGATTGGATTAATACTTAGCTCACAAGTTTCCTCATTACCACTACTTTATTTACTAGCTGGTGTCGTGGTAGGGTATGCAGATGGTACAGCATATATCACATCATTATCAAATTTAATTAAGTGGTTTCCAAATCGGAAAGGCTTAATTTCTGGTATATCAGTCTCAGCATATGGAATGGGCAGCTTAATTTTTAAATACGTGAATGGAAGGTTCATTGATACAGTTGGTGTTTCGGAAGCTTTTTTATATTGGGGCATCATTGTATTAATTTTAGTCCTTGCGGGATCTTACTTCTTGCGCGAAGCTGTGACAAATGAAACAGTATCTGAAACATTAAGTAATAACTACTCACCGAAAGAAATGTTGCGCACAAAACAAGTTTATTTATTGTTTTTTATGCTATTTACATCATGCATGAGTGGTCTATATTTAATCGGTATGGTGAAAGATATCGGAGTTCAACTCGTAGGGCTTAGTGCAGCAACTGCAGCTAATGCCGTTGCAATGATTGCAATTTTTAATACTGCAGGCCGAATTGTTCTCGGAACATTATCAGATAAAATAGGTCGATTAAAGATTGTCTCAGCAACCTTTATTATAATTGGCTTATCTGTTTTCACACTCAGCTTTATGAGTTTAAACTATGCTATTTATTTTACTTGTGTTGCAAGTGTTGCATTTTGTTTCGGAGGCAACATTACCATATTTCCAGCAATCGTGGGTGATTTCTTTGGTTTAAAGAATCATAGTACAAATTACGGGATCGTATATCAGGGATTTGGCTTCGGGGCACTTGCTGGTTCGTTCATTGGAGCGCTATTAGGTGGATTTCAGCCAACTTTCATTACAATCGGTATACTATGTATTGTATCCTTTATTATCGCTATTTTCATTCGACCACCGAGCAAAGAGAAAAAGAAAGCAACACAAAAGCTATATCGAAAAGTAGCTTAATCCATCTAAAAAGAGCCCCAAACATGAAGGCTCTTTTTAGATGGATTTAAATTTTTCATTCCCGGTTATTTTATGAGTTATAATTTACACGTAGAATACGTCTCACTAAATACTAATAAAGATATATTCGTTATTATTCTTGATAATAGTATTTTAAATTTAATAACAAGGGATACCTCATTTTATAGAGAACTGTATATTAGAAATCAACAAAAGAGGTTCCTATGAAAAAAGTAGCTGTAACATACGTATTATTTTATGATGAGTTTCGAGAAAAAGTATTGATGGTTAAAAATATAGGAGAAAATGGTTCTTATTTTACTTTACCGGGTGGTGCAGTCGAGGCTGGAGAAACACTCTAGAAGAAGCAGCAATTCACGAAGTAAAAGAAGAAACAGGGTTAGATATAGAGGTAAAGGGGATTTTCGCAATAAGTGAAGCGTTTTTTGAAGAAAAAGGGCACCACGCTATATTTATCAACTTTGTAGGGAAAATTGTTGGTGGAGAAATACATATATCAAGACCCGAAGAAATCGAGGAAGTTAAATGGATGGAATTACAAACTGCAGAAACATATTTACGACTGCCGGAACATGTAAAAGGTCTATTGCAAAGAAAAGAAACTGTACCATATATTTTTAATGGAACAATTATTCACAAGTAATAAGGCTATAATTTCAAGATGAAATCAGTATAAGATGAAAGATACTTGATAACCAAGAATACCTCACTGAAAATAAATTAGAGCAATCGACTCAACATAGTGATGAAATAAAAAAGCAAATCGTAACCTTTTAATTATTTTGTACAGGAAAATAGGGGATTAGAGAGGAGAACTATGCAAGTATATAGCGAAATATTTACAGACGAAAGACTAGAGGAACTTATCCTGAATGAAAGTGGAGAAATACTAGAAAATTTGAATAACAAAGAAATGTTTATTAGTAGTTTCATTGACTATTTTAAAAAAGAATACGGGAAATCGGCATGTAATTACGTTGAATTATCCGATATTGATAGTCCAGACTATACTAAAATTGAATTAATAGAGAATAAAGTGATTGTTACTGCTTCTTTGTTCGCAGGATTGTCTATTTGGTTGGATAAAAAAGCGTTAGGAAAGGTAACAGCTACTCTAGAGGGTGTTTATTCGTTTATATTGATCGATAAAGACGACAACATTATTACATTAGATGAAAAGTTACATCTAGAAGAGAGTTCTTTTGCTATTATAAATTTTAAAGTAGAAAAGCTACAAAGTATCGATCAATATTTTGATGACTATACGATTATA
Organism: Bacillus pfraonensis; assembly: GCF_050768835.1. Classification (NCBI taxonomy): domain Bacteria; kingdom Bacillati; phylum Bacillota; class Bacilli; order Caryophanales; family Bacillaceae; genus Bacillus; species Bacillus pfraonensis. The sequence goes on along the minus strand of NZ_JAHCDO010000004.1, from coordinate 83,864 downwards.
TAAGTAATGATTGCTTTGCATTAATATTAAAAACGTCTTATATATTTTCTTGTCGTTATTACAAACAAATAGTACATAAAAACAAATGGAAAAAGGGGTAAAACCATGGATTATAACACATTTCTTAAACAAGTCATTAATGGAGATTGGGAGTCAACTCAAAAAGGTTTTATTGTTTATACTCCTGAAAAAACTATTGAATATTTTGAAGATATCTCAAATGAAAAAGATATATTTTTAGCTGATTTTAAGTATGTTGAAGATTTATTTTTTGAGACATGTTCTAATGTCATAGAAAAATTTTCTCATTCCGAAAATAATAAAGATGTATTTGTACTCGCATTGTATGTCGATACTGAGGGAGGCTATTTTGGTATATCAATAAATACCGAACAGGCATACCGAAAGATAGTTGACAAATGGTATTCTGATGAATCAGAAAAAGAGCTTAATAGCTTATATGGAATTCGGTACCATGATTCATCATTTCCGTTTACCTTTTTCAATGAATTAACCACCCCACAATTAGAAGAAATCTCAAATGCATACTATTGTATAAATACGGAGCATCCAATACTTAATGTTGAAAGAAAGATAGCATTTCATAAATCGTTTTTTGAAGAGCAGCTGGTTTTAATAGGAATCAATGTAATGAATAGACTTAAAAACACATTTTCGTTGTTGGATACAACAGAAGATTTCTTTGCCTATGTAACTCTACATGATGTTGGTGCTGAAGTTTACGAATTGTTAATTAAAAAAACGGTTCCTCATTCATTGTTCAATAAGCTATTTCCAGAAAACAAATGAAACTAACATAAAAATAAAAAGTATTTCTATTTGAGATACTCTTTATTTTTATGTTATAGACAATAAAAGAAGTGGTTTGGATAAATTCGAAAAAGAAGTAAGAAGCTAGCAAATTAAAACGCGGGGAAGAATCGACGGAAACGTTAGGATAATTACTAAAAATATAGAAATGTAGATGTTAAAATTTATCTTTAAATGAAAATAAAAAAATATAGTTTTATTTGTTAGAATTAAATTTAGATTTATAAAGGAGAGGGGAAAACTTGTACAAACACACTTTATGTTTTATTAGAAGAAATGAAGAGATACTCATGTTAAACAGAGAATACGATCCTGTTAAGGGATTATGGAATGGTGTGGGTGGTAAAATAGAGAGCGGAGAAACGCCATTAGAAAGCGCAATTCGCGAAATAAAAGAAGAAACGGATATTGACGTTAAAAACAATCAAATTCATTTCAAAGGTATCATTACATGGGAAGTAGATCATACATATTCAGGTGGCATGTATGCGTATGTAGTAGATGTGTTTAATAATTTTTACTATGAGACTCCTAAAAAGACAACCGAAGGAATTTTAGACTGGAAAGACGTATCATGGATACTTAGTGAATACAATTATGGGGTAGGGAAGATGATACCTCACTTTCTACCTAAAATGCTCAATGAACCTCATGTATTAGAACATAAATGTGTCATTATAAATAATACATTAGTAGAATATGACTGCAAAGAATTTAACAGGTTAGACAACTCACGTATAAACAATATATAGTACACGCCACTTTAATTCGAAAGAGAATTAAAAAGCAGCAGAATGAAACGAAACATTACAAATTTGTAATGTTCATGTCACCTTCTCCAATAGCACTTAAAAACATCCTGCTTATATACTTAAGATAGATTTACAAAAAGAGGAGTGTGGGAAAATGCACGAAGTAATTGGGGAAGTAGTTGTTGGTCTATGTGAATTCGTTTTTGAGGTATTTGCTTACGGAAATACAAATGAGGAGAAAAAGGAATAATCCCATCTGATTTGTATAATACATAAGATTCTTAAACACCTATATAAAGGGTCTTTCCTTAGACATTAAAGGAGAGAAGAGCTTTATAGAAAATCACTATATCTTTTATAAAGAGGTATACATAAAAAGCGCACCAATGAAATATATGGTGCGCTTTTCGTTTTATTTAATCTGAGAAGGCGTGATATGCTCTAACCAGAGAATCCCATCATATTGTTGATTAGGTATCATAATTTCATCTGTTGCTCCCCAATACTGTCCTATAATCGGCGTATACATCCAAGAAGTTTCAGGGCGATTTTCCTCACCTTTTAAATTTACAAATACTTGCGGATGGTGCGCAGCTTTTAAAATTTGCTCAATGCTATTGGCTTCATGTTTTTCCTTTACATAGATAATAGTTTTATTATCTGTAGAGTCTAGGCTACTTCCGCTATATGCAAACAAACCTATAGTATACATTTGGTCTTTTATACGCTTTGGCAGATAATCCATCATGTTTGGTCCTACGAATCCATATTTGTAGGTTTCAGTCCAATCTTGAATCATTTTAGAATTTTGATTTCGAATATGATAATTATGCCCCCAAACTATTGTTTTTTCACCTTTAAATTGCAGCTCACTAAGCCACGCTAAATTTTGCGCCATTTTTTGATCACGTGAGTATAACGAATAATTATTATAGTTAGCGTAATCAAATGGGATTCCAAATCTCGGTTTTACTTCATTTGGAATATGCGTTTTCAGCGTATCAATTCGAATACTGACTGATTTTTCTAGAAGTTTTACATCATAGGATGCTTTAGGCGCTACTTGTTTTAAATCATTTGAATGCTGTTGAATGAATTCTTTTACTTTTTCGTATTTAAGCAAAAGAGAAGACTGCATCGTTTGGAATTCTTCATAAGAAGAAACGGAACGGTATTTTACTATTTCATCTTCCGCTTCTACGAGAAGTTTCCCTATTTCAGGATTCAATTTACTAATCCATTCATTTGCAGTTGTTGTAAATGTAGCAGTAGAGGCATTCCACGGTATTTGTATATCGAATCCCGTTAAAATAAGGGGCGTTCCTTTTTCTTTTTGTTCTTTTATGTATTGAAATAATTCTTCCACATCTTCTGTATGCCATACTCCAGAAATAGCTTTCTTCATAGCTTGTTCAGCTGTTAAATCATCTATATTTTGATACACAGCATTCGCTTCTGCAAAGCCTGATTCAAATGCAATCACATCATAACCCATTTCTTCATGCAAATACTTAATCATCCGAACCTTAGATTGATTCATTTCGGTTGAACCATGAGTAGATTCACCTAATAAGACAATACGTTTGTCTTGTAAGTTTTTCTTTAAAAAAGATAAATCCTCATTAGAACTAGCAGTAGTTGGTTCCTGTAATTTAGCTGCATGTTCACTAACCCATTTCTGCCATTTTTGTTGATCAGCAGGTAATTCTTCAGCAGATGCCATTGTCGAAAACGTTGTTAATGCGAATAAAGTAGTTACGAAACCTTTTTTCCATTTCGAAAACACACATACCCCTCCTAAATTTTTATAACCTTTATTACATAAATCTAATCATCTAGGATTCATGTAAACAAAATAGATACAATTAGATTTATACATCTATACTAAAGGATATATTTTATACAAATCAAGAAGAAAAAGGGGATATTTCTGTTTAATTTAAAAATTCTATAAATTAAATGATCTAAAAATAATTCTCAGAAGAGAACTCGAGGAAATACGCTATATAGTTACTACAAAAATAGAGCAGATAGCAGCAGAAAAGAGGGAGGGTATGAAGATCTACAGTGAATAAAAATGTTACTCCAATTCCACTAGTTAAAATAGACAGAACATCAGTTCTTTTATATGATATAGAAGAAGGTGCACACCTAATTTAAATCTATTGAAAAGAGAGAATCAAAATGGTTGACAGGAGCAAAAAGAAGTCTAAATGTACACTGGAAAAAGATGAAATGATTAAGCTTTATTTAAAAGGGGAGAGCACGTCAAATATCGCAAAATTAGCTAATGTCTCACCTAGATATGTTCGGATGGTTTTAACAGATAACAATGTTGAAAAGCGAGCAAGAGGGAGCTGGAAACGCAAATATAATGTAAAGGAAGATTACTTTAAGTATTGGTCTAACAACATGGCGTACATTTTAGGTTTCTTCATTGCAGATGGTGTCATTTTAAAGGATAACCAAACTGTAAGTATTTCTCAAAAAGAATCCAGTATCTTAGAAGATATAAAAATAGAACTCAATTCAGACCAGCCACTGTATCAAAACAAAAAAACTGGTGTTTACATGTTAAATTTAAATAGCAAAATAATGAAAAGCGATTTAATGAACTTACATGGAATCACGCCTTGTAAATCAAACAACGTACAATTCACATTTGTCCCACAAGAGCATCTACATCATTTCGTTAGAGGATATTTTGATGGAGATGGCTATGTAAATTACCCAACGTATACAGTAAGTTTTGTCGGGGGATCATATAGCTTTATGCATTCCTTAATCCAAATCTTACAAGAGCGAAACTTCAAACCAAACTTCATAAATAAAAAAACTCATTATCGTGTAATTCTCAGCGGGCGAAAAACAATTAAACTTTTCTCTGATTGGATCTATAAAGATAAAGAATTATTTTTGCAAAGAAAATATGATATATTTCAAATGGAAACCTCAGATTCGGAACAATTACATGATAGAAAATTAAAGAGAACAAAATCGGCTGTCGCTCAAAGAAAAAATGATTTTCTTATACAATATCAGAAGTACAAATCTATAAATAAGTCTTGCGAATACCTCAGCATTAGCAAATCGACATTTAAAAGTTGGTTAAAAAACGATTTAGAATTCAAAAATCAATTTGAACAAATTCATTCAAATTAAAATCCTTTCAAAGATTAGTGTGTTGCGTTCTGACACTAATCTTTTTTATTAGGTAACGATCAAAAGATGTTTGGCGACACAAAACTACCAATCAATGAATCATTGATATTGCAACAATCGTAGCAATTTAGTTGGGACTTATATGAAAAAGACGGTTCATGTTGAGAAAAAACAATCGATTTGCATCATTAAGCAACAGTGGAATTTATTCTAGAATATTATGTAATCATTTATTTCAATCATTGTATAATATTCAATAGGGAGTGATTGAATGATAGTACAAATGAAAAGACAGGAGTTCGATTCCTTAGCTGATGAAGCCTTGCTTAATGCTTGTTTTAAACCGTTGATTCTGGAGTATAAAAAAAGAATGGCTAAACAACCAGAAAATAGTTACATTTCAAAAGAACTTTTTTATAAAGAGCTAACCGCTGGACAGAAAGCGTTGTTTGTATTTCATGTATATTATGATCATGCAATTGAATCAAAGTGTGAGTTCTATTGGTGGAGTGCCTATTTTAGGGCCCAACCTAAAATTTGGTCAGCAATCAAAACTGGATTACAGTATTTTGGGGAAGAGCCCATGTATCTGCTCCTAGAAGAAACTGAATTAGTTCTTAAAAAATATAATTGTCCCAATACTTTAGAAAAGTTTGCTGTTACACGTGAGAATCTTGACAGTACTAGGGAACTCTCTGAATCAATTAATCCTTTGCATATCAAGTTTAATGAAACAGCTCGTCTTACTATTAAGAGAATAAGTGATTTTATACGATACAACCATGAGAATTTTCTAAAAATCGAAGACTAAAATGATCAATCTTTTTTATAGAAATTAATCGTGTGTAAAAAGTTAACCCACTCATTTTGATCAACCTTTTTTCAAAATGAGTGGGTTTCTACTATTGTAAAATCAACGTTTGTAGCTCACTTTTGATCAATCTTTCTTTCAAAGCTACATCAGGTGGTTTATTTGTTTTTCTCGCTGAATTATCTGATACATATTTATATAATAATCCTAAAAAAAAACAGAAGAAGGTATTCTAGACTGGAAAAAGATTTCTTGGACTATAGATAATAAGAACTTAGGGGTTGGTGAAATGATACCGGCATACTTACCAATAACAAATTATAGGACAGCACAAACTTGGGTACTAATTTAGTTGAAGTATCATATACATAAAAGTCCCCAAGTTTGTGTCGCCAGACAAAAAGAGGGGTAAATACAATAAAGATAAGTTACTTTCATTTTTACAGTTAACATAATATATATTATAGGTAGTTATAGAAAAATAGTATTTCTCTGTCTCTAAATGCAAGTAAACTATACAAATTGAGATGAAACGGAGATTTTTAATGAAATTCGCTTTAAATATTTTTCTTTTAAAATTCCTCAGTTTTCATTGCTAATTTACGATGAAATTTCTCACAGCAATTTTCAAGTTAAAAATCAGTTGAATTATAAATGTTCCAGATGGCCATAAAATTACGACACGATCAATTAAATAATTTTCATTTTGTTATTAAAACTATTTAAAATTCGTACATGTAAGTTTTTCTCCAGTATTTCTACAGTTTTTCATATTTATATCCCGTTTATTAAATATGGTTAAATTTAGGGTTTTCTATACAATCTTATTTGTTTGCTTTGATTCTTAATCTTAGTAATCTATGATTACTTATAATTATTTTTTGTATTTTTACATGTACATTGCATTGATAAATATAGCGCCTCTTCTCTATTTTCCACCTATATTAAGACTATATATTCATTTAATACATTCAAAAGCGATTTTTAGACATTAGCAACAATCCCAATTCATTCATATTTTCCCTCTCCCTTTCTTTTTAAGATAACGTCCTTGAATGTTTTAACGATACTATCCCCTCAGCAAGTTGCTCTCGCCACCAGATTTCGTCGTGACCGCCTTGAAACTCACTATAGATAATTTGGTATTCTTTTTCTCTAAGTGTCTTAGATAGGCTTCTATTAGCTTTTAAAAGCGGTTCGTTCTCAAGTGTTCCAGCCGCCATATACATACGTAATCTCAGCGTATTACTAATTGATAAAAATTGTTTCTCCATCCAAGGGATTTCTTCTTCGTGACCATCCTTTTTCCAATATACAGAACCTGACAATGATAGTACATTCCCGAAAATATGAGGATTCTTAAGTGCTGCATAAAATGCCGCTAGGCCACCGAGGCTTAATCCTGCAATTGTTATGTGCGAAGGATCCTTATACACATAATATTTCGCTTGAATCCAAGGAAGTAGCTCTTCTATTAAAAACGTGTTCATTTTATCGTTATAAGTAAGTTCCTGCAATCGATCTACGTGCTCAATTCCAACAATAATACACGAAGGTATTTCTTGATTATGAATGAAATGATCAAGTGTTGCTGGCGCTGAAAGATTTTGCATAAATGAGTTTCCATCAAATGTGATGATAAGATCTTGAAGGCTTGATGTAAGAGAATAACGATGAGGTGTGTAAATATGGATTTTTTGTGTATTGCCTAAAATAAAACTGTAAAAAGAATATGTTTCAACTTTTCCCTGAGGATAATAATTTTTAGGGAATCTTTTATCGTACTGCGTTTCCATTCCTATTTCTAAAATAGCTGCTTTATCTGTTCCTCCTCCGAATATATGACTGTTAAATGGATCTAATTGATACTGTTTACTACGCGCTACCCAATTGTTTTCAAAATAATCATTAACTGAAAAGTGATAGGTAGAAATAAACTTTTTATTCGTTCTAAATGTTTTGTACCAAACATTCGTATCTAAAAGCTGTTCGAGTTGATTGGCATCAAGGTCCCAACCAGGATAACTACCAAATACATAAACATTTTCTGTGTCTTGATCGCCTAGCCATATGTAAGTAATAAGATGATACTGACTATTCATTGGACAAGTTTCTATAAATGGCGTCCTATTTGTTTTGAGTTCATTTAAAAATGTGTGATAAGCTCGTATATCTCCGTTAATCAATTGATCTGTAAGTTCTGCTATCTTAGAACTTAGTATTGACTTCATTCCTCTTCCCTCCAATATCGCATTATATAATTAATACTTCTTTCTTTATAAATAAATCCCTATATAGACATGGTACTAATGTTGTATAATTTATGAACAAAAAAACACACAAACAATATAGTCTGTGTGTTTTTTTGTTCATTTCTCTATCCATTCTAATAACCGCTCATACTGATCCTTTGCATCCTGATATCCAAGATTATATAAATTAACAAGCTTATCCTTATTTCTTTCAATCCCACTAACAGGAAGTTGTACACTTGGTTGAATGACAAAGAAATTCTCGTTTTGTGGATCTGAAGACATATAGGAAATGGTTTCATTATAGAACCGATAATGTTCTACTAACAGTTCAGAGACTTTCGGGTATCGTCTATATAAATATTTCGCCATAGATGAAAACTTATTACGCTTTTTCACATACCCTTCCGGTTTCGTCATAATAACAACATTCTTTTGATATCCGTCTATTTGCGCCTTTCGAACAGGAATAGGATCAATAATTCCCCCATCCAAAAGCTTTTTACCATCATAGTCTACAGCTGGAGCAATAAATGGTACAGAACTTGATGCACGAATAATTTTTAATATATCATTCCCGTGCTCTTGCTTATTATAATAGACAGCTCCTCCTGTCTCACAATCCGTTGTTCCGATAACAAATTGCTCATTTGTATGTAAAAAAGTTTGAAAATCAAACGGTACAATTTTAGTAGGCACTTCATCAAAAAGAAAATCCATCCCAAACAATTCTCGTTTTCGTATGAAATTTCGATAAGATATGTAACGATGATCAGAAACTAACTCTGTATTTACTTTTTTATTTCTTCCCTTTTGGCGAGATACATAAGTTGCCCCCATGCATGCTCCTGCTGATACTCCAACTACATATGGGAAAAATAAATCATTTTCCATAAAGTACTCGAGTACACCAGCTGTATATAATCCTTTCATGCCTCCGCCTTCTAATACTAAACCGATATTTTTCATGTATACTCCCTCTGCGTTTGTTTCTTAATTTTATAAACACTTATATTTTAGCACAAGATATTATGATGAAATACCAATAAATTCGTTGTATTCACTTAAAAAAACTATTGCTGCATTGTAAGAATCTCTTAGTCTATAACGTGCTACAATAAAAGAAACTCATTCCAAAGATCATAAAGAAGGAGGAATTTCAAATGGGTTTATTTAGCGGTATTTTAGGAAATGCATCTGATACGAGTACAGAAAATGTAGAGCGTGACTTACAAAAGATTATGCTTGATGATGAACAAGTTGAGTATGCGTATAAATTGATTCGAGATTTAATTGTGTTTACAAATCGACGAATGATTTTAGTAGATAAACAAGGAGTAACTGGTAAGAAAACAGAATATCATTCTATTCCATATAAAAGTATCACACAGTTTAGTATCGAAACAGCAGGTCATTTTGATTTAGATGCAGAACTTAAAATTTGGCTATCTAGTATGCATGAACCAATCACAAAAGAATTTAAAAGTGATGACAGTATTTTAAGCGTTCAAAAAGCATTAGTAAAATACACAACGAAATAATTTTTTGTATTTTTATGCATAAATAAAAGTATTAACCCCGTATATTTTGGAACAACATGCACTGATTCCTTTTAAAAATACAAAAACGTTTATATAAGGCCAAAATAAAAGGATAGATAAAACAGATATACTCTGCTTTATCTATCCTTTTAAAATCTATTTTTATAATATCTTTTTATAGTAAACAAGTGTTGTATGATCATTCAATTTCTTTCTTAACCCTGTCTGAATGTAACCTACTTTTTCATATAGATAACAATTACGTTCTTCTTCTAAGATTGTAGCTAATTCCCAACTCGTTGCTTGTGGAAACATCTTCTCTATTAAAGTGAGTGTTTTCTGAGCGATCCCTTTCCCTTGATAATTAGGCAGAATAAACATAGGGCTAATCCAAAACTGTGTCGTCTTCTCTTTCCAAAATACACAAATAGCTCCGACAAGAGTATGATTAGCTAATATTTTATAAAATCTACCATTAGGATGATTTATTCTTGTAATTACTTTATCAATCGTTTCATTAGCAGGATTCGTTTTATAGTCCTTATATTTTTCTAATAACGGTTTAAATGCTTGTACTTGAATATTAAAAATAGATTCTGCATCAAACTCGATTGCTCTTTCTAATATGACTTCCATGGTACTTACCACCCTGATTTTTCCCGTAAAGAAGTAATATGTGCAGTGTGATGACGCCCGTGCCAAGCATATAATCCAATTGCAACCTCTAGTTTTGTTTCACCTGATTCTGGATGATTAAAAGTTTTTTCAAGATCTTCCTGTTCTAAAGAATTTAATAAATTTACCCATCTTTTATGTAAGGAATCTAATAATACAAGAGAAACATCTACAGGTAATTTTGAATCAGGGAGTTCTGCCCATTTCTCTTCCATATATGGCTTAATTGTTGGGTTATTTTCTGTAAGAGCTAACTTAAAACGAATATAGCTATTCATATGACTATCAACCACATGATGAACAACTTGCCGTACTGTCCACCCACCCTTTCGATACGGTGTATCTAGCTGATCTTTATCTAAATCTTTAATTGCTTTTGTCAGTTCTTTAGGGAGATTTTCAATTTCTTGAATCCACTTTTCTATCATTTCCTCCGTAATATTTCCTTCATAAGTAAACTTCCCAATTGGATAACGTAAGTCCTTCATTGCATTGATCCCCTTTTGTTTTAAAATTTCTTTTGTAATATTTTAGTATGTTTCCAAACGTAATGAATGAAATTAACCTTTTGATCATTTAATTCTATAACTTTTTTATCAATTGCGGTTTGTGAAAAGCCGCTTTTTTTCAATACTATTTGTGAAGCAATGTTATTATTTGTTGTCTTTGCATGAATTTCAGTAATTTGATTTTTTGCTGCTTGAATTAGGAGTAATTGGACAGCCTTAGTTGCGATTCCTTTTCCAACAAAATTTTTTCCTACACGATAACCAAGATATCCTAACTGTCTATCTTTCTCTATATCTACTAAATTTATTCGACCTACAATTGTTTTTTCCATATTCCTGATGAGATAAAAGTAGGAAATGCCCTCTTTTTGTTCTTTTAACAATTCATCATGTTTGTGCTGAAATGTTTCATAAACATAGTAGTCCTCTCCACGATTTGGTACCATCTTTTCAAAAAAGGCTCTATTATAACACTCAAAAGCAAACAATTCTTCTGCATCTTGTTCCTTTAATTTTTCTATGTATATTTCCATTCATAATTCATTCCTTTTTTATTCAATTAACTATTATAAATTCGCCATTTAGTAGTTAATTCCCTACTATAAAGTAATAGCATTAACCTTCTTTATTTTTGTCGAGTTGTAAGAATAGCAAACCATACCTTAGGGTGAAAAAGATGTAGAGGACTACGCATAAGATTCATTACCTTGACTAAACGAATATAAATGTCTGGATTATTCGCAGAAAGCTGGTATATTTTCTTCGTATACCATTGTTGAAGTGGTTGTATAAAAGACTTCTCTCCTTTTATCTTAGGATGACGAAATGCTTCTGTAGTAACCATTTCCCACGGCGTTGCAATAATTTTCGAAATCCGTTTATAAAAGTTACGAGTAAACCCTTTTTCTAACCTTTTTCGATTCTTTAAACACATGTGTAATTCTTCAGCCTCCATAGCAGCAACAGAAATCCCTTGTCCAAAAACCGGATCAAAACGACAATGAGCATCTCCCATTACTAAGAACCCTTCTGGCATATTTTTCACTAAATCGAATCGGCGACGTACTTGATATGGAATTTTATGTATTTTTATATCTGTAATCGGTTCTGCTTGTTCAAAGAAATGAATGACATCTGGTGCAGGTAACTTATGAGCAAATGCAAGGAACTCTTCATCTGTTTTTGGTGCATTCTCATTGGCGTATCCGCTAAAAGTTACGAAATATCGATTGTCTTCAATTGTTTGAATAAAGGCACCATAAGGATTTTCAGGAAAGCTAGGAGAAATAAGTAAATTACACCAATCAGGACGTTCATTCTGTTTTAGACGGAATACCCTAGTTGCGTAAAACAATTGAATCCATACTTTTTCTTCTTTTACTTCTATGCCATGTGTTTTTAACCACTCTATATTTTTTGAACCAAATCCGCTCGTATCAACAACTAGGTCTGCGTGAAGATCTTTTTTCATTCCTGTTTTTAAACACTTTGTTTTCACACCAGAGATTTTGTTACGGTGCGTATCAATTAACAATTGTTCCACCATTGTTTCATATTTCGTTGTAATATTATTTACTTGACGCATTCTTTTTTGTATATGCCACTCAAGCATAGGACGACTCTGTTGAATCGCATTCAATTCTCCAATAAATGGTTGTTTCCATAAACCAAAATGATGCCATCTCAAATCTCCAGTAAAATTATTTACGATACCCCCATCTTCTTTTAATTGGGTCATAATTGCAGGGAATAATTTCTCAATTGCTACTTCACCACCTTTTAATAACACATGAGGATGATAACTTTGTGGCACTTTTTTTCGAGGACTTTTTTCATTCCACTCTTCGCCTGCTTCTAAAATAACTACTTCTTGAAAAAAATCTGATAGAGCTTTTGCTGCTAGTTTCCCAGCTATACTTCCGCCAATAACGATTGCTTTTCCTAACATTTTTTACCTCCCAAAAGATATTTCCGCTACTTTCATGACACTAAAATATAATTTTTCATTTTCTTTTGTATTCCCCTGGCATATTAATAGAATCATAAAATAAAAAATCCTGCTATAACATTGCGCAACAGGATTTTTTTATCAACATGTATTCATCTTCTCCTTTCATTATAAGTACTTCGTGAACAAATAATTCGCATGCAATTTCGATAAAAATGCTAATAATGTTCCATCAAACAAGACCTAACTTAAAATACGTCAGTGAACTGTAAAGTTAAAATTAAAACACCTAAAGCCCATACATAATACGCGAACACTTTAAGAGAATGCTGTTTTAAGTATTGAATCATCCAAGATACTGCAATATATCCGAAAAATGCTGCGGATAAAGTACCAACGATTAACGACGTGCTTGAAATCGTTTCAGCTTTCCCTTGAAACACGTCCACAGATTGTAAAACGATAGCGCCTACGATAGCAGGTGTAGATAACAAAAATGAAAAATATGCTGCTGTTTCACGATCTAATTTTCTCCAAAGCGCAGCGACAATTGTCATACCAGAACGAGAGATTGCTGGAAAAATAGCAAATGCTTGAAACGAACCAATAATGAAAGCATCTTGATATGTAATGTCATCCATTTTCTTACGTCCATTTTTTTGCTTCTCTGCCATATATAAAAACAAACCTGTCACTAAAAACTCCCATCCGATTGTGACACCTGTCTTTGAAATCTCTTCAAAGAAATCTTTAAATAATAGACCGATTATAACAGCGGGGATTGTTCCAACAATGAGTAAAAACGTAAGCTTTGAAAATGGATTTTTAATTAAATAAATAAACTCTTTTTTATAATAAATAAACACTGCTAGCAGGGTACCGATATGAAGCATCGTGTCCAAGAAAAGACCTGCTTCATCTAAGTTAAATAAATGTCTTCCTAAATACAAATGACCCGTGCTGCTTATAGGTAAAAATTCGGTTAGCCCTTGGATAATTCCTAATATAAAAGCTTCTAACCAGTTCATGGTGATCTCCTTTCTTGTTTGCTTGTACCAGTATATGTTTGTTTTTAGTTGTTATGAAGGAAAGAGCTAGGAATTCAAAGGTTAAAAGATTTTTTAGACACCAAAAAAAGAGGAGACATCTCCTCTTAACATATAAACACTATTTAATTTGTTCTTTATACTCATGATTCACAAGTACATACCATTTTCCTGTATCAAATTTTTCTTTATTAATCACATAAACTTTATTTTCTCTCTTGACATCCCCAGGTTTTAATTCCTTAGTAATAGTAGAGGTCTCACCTTTTTCAACCTCATAACTACTAGTTGCCCACACATCACTTTGGTAAGCATTATCATTTTCATCCACTAAATCAACTGATGGTAAAACGGCTAATTTCATCGGTTCGTTTGTAATGTTTTTTCCTTCCGCTTCTAAAACAATAAAGACATGTCCATTTTCAGGTTCTTGGATCCCTATACTTTCTTTACCAACCTTATCTCTTTCTACAACTCTTTTTACAGTTACATCAAATTTAGGTGTTTGAAAATTCTTGTTTAAAGTATACTCTTTTTCTTTTATTTTTGATTTCTCTTTTGTTTGCTCTGTATTTTTCGGCTTTGTATTCTCTTTCGTTTTCGTCTCTTCAGTTGTTTGCACTTTCTTTTCTTCTTGTTTAGAAGTAGTTTCTTTAGATTCTGAAGAAGTTTTGTCAGATGTACTTCCGCAACCAGATAAATTGAATACTAAAGCGCCACCTAAAATACATGTAGTAAATTTTTTCAACATCCTTTTCATCCCCCAATAACACAATATATAAATTTTTTACTTATCATAGCAAAAAACAATCTTTTGTATTGTTATATTTTGTCGAATAGTCTAAGGGGATCCGATATTTTTTATTAAATAAAAAAACATGACCTTAATATAGTACTAAGATCATGTTTTAAATTGCTCTTATTTTATTTATAAAATACCTTATCCACATTGTACTTCGCTTGAAACTCGTTAATAATATATGTTTCGTAAATTTCTCTTTCCATTGCATCTTCTACAATACATACATCAATGCGGTATACTTCATCACGATGTGCTTTAATTGGTGAAACGTTGTCTTCAAAATGCTTTTTAATACGCTGTCTTATTTTACGTGCTTTCCCAACAAAAAGAAGTTCGTCATTAATGTTATAAAACATAAAAATGCCGCTTTTATCTCTTGGGAACAGGTGGAAATCAATGAATCCATGAATTGGAGTGATTCTTGGCTCATCGCCTTTTATTACTTGTTTTCTTTCTGTGATTGAAACATCAACTGTAGGTAAATCAATTTTAATCAAGTTGCTTCACGTCCTCTTTTATTGTAAAGGTAAATAATAGCACATGTATGTAAGAAAAGCTATTCGTGCTGAGTGAAAATACCGTTTTTTGCTATCTACTAAATATTATAGGTATATCATTGATACGTTTTTTCCAAATCATATGATCACACGCCTCGCCCCAATAATCCTGTAGCAAAAAGTTAGGCTCTCCAAATTTGTTCTTCCATATCTTCTGTGCGTTCGTATACCCACTATCCAAACAGAATTCTGTAATCCCTCTCCCTAATAAGGTAAGGAGTACCACATTTAAAAGCAAATTTCCTATGCCGCGTCTTTGATAATTCGGCAGTACAAATACAGTCCCCACCTCATACAAGTCTTTTAATACGCCATCTGTACACTCATGAATCAGTTTGCTAGATGGCCCAAACTCAATTGTACCGATAATTTTATTACAACGTTTATCTACAGCGATTAAAAAATATCGATTTTCCCCATCGCTATCAAAGTCACATTTTAAGTACTGCTTTTTAGCTTCAATTTCATTTTCTATGTCATCAGCCCAATCTGATAAACCTTCTCTAGCAAACGTATCGATAATAACTGTATGAAAAAGTTGTTTTAACTCTTCATAATCACTGAGAATGGGTCTTCTTATTTCAATATTATCCACCTAAGGCAACTCCTTAATCTCCTAAATTTCAAACTTACAATTCATATAGCTTTTCTCTAAAATACTCAAAATTCCCTCTGCACACATAAAATTTACTTCGGGTAATGAAAAAAGAAACAAAAAAGATTAGGTAATTGCTCCTAATCTTTTTTTGTAATAACTATTCAATTGCACCGGCTACATCATAATGACTTAAATCTAATTCTATTGGCTGTCCTAAAGCAAGTTTCGCAAGTTCAGAACCTAAGTATGGACCTGCTGTTAATCCAGAAGCACCTAAACCATTCGCAACGAGTATACCTTTAAAATTAGGTAGTGGACCGATAACTGGAAGGAAACCTGGTGTGAATGGTCTAAAACCAACTCTTGTTTCTAACATCGTACTATTTTCTAACCCTGGTGCCACAAACAATGCTTTATCAAAGACTTCATGTAAACCACCGGCTGTAACACGATAATCAAGACCAGTATCATTTTCATGCGTTGCTCCTACAACTATACGGCCATCTTCAAAAGTTAAAATGTACTGATCATTTGGCGGCATTACAACTGGCCAATTTTCAGTATCCGTGTTTGGCATATGTAAATGAACAATCTGTGCTTTTTGGAAAGTCACAAGAAAGTTAACACCAAGTGGTTTTAACAATTCATTTGCCCACGCTCCTGCAGTGACAATTACTTGATCTGCCGTTAATATTTCACCATTCACATGAACACCTTTAACATAATTGTTTTCATGAATTAAAACAGCATCTCCTTTTATATAAGTAGCACCATGTTTTTTTGCAGCATTTACAAGAGATTGACGCAGTGCTCTTCCATTTACACGAGCGGCACCACTTATATGTACAGCTCCATATTTCTCCGATAACGGCGGGAATAATTCTTTTGTTTCCTCTGGCGATAGACGAGTAATTTCACCAATTTCTGGTGCATCCTCGCGCCTTTTATATGCTCGCTGCTCCATTTGATCTAACTTTTTATCATCTGTATGTAAGCTAATAGCACCTACTCGGTTATAACCTGTATCTGTTTCGCCATCTTCTTCTAATTGCTTAATTAAAGAAGCGTAATAGCGGGCTCCACCTTTTGCGATTTTATACCAAGCTTGATTACGTCGTTGCGAAAGCCATGGACATACAATGCCTGCTGCTGCATCCGTTGCTTGCCCTAAATCCTGGCGATCAACTATAGTAACATTAGCTCCCTCTTTAGCGAGATGATAAGCAGTAGACGCTCCTAAAATTCCAGCTCCAACTACAATATACGATTTCATTTCAAACACCTTTTCTTATTCATTCTTTTAAATTCTATTTACTGCACAAGAGCTCTACACATTTTATGTGCTATAAAAAGCAACTCTTATAAATCTTGAACCATATTCAGTATACTGGAAGGAGATGTTTTTTCAACTTTTTCATTCTATTAATTGTGTCATCATTATGTACTTTGATATAAAAAACTGAAGTTCACAAAAAAACACATTCTTGATTCCCTATTTATAGCATGAAATCAAGAATGTGTTTTTTATATCTTAGTATTTAACATTCAGTCCCTAATTTTAAACTGTCCACGTTCTACTATTAAGTTTTCTTTATTTCTTCTTTCTACGGAATAAATCAATTGATTTATAACCTTGTGAAAGGATTTCAATCATTTGCTGTACACGCTTGTCACGTGTCTGTTGCTGTTTTGCTGAGAATATGTGGCGTGCCCAATCTTTTTGATATCCTGGTGTTAAACTTTGATAAAACTGAAGTTCATTTGGATGATTGGTTAATAATGCTTCTACATCTTTAATATTCTCTACATAATCAGCAACACATTGACTAGCCGCAGATGTTTTCTTAACTTTCTTTTTTTCACGTTTCAAACCAACGACAGTAAAGATATCATCCATACTTACCATCCGTGCAAATTTGATATCACTATTACCCACATATCCATCTTCTCCAACGTTCATTGCTGGAAATATTTCATCTCTGTGAACAAAAGTTTCATAACGAGTATTTCCTTTTTTCGGATAAGCAAAAAATAAATAGCCTTTTTCAAGTAATAGTTGTTTAGTAAGAATAAGTTGTGTGTGCTTAATCATCTCATCAATTGTTTCTACAAAAATGAAAATAGCATCATGATCTTTAGAAAGCGTAGTTGCTTGTTCAGTAAAAACGTCGTAATCTTCTGGTTGGTTGACTACCACCATATTTGTATACTTATTAAGGTTTAATTTAGCGATAATTGTCATTGATAGCTCCTTCTTTTTTAATTCATTGTTGTTTTTATAGTACAATATTACTATAAGCGATATCGGCGGTAAATCGAAAAACTACGCTTTAATAGCGTCATACCATCAACTTAAGCATTTCTTTGTTCTCAAAATGAAATATAAATTACATTGTTTTTACATTTTAATATTAAATTTATCCTCTAATATCTCTGTATATTGTTGTTCTGTAAGTAACTTTTTATCTTTTTGACCATTTATTGTTTGAGTTAGGCTTTCTTTCGTTAAAGAAACGTACCCAGAATCCATAAGTTTCACAACAATTGGTCCTTTATTAAAGCGGGAATTTTCATCTTCTATCACTTTCTTTTGCACTCGATTTAAGATTATTTCATCAATAACATCTGTATGAAAAGCATGACATAATTTCCATTCTATCTGCTCTTTTGATTTAGGTAATAGATTAACATCTCGCCTCTCTAAAACGTAAGACCCTTTATCTGAATTTTCTCTTCTAATACGATATTCACCATTTATCGACTTAACAACCTCACCAGTAAATGGAACAAGCATCAAAGGCACCACTGAAGCAAGCCCTACCTCAATTAGATATACTGCATGATTATAATTTAAAATGATTGTAACGTGTCCTTCCTCAAGGGCCCAAACTTCTGTTTCTCTATCATAAACAGTACCTAATACTAATTGAACATCGAAACCACAATCTTTTAAAAAATAATACATAATTGAATTCAACTCATAACAAAGTCCACCACGTGAACTCATTAATATTTTTTCTTGTAGATTTCCTTTAGAAATTTCTTTTGTAGTCCCAGTCACAATATCCAAATTTTCAAAAGGTATTTCATAAGCCATCGTTCTAATTATTTTATTTAAGTCTTCAAATGCGATAGTGTTTTGTTTTTCAAGGTTCAATCTTGAAAAGAACATTTTTTGAAATTCTGTCATATAAAACACTTCCTCTACTATTTTCTTGTAATATAAATATATCTTTTTAAAACTTGATAATTATCTAGAAACAGCGAGAGTATCCTTTAAAAGGTGCATTGATTAAAATAGAATTATTACTAATAGCCTTCTTCACTATATGCTCATTCTAAAGGTCAAGTGGCTTACAAACAATGTGAATTAAATCAAACTGTACCGGTACAAAATTCCCAGATATATACTTTAATGGTACTGTATTAAAAATTTGATACCGCTATTTTAGTTTTGAATCCCTAAAAATCAGGCCTATCTTTCATTCTCACCTCGATAAAACCGAACATTAAAACAAATTATAAAAAACAAAGTTCACTTTTCTGTTGGATATCCATTATAAGTTTGCTATATTATCAATATAATCATCTTAAATACCATCACTCGTATATACTCGGTAATATGGTCCGAGCGTTTCTACCTAGTTCCCAATAAAAGAACTGGACTACGGGTTAAAGTGCTCGGTTGTTCGGCGTATTTAGCCGCTTCCGTTTGATAATTTAGCATTAGTCTATTTTTGCTGAATTAACTATACTTTGACTTCCGTAGTTCTAGAAAGTAGAAATCATTCTACATTTTCTAGAACTTTTTTCTTTGATTAAAACGCCGAGTATACAACACAACAAGAAAAAGGGAGAGATTATTTATGAAGAACAAAATCGTTAAAAAATGTGCTGTCTTAATGACTACTAGTGTACTAGCCTTATCTGCACTTGCAGGATGTAGTTCATCTTCACAAAACGAAGCGAAATCGAAAACAATTCAAAAGCCTATTTTAATCCAAGGGCCAATGCCAATAGAGGCTGAAAAATTTGCAAAAAGGTGAAAAGATGTGAAAGAAGAAAAATCAGGAACTTTTGTATTTTATAAAGGAACAGTAGATAACTATCCTGTAATCGTTGCGAAAACAGGTAAAGGAATGGAAAATACAGCAGCAGCTACAGCAATTGCAATCGAAAAATATAAACCTATCGCAATCATCAATCAAGGGACATCAGGTGGACATGATCCGAATTTAAACGTATTTGATATTGTATTAGGAAAAAGAGTTACAAACATAGGTTCATTAAAAACAGCAAATATGGATGAAAATCAAGGAATGGATCCAACAAAATGGATATCTATGGACTTAATGGCTTCTGAAGGAAGTGCAGGAGAAGACCCGAATGCCGAAAAGGCCCGCTACTACGAAGGCGATAAAGATTTGCTTGAAGCTGCTAATGCAGTAAAAGATAAGTACACGAAGGGTAAAGTAGTTGAAGGTACTATAGGCTCAGCAGATCTTTGGAATAATGAAGTTGATCGCATTAAATGGTTCCATACTAAGTACGGTACATCTGTAGAAGAAATGGAAGGTGCTGCCGCAGCACAAATCGCAAAAGCTTATGACGTACCATTCTTAGGCATTCGAGTACTATCTAATAATAAAACAAATAATGGTAAATACAATCCAAATACAGCATCGGCAAATCAAGAATATGTTTATGAAGTAGTTAAAAAATATATATCTGCAATGCCAAACAAATAATATAGGAAAACTACATTTACATCAGTTTTATTTTTAGTCACAAAAACGAAGGGATACTAGTATTTTTTGATACTAATCTCCCTTCGTTTTTTGATTTTTATTTCGCCTCCATAACCATAAAGGATTGATTGTCCATATCTTCCCTATAATAAAAAACACTTATAAATCAATACAAAGCAAAAGCATACTAACAGATGCAGTATGCTTTTTACTACAGTTTAGGAATGTAGTTTTTCCAACCTTTCACGAGTGTCTTCAATGAACTGCTTCATAAGTTTTTTTCGTAAATTCTGTAACCATTCTGGATGATTCTTTGATTCTGGAATATCAACCGTTCGTAGCATTTTCGCAAATATAATTAATTGATGCATCCTCATAAACAATGGTAAATCCCTTAAAATATCTTTATCAACTGTTGTTTCAAGTGTATACCCTTTGAGAAATACTTGATAGAATGGATGATCCATATCTACTCCCTCATGAAATATGTCTCGTAAAGCATATGCAATATCCGCAACGTACCAATAGTTAGCACAATCATCAAAATCAATAATTCCAACTTCGTCTTTATTTATACAGAGATTATCTAATTCAAAATCATAATGTACGATTCCAAAGTTATCACTGGTAATAGATAAATTACTCGCCCAAGTAGAAATTTTCTCTAATTCTTTATAGGCAGCCCACTCACTTTCAGGCAATGTCTTTGTTACAAAATTAAGATGATCTTTCCAGGTTGCACGATTTTGATGAAAATCTTTGGGCATTTTTTTCAAAACTTGATGAAGCTTACCTAAAGTTCTTCCCCATAATAAAAATTGCTCTTCTCTTAATTGCTCAACCTCGTATTGCTTACCGTCAAGTCCTTTAAAAACAACTGCATAAAAAATTCCTAATTCAGTCTCAACCGCTTCAATATAACGTTTATTTTTTGATTGAACTGGTTCTGCAACACGTATGGAATGGCGAGATAAATAAAACAAAATATCTATTTCATCTTTAAGTGCATCTATATTTCTTTCCTGTTTTTCTATAAATCTAAGAAAATGCCATTCTCCATCCTTTTTGAATACAAATATGAAATTTGCACTTGAACGAAAATAATATAATGACTTCTTGTCATATTCCCAACTTTCGAGAATTTGCTCTGCTAACGAACTTCTCCATTTATCATCAACAGTTTCTACTATCTTCAGCATAGAACTCAATTTCATCATACGATCCACCTCATTTTATTTTTTACATAAACGATGTGGAAATATATGAATCTCAGGATTATATTTTAGAAAACAAACTATTACAGCATCCATATGAGTGAGAACGATTCAGATGTATTTCTACACATTTACTTATTACATATATCATGGAATCTACTCACCTCCTTTTCATTATTAAAAAAATTATAGCAATTAAAATTTCGTATAAGCAATATTTATGAAAAACAGGCAAATCCTAATCCTTCTCATGTGTTTTTTCATTCTTTTCAGTCTTATCTATGTACATTCTTTTATTTATTAGGTATATTATGGTTATTGAATGATTGCGATTATCCATCTATCGCTCATATACATACTTGTATTTCTTATATCCGTGACAAAACTACAAAATGTATGAAAATCCATTTGTCAAATGAATTCTACACGGAAGGAGGTTTGTGGTTTATTCATCAGGATATAATATTCAGTTTTTCCTTTTAGGTAGCTGATAAAAAATACAGGAGGCGACATGATGTTTCGTACGATTTCAAATTTTATGAGAGCAGCTGAGATAAGAAGGAAAATCCTTTTTACACTTGCGATGTTAATTGTTTTTCGAATTGGTACGTTTATACCAGTTCCTCATACTAATGCAGAGGTATTAAAAGTACAAGATCAAGCCAATGTTTTAGGTATGCTTAATGTATTTGGCGGAGGAGCATTGCAAAACTTCTCAATCTTTGCTGTAGGTATTACACCATACATTACGGCTTCCATCATTGTACAGTTGTTACAGATGGATGTTGTACCAAAATTTACAGAGTGGGCAAAGCAAGGAGAAATGGGCCGCAAAAAGTCAGCTCAATTTACCCGATACTTTACAATCATTCTCGCATTCATTCAAGCCATAGGGATGTCTATCGGCTTTAACAATATAGCAGGCGGGCAATTAATTTCTAATCCAGGATGGACTACTTATTTATTTATCGCTACAGTACTAACTGCTGGTACTGCATTTTTACTTTGGTTAGGTGAACAAATTACTGCAAATGGCGTAGGGAATGGAATTTCAATGCTTATCTTTGCAGGGCTTGTTGCGGCAATTCCGAATGTCGTAAATCAAATTTATTTACAACAATTCCAAAATGCTGGAGATCAACTCTTTATGCATATCGTAAAAATCATCTTGATTGGATTAGTTATTTTAGCAATCGTTATCGGTGTTATTTATATCCAACAAGCGGTTCGAAAAATACCGATTCAATATGCAAAAGCTGCAACAGGAAACAATCAATACCAAGGAGCAAAAAATACTCATTTACCACTTAAAGTAAATAGTGCGGGTGTAATTCCGGTAATCTTTGCTTCCGCATTTCTTATGACGCCGCGGACAATTGCACAGCTTTTCCCGAACTCAAGTGTTTCTAAATGGTTAAGTACAAATCTAGATTTTGCACATCCAGTCGGTATGACACTTTATGTAGGTCTTATTATTGCTTTCACATATTTCTATTCATTTATCCAAGTAAATCCTGAACAAATGGCAGAAAACTTAAAAAAGCAAAACGGATATGTTCCAGGTATCCGACCAGGGAAATTAACGGAACAATATGTAACAAAAATTTTGTATCGCTTAACATTTATCGGTGCCATCTTCTTAGGTGCTATCTCAATTTTACCACTTGTATTCACGAAGGTTGCTACTTTACCGCCTTCCGCTCAAATTGGTGGCACAAGCTTACTCATCATTGTAGGGGTAGCATTAGAAACAATGAAAACATTAGAAAGTCAGCTTGTAAAACGTCATTACAAAGGATTTATAAAAAAAGTAAATTAATATTCACACATACAAAGTGGACACTATGAAAAACCCTCTCGTATATAAAACGAGGGGGTTTTTCATAGTACTTAAAAAATAGTTAAATTTTCAATTATATATTTGAGCCAGAACTTCTTGCTCCTCATGTGATTGATCCTTTGGTAGGTGCCGATCCTAGTGGTGCTCTTCAGATAGTTTCGAAAGAAGATTATCTAGCAGGGTCTGAAAAAAGTCAAGAATACTTGCATTCCCTGGGTTTTCAATTCGTCAAAACGCTCCCAGTTGAAGAAATTCCCCTCAATCCTTACTATACGATGGTGAAAACAAAAGGTGCGATGCGCATTGAAAAAATCCCGGGTCAGCCAATAGATCTCACTCATGATCCTATTTACATTTTGTACATGAAAGATGAGAAACCTAAAATGGTAGAAAGATATACTTCATAAATAATTGACAATCATTTATGTAAAATATTAATTTCTATACAGTAATCACATAAAACAAATAAGACATCACCAAACGTTTGTTGTGATGTCTTATATTATAGAACTTTATCTCAAAGCCACAGTTAGACGGAATCACATAAAAAAATAAGTATAGAAATACAAAAGAAAAAATGAAACAGTACTACTATTAATTAAGTAATTTTACTTGCTAAGCTCTCTTTGAGCTCTCATATAGCTTTCCATGATATTTTGATAACTAGGAAGATGTTTAGCAAGTAAAGATCCAAAGCCTTCAACATCATTTCGCCAGTCACGCTGTAATTCTGCTGCAACGCTAAACCAGTTCATTAGTTGGACCCCTCCATGAGCCATACGCATAAGAGCAGCATCTGCAACTTGTTTACTAAAAGTCCCTGATGCATCAGTTACAACAAATACCTCATATCCTGCGTTTACAGCAGATAGTGCTGGGAACGTAACACAAACATCAGTAACAACCCCTGCAATTATTAGTTGCTTTTTACCTGTTTCTTCAATGGCTTTAACAAATTCTTCATTGTCCCATGCATTAATTTGTCCAGGACGAGCTATTTTGGGCGCACCAGGAAAGAGCTCAACCAATTCATGCATTAGTGGGCCGTTCGGTCCGTTTTCAAAGCTTGTTGTTAAAATAACTGGTAAATCAAAAAAATTAGCGGTATTAGCCAGAGCCATAACATTGTTCTTGAATTCATCAATACCATAGTCACGCACTAGGCTGGAAATAAGACCTGTTTGGTGGTCCACTAAAAGAACAGCGGCATCATTTTTGGAAAGACGAGAATACAAATCAGACATTTTATAATCCCCCTTTAATGAATGTAATAGAAGAAAGCTCATATATCAGCAAGCTCACCTTAAACTTCTTCGTTTCTTACGATTATTTTCCTTTTATTATTAGGATGTTTAGCGTTTTCGTATGCGGCATCAATCACATCTTGATGATCTGTAAAGTAATCTGAATAAGGAGCATTTCCAACGGCATTGTTAACCACAGTAGGATCTCCATTGTACATACCGTGTGCATTTCCAATCGCAACTGCTTTTTCACTACATAATCGCTGGGTACAATTATTCCCTCTTCTTGCATGACATCTTTAAAGGCGCTTAAACGAAGCTGATTACTTTTGGCATCTTCTGTAATAATAGCGACTTTTCATAAAAAATTTGTGAAGAAATGTACTTAAGTTAACGAGTGCTTTAGTTGAAGAACATAGGCTTATATGTGATTCTTAAATCTCCTTCTCATCAGTTCTGCCATTTGATTAGAATTTGGATTTCCTTCGTTTTGTAATTTATTAATGATGTTAATATAATCCGTTTCATTGCGGTTCTGACTCAATTTATATGCAGCCTGAATTTCTCCCACCTTAATCTTAAATCCAACTATACCTTTCAATTCTCTTTCTAAAAGATTAGGAGAAAGTTTATCCCATAAAACTGGATTTTTTCGATTTCTCTCATATTTTTCCAGTACTATTGTTAATTCTTCTATTAATTCATCTTTCTCTAAAATGCTTCCTTTACCATATATATGGACGGCTTGATAATTCCATGTTGGAACTTCTTCATGCCCATACCAAGAAGAAGAAATGTAAGCGTGCGGCCCCTGAAACATAACAAGCATATCTTCACAGGTTTCACAGTTTTCAAATGTTCTCCACTGGGGGTTTCCGTAAGCCATATGTCCAGTAATATAATAATCATCACCTTTTTTATTTAACCCCAAAGGCAAATGAGTGGCAATTGGTTTCCCTTGTTCTGTTGTAATAATCGTGCCAAAAGAGTTTTTTTGAACAAAATCCCAAATTTCTTCAACGTTTGTGATCTTAAAATATTTTGGAATATACATAATAACCCACCTTTCAAAAAAGTTATATGAGTGTTTTAGTCATGATAAAGTCCATTTGTTCTTCATCACCCATATAAAAAGAGTGAGCTCCAGTTTGGATAAACCCCATTTTCTTATAAAAAGCAATAGCATTTTTATTTTTTTCCCATACGCCTAACCAGATTTTCTTTTTATTACGTTCCATCGCAATTTCCACAGCTTTATTTAGCAGATATTTGCCAAGCCCATGTTTTTGGAATTTGTTCTTTATATAAATCCTCTCGACTTCAAGTGATTCATCACCCATTTCTTCAGACTGAGCATTATTGGTATTGACCTTTAAATATCCAGCGACTTCATTATTAAAACAAATAAAAAAGAATTGTGATGAAATATTAGATAATTCTTTTTCTAATTGTTTTAGGTTGAACGCCCTTTCCAAATATGCTTTCATATTTTCGAGTGAATTCTGATGTTTAAATGTCTCATTGAATGTTTCATAACTAATTTCTTGAAGTTTGCGTAAATCTTCAAGAGTACACTTTTTTATATTTATAGTCATTTAAATATGTCGCTCCTTTATATAATCAATAATTTCTCTTGTTTCCCTTTTTTACAAATTCCCAGTCTTTTTCTATATTTTTCCTTACTCTTTGAAGAAGGTTGAAAATGGCTTCTACCTCTCTTTCAGAAAATCCCTCTAATGCAACGATATTAGAATAATCATTTTCTCTTTTTATAAAAGGATAAACATTTTTCCCTTTCTCTGTTGGAAAGAGCTTTTTAATTTTTTTGTTATATTCATCTTCTCTCTTTTCAATAAATCCATTAATTTCAAGTTTTTTTATAGCACGAGCTGCCGTTGTTCGATCTACTTTTATCAGCTCTGATAACTTTTCTTGAATGATTCCCGGTTTTTCACATATTCGCACAAGGTACAAATACTGTCCTTTTGTAAGGTCATATTCTTTAAATTCTATATTACTTATAGAATCTAATGCCCTTGCTATCATTCCAATTTCACGAAGAATTTCCTTCATAATTAACTCCTTAGTATATATTTTTATTGCAAATGCAACAAAGTTGAGTTAAGTTCAATATATATTATTTTTGTTGCAAATGCAATAAAAACAGTGGTAAAGGGGGTGAGTAAAGTGAAATATGTTTTTTATGTATTAGGAATTTTAATATTAACCCTTGGTATTTCTTTCACTATACAATCAGATCTTGGAACTTCACCTTTTGATGCACTTTTGGTAGGACTGTCCATAAATGTGGGGCTTACTGTAGGAAGTTGGGAAATAATAATAGCTTTAATATTGATATGTTGTAATTCATTTTTAAAAAGACAAAGACCAGAATTTTTAGGGTTGTTAACAGCATTTATAACGGGTATTAGTATTGATATTTGGCTTTTTTTATTGCATGATTTGATAGCACCTGAACTATGGTACAGCAAAGTTGTTTGTTTTGGAATTGGATTAGTTGTTATAGGATTAGGAACTGCAACATATTTATACACAAATTTTGCACCGATTCCAGTTGACCGATTAACGTTAATCGTACAAGAATTAACTAGAACAAATATATTTTTTTCGAGAACATTCATTTACCTCGTATTCTTGATAATGGCAATGATTATAAATGGACCAATTGGTGTTGGAACTTTACTAATCATTTGTTTAGGGGGGCTAATTCTTAATTACTTTATGCCATTTACTGAAAAAGTATTAGGCAGCATATTAACACACTCTAGTACATCACCAAATGATGATAAAGATAAAAAGCATTTATTATAGAATGATTTTTATTTTTCTTGTTCAACTAGCCTGTCGACCTTATATTAAAGAAAAAAACTGTAAAAACAGGATTGTTAATCAAACTTTATTATAAGTTGTCAATTTTTTTATAAAATTACATTTCATATATTTTCTTTTAAAAATTGATCTATTCTCATTCATATTGTTTTATTATTGGCTAAGTAGTTTAGAGTTTCTTGTCTCACTGTCAAAAAGTTTAGACTTTCATATCCTTTTGCTGAGACATGAAAGTACCTACTAAAATTTTGACACTGACTATTTATCAACGTTAGTTCATAATTTTTTAGTTTAGAGATTCCTGTCTTTCTACAATTATAGAAAGACAAGAAAGCGGAAACTTCATGAATTACTTTTGTAAGGTAACAGGAATGATTCTTATTGGTATGGGGTTAAAGTTGCTTCAAACGAAAGCCCCTCAATAAACTTAAATAACATAACAATGCTCCCCTTTTAAGAAAAGTTATTTTGAAGGAGCTTTTTGCTTATTATGATCAAGCCTAATACTTCATTTTAATCAATTGTCATGTATCTTCATACCCTCTATTGGCAAGTCTGCAAGATTGCATACGGAAACTGGATAAATCATGGGAGTAAAGTAGATGAGGATACTGCAAAAGAGTGTGTTAAAGCAGCACTAGATGTCGGTATAACAACATTCGATACTGCTGATGTTTATTCAGACACTAAGGCTGAATAAGTACTCGGCCGGTCTTTACAAGGTATACGAAGGGAGAGCATTGAACTATGTACAAAGGTGTGCCATCCGACTGGGAATGGGCAAAACGATAAAGGTTTATCACGAAAGCATATTCTAGAAAGTTGTAATGCATCTTTGCATCGTTTACAGACCGACTATATTGATGTCTATTATACACACAGATTTGACCCAACTACTCCTCTTGAAGAAACGATGTTAGCTTTCGCAGATCTTGTAAGACAAGGTAAAGTGCTTTATATCGGTGTAAGTGAGTGGACAGCAGAACAAATCACCCGTGGTGCAGTACTTTCACGGGAATTGAATATTCCACTCATCGCTAGCCAACCCCAGTATTCAATGTTGTGGAGAGTTATCGAAACCGATGTGATACCAACCTGTCAACGTGAGGGACTTGGGCAAGTAGTATGGTCGCCTCTCGCACAAGGTGTTGTCACTGGAAAATATCCACCCCAAAAACCAGTACCAACTCAATCACGTGCTAATTTTCCTGCTGGTAAACCATTTTTTATAATCTTGCACAACGTTGGATGAACGACAATGTGCTCACTGCTATCCAGAAACTCAAACCCATCGCTCAAGAGATTAATCTTACCCTCGCTCAACTCGCAGTAGCTTGGGTACTACAAAACCAGAATGTTTCCTCAGCAATTATCGGTGCCTCGAGCCCGGAACAGGTAAGAGAGAATGCGTTCGCTTCTGGTGTCAAACTGGAACCTGAAATAATGAATCAGATTGACAAAGTACTAGAAGGTTTTGTTGAGTACGATCCTAGTAAAACAGGTTAAGTTTTTGCACGTGACTTAACCAGAAATTCAGACTTACCTATATAAAACATAGATATATTATTTTTGAAAAGCTTGCTTAATTTTCATCATTATATACATCAAAGGAATATAAGCATATAAAATATAAAATCCAATATTAGACGTAATATCACTTAGTTTTTCTATCTTAATTCGCTTATCAATAAATATTGCAAATACAAATATTACTATACAAATACAAACCAATGATATTTTTGGTTTAACATTAAACATTCTTTTAATTCCTCTCGTACTCCCCCAGATTGCACAACAAATTGGAGGCAAAATGATAAAAAACCAAATAAAGATAATAATGTACTCAATTCTCTCAACAAATGGAAGTTCAAACACCTTTGTAAGTATTAGTGTAGCCCAGACTGTATGCTTAATTTCTCCTTGAGTGAAATATCCAAAAGAAATAATTGTTAACATCAGATAGATAGTAGTTGTAGTTAAAGTAGCTAAATGTGCCCATCTTACTGATTTATCCCTATTTTTAATAAATGGGTAATATAAAAATAATGTCTCGAATCCCAAATACATAAAAGTTGAAGCCTTCGCCGATTGCAAAACTTCAAATATGTCATGATTAAAAACAGGTAAAAAATTATTCCATACCATATACTTAATTAGAAAGAACACTGTGATTATTAAAAAAGATGGAATTATTACACTCCAAAAACTTATCCCAGTTACTGCCCTGAATCCACCTGCTACAATATAATAAATTACTATCAATATAAGTAATGTAAACTCCCATGTATGAACCGTAGGAAAAATCCAAACCTGCAAAATCTCTATGTATGCTCTGATAACAATAATCGCTGAAACAATCATATATCCTATAAATAAACTTGATAGAATATATCCTATATTCTTACCAAAAAGTTTATTATTGATTGAAATTAAATCTCCGTCTTCTGCATATTTTAAAACTGAATACATCATTTTTATCACAATATGTATACTTATACCTGTAATCAAGATTGACTGCCATGCATCATGTCCTGCTCCTTGTATGAGTTCCCTTTGATATCCTAAAACTCCTACTCCAGTTTGTGAGGAATGGACTAAAAAAAATACAAAAAATGGTGTTACCATAGAACTTTCTTTCACTCTTACTTTATTCATGTATCTCACCATTTCAATTTATTCACCAACACCCGATTGTAATAACTTCAACTGTGTTTCCACTTTAAATGTAACTAAGGGATAGATTTTATAAAATTCTTTCTCATTCCAATTACGTTGTCTACCTCTAATAAAATCTCCAATCCCAATTGGGTCTACTTCATACTTTTGTAGCTTTTTTATAAGTCTATATACTTCTTTTGTCTGTTTTATTTCTATCTTTTTGGTTAAGAACTTTATATTATGAGTATTTTTTAAATCTAACCAACTTGGAGAATCCTTAATTAATCCGCTCATTGTAATGTTAACTGTTACTTTAGGCTTAACATCTAAACCACTCGCTTTCATTTTCACCGTACCGTATAAATTATTATAGACAATATACCCTGCTTTATTTTCCTTTTTTATTGGCATTTCAATATTCCCATTCATCCCATGTCCAGAGAGTAACTTAAATGTGAACATCTCATTCTCATTCAAATGTAACTTTAATTTTTCTCCCTTCATAATACCTATCCCATCTATCGCTATAGAATGGTCCTTATTCACTTTTAAATAAGGTAAATAGGCATCCCTACCTTCTCCATAATAATTAAATAAAAACATTTGCACGTTAGTAAGCGGGGAACTTTCTTTTTGTATATTTTGTTTTATTAATTCAAATAGATATAATGCCCCTTCTTTTTTGGCTTCTTTTAATAACTTTTCAGCTGATTTTTCAGCAACAACAATTTGTAAATTACTTCCAATTAATGGGTCGCGGCATATAGCTCGTACAAGGTCAGAAATTCCTTCTTTCGCTATACTTTCTCCAAACATCAAAACTTTTAATTTTCCAATTTCAACTGGAGATGCTGCCTTCCGATTCATTCTACTTAAAATAAGATTCACAGTAGAAGCCTCTGCCCTTAGAAATCCCGCTTTATTTTCCTGACGATTTTGATTGTATTCAGGGTAAAGTGCTGTTCCTGTCAGCTTATCTCCATTTTTATCAAAACCTAATACTTGAATAATATCTAACTTATCGACTTCCTTCATACGAACACATCCACATAAAACGATAACAACAATGGCTAAAATAACAACTTTGTTCATAATAACCTCTCCAAATCTGGATAATTATGATGTATTATTCGTTATTTATATCATCATGATCATTCTCTGAATTATATCTTTTTAATACCTTTGGCTTTAGATATCTTAACCTGTTCGTCGTATTTTTATAGGAGGAACGAATAAAATTATCGGCATAATCAGATTTCCTAAAAGGGTACATAGGAACCATATAGGGTGTTCCAAGAGATTTTAATCGCATTAAATGAGTTAATAAAAAAACAATACTAAGTATAATTCCAAATCCACCCCAGAGAGATGCAGCAAATATAAATGGAAATCTTAATAAACGAATTGTATTAGACATCTTAAAAATCGGTGTTGTAAATGATGCTAAAGCTGACAGAGAAACTGTGATAAGAAGGATCGTACTTGTTAGTGCTGCTTCAACAGAAGCTTGTCCGATAACAATTCCTCCTACGATACCTAAAGTCTGGCCAATTTTCGTTGGCAATCTCGCTCCTGCTTCTCGTAATAATTCAATTGTTATTTCTAAAAATATTACTTCTAATACTGGTGGAAAAGGAACGTTTGCCCTAGAACTTACAATAGGACCTAGTAAATCCATTGGAATAATTTCATAGTGATACGTTAAAACAGCAACATAAATGGGTGTTGAAAATATAGAAAAAATGACACCAAATATTCTTATAATCCGAAAAAAAGAACCGATGATCCAAGGTAAATAATAATCTTCGGGAGAAATAAAAAAATCCATAATAGTAGCTGGCCCTGTAATAGCATATGGTGAGCCATTACTCATTATTGCAACTTGCCCGTTAATGAGAGCATATATAACACGATCAATTCTTTCAGTTGAAAGAAATAACGGAAAAGGAGTATTAGAATTATCCGTTATTATTTGATCAATTTGAGAACTATCAAAAACTACATCAAAATCAATATTTCCTAATCTTTCTCTAACGGTATTAATATGTTCTGGATTCGTCACACCATTTAAATAGAAAATCAAGACTTTAGTTTTCGACATAGAACCTACTGTTATTTCCTCAAAAATTAAATTTGATGTTACTATTTGTTTTCTCAACAAATGAATATTTACATCAATGTTTTCAACAAGCCCTATTTTAGGTCCTACCACACTAAATTCATTCTCAGTTTCGTTATTTTCTCTTAATCCCAAGCTTGCATTCTCAACATTAATTAATGCACAAAGAACATCCGTTTCTCTAAGTTGAATAACGACAAATCCTTGATTTAACTTTAATTCGATTTCTTCAACATCATCAGTAATTATAATATCTTCTAAAGGTATACAACTTCTTAATTGCTCTAAAGTATTTATATTATGTATATTACGTTGAATAGATGCTAATAAAACCCTCTGAAATTTTTCTCCCTCTATTAGTGTGCTATAGTAACTAATAAACAAAAAATCTGAATGCTCCGAGGGAGAGAATTGTTTAAAATCCATTGACTTCTTAGCTGTTTCAAAAATCTGATAAACATTTTTCTTCTGTTCTTTTTTTGCTTTGCTTTTTAAAACAGTAGCAATCCACTCTTTCACTCCTCCTTCCCCTCCCTACATACTTGAAACTACATTAAAAGTATTATTCTCTTCAACATAAAATATATGCACTACAAAGAAATGCTATCTAACTTATGTTTATAAAGTTAAGAAATTCCTTATGCTTAAGAAAATCTAGGAAAGATATGGCTTTAAAATAAATATTGATTGAAAGTTCCTCCTTTAATCAATATGAATCCTTTTCCCTTTATTTTTATATGAACATTCTATACTTATAAAAAAGCTTGGTTAGACTCACTTAAAGCTCTGTAATTAAACGGAAAAAAGTATCATGCATTTCAAACATATATTGTAAAAGCATTACATGTTATTAGTGTCATTAATATTTACTGGTTCCAAGGAATAAATTAATCAAACCGAAATATATATTGCTTAGAAAAGTATCAAACAATATATAATGAAAGAGGCAAAATGATGAAACAAAAAATTTTACTTTTTGGTGATTTTGGAATTGATGATGCAATAGCACTCATATATTCTTTTTTTACTAAAGAAATTGAAATAGTCGGGATAGTAGCAGATTATGGAAATGTACCAAGAGAAAAAGTTCTTAAAAATATAAATTACTTAAAGTACTTATCAGGGAAGAAAGGTATACCTGTCTATGAAGGAGCATCCTGTACCCTAACAGGTATTACAGCAGAATATTATTCAGATGTACATGGTCCCGAAGGTTTAGGGCCAATTATTACCCCATCAATAAATTATCCAATTTACCCCCTACATATGGTACTAGATTTGGTAGAGAAAAACATAAACGATTTAACAATTGTTAATGTTGGAAGGCTTACCTCCCTAGCAACAACATTTGTTTTAGGATTACAACTTATGCAAGAAGCAAAAGAATATTTATTAATGGGTGGAGCCTTTTTTTACCCAGGGAATGTCACAGCATCTGCAGAAGCTAATTTTCATAGTGATCCGTATGCAGCCAATATTATCATTACTTATGCCAAAAATTTAACAGTTATCCCTTTGAATGTCACACAAAGAGCTCTTATTACACCTCAACAAGTCGAACAGATTGATTATTTTCATCAGAAGACAAAAGATCCAATAGGTTTAATTATTAAACCATTATTAAATTTTTATTATCAATTTTATTCACAAAGCGTACCTGGAATTCTAGGGAGCCCCTTACATGATGTATTTCCAATTTGGTATTTATTAAATAGAAACAAGGTAACTATAAGAGACCTGCCCATTAAAATTGTA
Source organism: Bacillus pfraonensis (assembly GCF_050768835.1). Classification (NCBI taxonomy): domain Bacteria; kingdom Bacillati; phylum Bacillota; class Bacilli; order Caryophanales; family Bacillaceae; genus Bacillus; species Bacillus pfraonensis. The sequence continues at coordinate 49,952 of NZ_JAHCDO010000004.1, read as the reverse complement.
GTTGATCGAGGAGATGCTTTCGGACAAAGTTTAGGTGATTTTAGGAGTAAGCCTACCCTAGACTTTGTTAAGCATAAAGTGGCTCTTAACTTTAATGAATTTGAATTTACAAGTGATATTTTAAGGACATTCCTAAAAATTAGATAAGTTATTTCAAACAATTTATATTAGTTTAAATCCATATTCTAGACAAAAAAAGTATATTTAATCCTTCTCAACGAAGTTATTTTTTGTCTTTCGTCGAATGAAAATATCGTACTTCGCATGACAAAGATATTTAAATCATTTTTAATAATTAGGGTATTCATAACACAAATGTTTAGTTTTTCTCACCGGCTTCCCCTTCCTTTATAACAGAATAGAGATATTGATTACTTTGGTTAATGGTTAAATATGTAGGGTTATCCAGATTTGCTACTGGTCTTACATTACTAATTTTTTTCATTTCTGTTTCTAAAGTAAAAGTATATATCCCTTTGCTGTCTCCTCTAGTATAAGTTCCAATATATCCAATAAGTTCTTTGTTATTCATCATTATTATAAACCGCTCCCCCTATAGTTTTATTCATCATACTTCTTAATAAATAGTCTTAAAATAATTTATAAAGAGGTATCCCAAAAGACTCTGAGTACCTCTTTATAAATTATCATATTTTTCTACTGAATAGCCTCTAAACCCATTTTTTCTGAAAAGCTGCTATACTTTCATATTCTTCTTCCAAGTGACGGGACAGGCGAATATAGATAGGTGCTAAATCTTTATATTTTTCCACACTTTCCATGTTTGGCTCGTGATAATAATTTGCACCTACCATTTCAGAAACTACATGTAATGTATCTATTTCACCTAGACTATATAAACCAAGTATAGCAGCTCCCAAGCAAGAGCTTTCGAAACTTTCAGGAACATATACGTCTTGATGAAAAATATCCGCCATCATCTGTCTCCAAAGTTCTGACCTTGCAAAGCCTCCAGTCGCTTGAATTTTTCTCGGTTCGCCAATTAGCTCTTTTAAAGCAAGAAGAACAGTATATAAGTTATAAATTATCCCCTCTAAAACAGCACGAATAAGATGTTCTTTCTTATGATGTAATCCTAGTCCAAAGAAAGATCCTCGCGCATTTGCATTCCATAAAGGAGCTCTTTCCCCTGCTAGATACGGATGAAATAATAAACCATCAGATCCAGGATTAACTTTTGCTGCTATTTCAGTAAGCACTTCATATGGGTCTTTCCCTAAACGCTTCGCAAGTTCAATTTCTGAAGTACCTAATTGGTCACGAGCCCACCTGAAAATCATACCACCGTTATTAACTGGCCCACCAATTACCCAATGCTCCTCAGTTAGCGCATAACAAAAAATCCTTCCCTTAGGATCTGATACAGGACGATTCGTTACAGCGCGTATCGCACCACTTGTACCAATTGTAACGGCCACAACTCCAGGCTCTATCGCATTTACCCCTAAATTAGATAGTACTCCATCACTAGCTCCTACTACAAAGGGAGTAGAAACAGGTAAATTCATCTCTCTTGCAAGATTTTCATCTAATCCTCTCAAGCTGAACGTTGTTGGAACCAGTTTAGAAAGCTGGCCTTCTGAAATCCCTGCAACATGAAGAGCTTCTTCATCCCATTTTAACGATTTTAAATTGAGCATCCCTGTAGCCGATGCTATCGAATGATCAATTACGTATTCCTTAAATAACTTATAGAAAATATACTCTTTGATAGAAATGAATTTATAGCTTTTTGCAAATAATTCTGCATGCTCGTTCTGAAGCCAAACTAATTTCGAAAGCGGTGACATAGGATGGATTGGTGTCCCTGTACGAAGGTAAATTTCATGGCCATTCATCTCATTCTTTATTCTCTGAGCCCATTCTGAGCTTCTGTTATCTGCCCAAGTGATACATTTTGTTAATGGAGTTCCCTCTTTATCTACAGCAATGATGCTATGCATTGCCGAACTAAAAGAAACACAAAGAATATCAATCGGCTGTATATTACTTGATTGTATAGTTACTTTAATCGTATTTATCACCGCTTGAAAAATCTCTTCCGGATCTTGTTCTGCTGTTTCTGGTGTTGGAGAATATAAAGGATATTCAATTCCATGACTCGCAATAACAGATCCATCAATCGAAAATAGAACTGATTTTGTACTAGTTGTCCCTATATCTACACCAATCATATATTTTGAGCTCACTACTTCTTCCTCCTAACAAAAAATCGCAACATTATATCAATAATGTAAGAAGTCTAAACATATATCCAAACTTCTTACATTGGTTTTCTCTATTAATAAAATAGTTTGTGCTAAAATTCCCTTTGAAAATTCGTATAAAAATATGCCTATTTTAAACAAACATATCAAGTAGTAAAACTCCTACAAAAGCAATAAATGAAAGTAATGTTTCTAATACCGTCCATGTTTTAAATGTTTCTTTCACTGTTAATCCTAGGTATTCTTTTACCATCCAAAACCCAGCATCATTTACGTGTGAAAACATTAGTGCTCCTGCACCCGTTGCAATGACAAGTAGCTCTAAGTTCACACCTGACAAATGTTCAACAACTGGCGAAACGATACCTGCTGCTGTTGTTAAGGCGACTGTCGCTGACCCTGTCGCAATTCGAATTAATCCAGCTACCATAAACGCTAATACAATTGGAGATAGTGCTAAATGCTCGGACATTTGAGCAATAGAATTACCCACGCCACTATCGATAAGAATTTGCTTAAATCCGCCACCAGCACCAATAATCGCAACAATAGAACCAATTGGTAACAAGCTGTCTTCTGTTATCTTCTTAATAGCCTTTTTATCGATACCTTGACGAAATCCAAGAAAATAGAATGCTGCAAAACATGCAATCAAAAGTGCAATTACAGGACTACCAATTAATGTGACAATCTTCATCAAAGTATTAGAAATGGGAACATAGGGAGCACCTGCTGCTAAAACCATTAATATAACAGGTAACAAAATAATAAAAAACGAAACTCCCGTTCCTGGTAATTTTGTTGATTTTGTATTTACACGGATTAATTCCGGCTCATTTTCGGGAATTACACGTTTATGAATCCACTTTGCAAATATAGGACCTGCAATAATAGCTGCAACAAACGTAATAATGAGTGAATAAAGAAGGACCTTCCCAAGATTCGCTTTATAAATACCTATTGCAACTATTGCCCCTGGATGCGGAGGGACAAGGCCATGTACTACGGATAACCCAGCAATCGCTGGTAACGCTATCAATAGAATATTTTGTTTCGTTGTTTTGTGAATTGAAATCACCAAAGGCAATAATATTAAAATACCCACTTCAAAAAATACTGGAATCCCAATAATAAAACCTGCGATTAACATTGCCCATGGTAAATTTTTTATGCCAAAGGATTTAACAAAGAAATCTGCCACTTGCATTCCAGCACCTGACTCTGCCATCATTTTCCCTAAAATTGTACCTAATACTAGAATTCCCACTAAATGTCCTAGAACACTCCCAACTCCCGTTTCATAAGCACTAACTATCTTATCCATTGACATCCCAGACATAACTGCTAAAAACAAACTTGCAATTGTTAAACTAATAAACGCATGCCATTTCCACAACGACACCCCTAAAATAACAATTACAATTGATAATAATGTAATAATTAAAAGATACATATCCATACTCAATTCCACCTTATGTGCCCTCTGTAAACCCTTTCAAAAATACCTGTGAGGATAAATCTTCCCATAGCTAAAGAGAACCCACAAAATTCTTTCTTGAGTAAGGGCTATATTTGAATTATTAATATTATTTACACATACACCTATACATAATTGAAGGCATCTTCACAAAATAATGATTTATAGGAAAAAGGAATCTCCCTTATCAGATTTACATTTTGGCGGGCTTCACTGACAAGGGGATTTTCCCTTTGATAACTATAATGTTATTTTGATAAACGTTTCATGAGTTCAGATTTTTCTGCTTCAAAACCCGGCTTACCCAGTAAGGCAAACATATTCTTTTTATATGCTTCAACTCCTGGCTGGTTAAACGGATTTACCCCCAGTAACAATCCACTAATTCCACAAGCTTTCTCAAAGAAATAAACCATTTCACCAAACGTAAATGCGTTTATTTCATCCAATTCAACAACCATATTCGGCACTCCACCATCTACATGAGCTAATACTGTCCCTTGGAATGCTTTTTTATTAATTTCATCCATTGTTTTTCCAGATAAAAAATTTAAACCATCAAGGTTTGCTGAATCTTTTTGAACAGTTAACTCAATACGTGGTTTCTTAACCTGCAATACCGTTTCAATCAGATCCCGTCTTCCTTCCTGAACATATTGTCCCATGGAATGCAAATCGGTTGTAAAATCAACTGAAGCAGGGAAAAGCCCTTTTTGATCTTTCCCTTCACTTTCTCCAAAAAGTTGCTTCCACCACTCTGATACATAATGAAGAGAGGGTTCATAGTTCACCAAAAGCTCAATAGATTTCCCTTTACGGTAAAGAGCATTTCGCACGGCAGCATATTGGTAACTTTCATTTGTGGAGAGATCAGAATTATTATATTTACGAGCGGCAGCAGCTGCCCCTTCCATCATTTGATCAATATTAAGTCCTGCTACAGCGATTGGTAAGAGACCTACTGCAGTCAGCACAGAATATCGCCCACCGACATCATCAGGAATAACAAATGTTTCATAGCCTTCCTCATCTGCCAATTTTTTTAGTGCTCCTTGCGCTCGATCAGTAGTAGCATAGATGCGTTTTCTTGCTTCTTCTTTCCCATATTTTTTCTCCATATAGTCCCGGAAAATGCGGAAAGCAATAGCAGGTTCTGTTGTTGTACCTGATTTAGAAATAACGTTAATAGAGATATCTTTACCTTCTAATAAATCTAATAAATGTGAAACATAGGTAGAACTAATATTCTGTCCCGCAAAATATACTTGAGTTGTACCATTCATTTGATTATGAAAAGTATGAGACAATGCTTCGATTGCAGCTCGTGCACCTAGATAAGATCCCCCAATACCAATTACAACTAGAACATCAGAATTGCTACGAATTCTTTCAGCGGCTTTTTTAATTCTCGAGAACTCTTCTTTATCATATTGATGTGGTAAATCTACCCACCCAAGAAAATCAGCTCCTGGTCCTTTTTTTTCATGAAGCATATTATGAGCTACTTTCACGAATCTACTTAAATAATCTACTTCGTTTTGTTTCATAAATGATAATACGTTTGAGTAATCAAAAGAAATAGTCATACAGCCTTTCTCCTTTGTATCGATTTATATTTGTTATAGTAAGACTTGCACTTTTTCTTTAACTTATTTAATAAACTTTTTAACATAAAAGGCATTAGGGAGACTTTATAAAAAACACCGTATTTATATGGGAATAGCCCCCCTCCTCCTTTTGGAGGTTGTTCTTAAAGAAACCAACGCTCCAAAAGGAATAATCGCCTCTTCTTATAGTAGATGATTTTAGTTTTTAGGTGCTTTTTCCCAATCCGCAGCAAACTTTTCAATACCTTGGTCTGTTAGTGGATGCATAGCAAGTTGTTCAATCACTTTATAAGGAATTGTTGCAATGTGAGCACCTGCCATCGCTACACGAGTTACATGATCTGGGTGTCGAACAGAAGCCGCAATGATTTGTGTATCTAATTGATGAACACGGAATAATTCAGCAATTTTAGCAACTAATTGTACGCCATCTTCAGAAATATCATCTAAACGACCTAAAAATGGAGAAACATACGTTGCACCTGCTCGAGCAGCTAAAAGAGCTTGGTTCACAGTGAAAATAAGTGTAACGTTTGTTTTAACACCTTTTTCAGTAAGGTGTCGACAAGCTTCTAATCCTGCTAGCGTCATCGGAAGTTTTATGGTGATGTTTTTATCGCCACCGTTAATTTTAATCAGTTCTTCTGCTTGGACGATCATTTCTTCAGCTGTAACAGCATCTGGAGTTACTTCTGCTGAAACAGACTCAACACCAGGTACTGCCTGACAAATTTCTGCAATACGATCTTCAAATTTGATGCCCTCTTTTGCTACTAAAGAAGGATTTGTTGTAACACCAGCTAAAACTCCCAGTTTATATGCTTTTTTTATGTCCTCAAGATTTGCAGTATCAATAAAAAACTTCATAATTAATTCCCTCCATTTTTTATACGTTAACGAGTTGCAATTTTAAGATTTTTATTTCTTTTCTACTGCATGTCCGCCAAATTCATTGCGCAGAGCTGCTACAACTTTTCCTGTAAACGTATCATTTTCTAATGAGCGGTAGCGCATTAATAAAGACATCGCGATAACAGGAGTTGCTGTTTGAAGGTCTAATGCTGTTTCTACTGTCCATTTTCCTTCACCAGAAGAATGCATAACTCCCTTAATTTCATCCAGTTTTGCATCTTTAGAAAATGCATTTTCAGTCAATTCCATTAACCATGAGCGAATTACTGAACCGTTGTTCCATACCCTTGATACTTTTTCATAATCGTAGTCAAATTCACTTTTCTCTAAAATCTCAAATCCTTCACCAATGGCAGCCATCATACCGTATTCAATTCCGTTGTGAACCATTTTTAAAAAGTGACCACTACCAGCTTTTCCTGCATATAAGTATCCATTTTCTACAGCTGTATCTCGGAAGATAGGTTCAACTATTTCCCAAGCTTCTTGATCTCCTCCAATCATGTAACAAGCACCATTACGAGCGCCTTCCATTCCGCCAGAAGTTCCTGCATCCATAAAGTGAATGCCATCTTTCTTTAGTTGCTCATATCGGCGAATAGACTCTTTATAATGTGAATTACCAGCTTCAATTAAAATATCTCCTTTTGATAACAGCGGTGTAACTTCACTAATAACAGAATCAACAACAGCGTGCGGAACCATAACCCAAAGAATTCTTGGTGATTGTAACGACTGAACAAGTTCATTTAAACTAGATGTACCTGTCGCCCCATACTCTTTCATTTCTTCCACTGCACTCGTATTTAAATCGAATGCTGCTACTTGATGTTTATGATCAATTAAATTTTTTCCTAAATTTAATCCCATTTTACCTAAACCAATTAATCCTACTTGCATAATATAATTCCTCCTTAAATTTTCTTTTATCAAATATATAAATGACTACAATCATGAATACCTTTTTGTCATATCATGTTCAATACTTATAAGTTGATATTTCCGCAAAGGTATTCATAGTCATAGCTTAAGACTTCAATACATTTTGTGTAATTTGAACAACATTTTCTGTCGTAAATCCAAATAAATTCATGACTTCAGCTCCAGTTCCTGAAGCACCAAATGTTTCAATTGATAGTACTTTCCCTTCCTGTCCTACATAACGCTCCCACCCAAGAGATACACCCATCTCAAGAGATACTCGTTTTGTTACATAAGACGGAAGAACTAATTCTTTATATTCTTTCGATTGACGATCGAATAACTCCCAGCTCGGCATTGCAACGATACGAACAGAAATATGTTCTTTTTCTAATTTTGCTTTCGCACTAACAGCCAAGGATACTTCAGAACCTGTCGCAATTAAAATAACATCCGGATTTTCATTTGTTTGAGTTAATATATAAGCTCCTTTAGAAAGATTTTCTATGTTCGCTTTCGTTTCATCAAACACCGGTAAATTTTGACGGCTAAGCACTAAAACCACTGGACCATCCAATTGCTGTAAAGCATAAGCCCAAGCACTCGCTGTTTCATTTGCATCGGACGGGCGGATTACTGTTAGATCAGGAATTGCCCGAAGAGCTGCCAAGTGTTCAATCGGTTCATGCGTTGAACCATCTTCTCCTACAGCAATCGAATCATGTGTAAATACATAAGTAACGGGTAATTTTTGCAATGCTGCCAATCGAATAGATGGACGGAGATAATCGTTAAATACAAAGAATGTACTTACGAAAGGTTTTACTCCTCCATGAAGTGCCATCCCATTAGCTGCCGCTCCCATTGCATGCTCACGTACACCGAAGTATACATTTCGACCAGCAAACGATTCTACTGCATACACTGCTTCACCTTTCATATCTGTCATAGTGGAATGCGAAAGATCCGCACTTCCACCAAAAATAGAAGGAATCGATTTCACATAATGATTAATAGCTTCTCCACTTGCAACACGAGTTGAAATAGTTTTTTCAGTATCAAAGGATAGAATGTCATTCGCTTCAATTAAAACCTCACCTGTAATCGCTTTTTCTAGTTCATCTGCTAGTGTAGGATTCGTTTCTCTATATAAATTGAACTGCTGATTCCAATGGTTCTCTTTTTCAATACCTTTTTGTTTAAGTTCATTAAAATGGGCTTTTACTTCTTCAGGCACAAAGAAATCGTCCTCATAATTCCAACCATACACTTGTTTTGTCGCTGTCGCCTCTTCTACTCCAAGCGGATTACCATGTGCTTTGTTTGTTCCAGCAACTTTTGGACTTCCATAACCTATAATTGTTCTGACTTCTATAAGAGTAGGTTGGTCCTTATTTTCTTTTGCTAATTTAATGGCTCTTGTGATAGCCTCAACATCGTTTCCATCCTCAACCCTTATATACTGCCACTGTACAGATTCTGCCCTTTTCTGAATGTTTTCAGAGAAAGCAATGTTTAATTCACCATCAAGTGAAATTTCATTTGAATCATATAGTACAATTAACTTACCAAGTTTCATATGCCCTGCCATTGACATCGCTTCATAAGAGATACCCTCCATTAAGTCACCATCTCCAACTAAAGCATAAGTATTGTGATTTATAATAGAGTGACCATCCTTATTAAACTTCGCTGCTAAATGAGCTTCCGCCATTGCCATTCCTACAGCATTTGCAATCCCCCTTGTCCAAGTGGTCCTGTAGTTGCTTCAACTCCAGGAGTATGACCAAATTCGGGATGTCCAGGTGTTGTACTATTTAACTTTCTGAAACTTTTCAAGTCATCAATTGAAACGTCATATCCAGCTAAATGAAGTAGACTATATAATAGACTGGATCCATGTCCCGCTGATAAAACAAAACGATCACGGTTAAACCATTCTGGATTTTTAGGATTGTAATTTAAATGATTTGCCCATAATGCATAAGCCATCGGTGCTGCTCCCATTGGAAGACCTGGATGACCTGAATTTGCCTCATTAATAGCATCAATAGATAACGTACGAAGTGTATTCACTGCTAATTGATTTATGTTTTGTGCCATAGTAATTTTCCCCCTAAATACCTTTCATTTAAGAATGTACTTATTTTTCCATTTTTTGATCTAACCACCATTTAAATTCACTTTCTTGTAACAGCTCATTAGCCGCATCTGGACCATATGAACCCGACTGATATTCATGAAGAGGTAATAAATTTTCCTCAAATGCTTCAAGAATTGGCTGTACCCATTCCCATGACAATTCAACTTCTTTCCAATGAGCAAAGAATGTAGGATCTCCACACACAGCATCATGAATGAGTCTTTCATAAGCTTCAGGTATTCCCACTTCTGCTTGCTCGCAAGTAAAGTTAATACGGATTGGTTCAATCTCTCCATTTTTCAATGGGTTTTTACTATTTAACTGCAGTGAAACATTCTCACCTGGGCTAATTTCAATTATTAATAAGTTAGGTTCTGCATTTGGATTATTATCTTGATATTGCTGTTTTAACGTATTTTTAAATTCGATTACAATACGAGTAGACTTTTCTTTCATTCTTTTTCCTGTTCGTATATAAAAAGGAACGCCAGTCCAAAATGGATTATCGATCCATAAGCGAGCGGCAACAAATGTGTCTGTGTTAGAAGAAGGATTTACTCCGGGCTCCTCTTTGTATGCTACAACTTGTTGACCATTTATCTCTCCTGAAACGTATTGTCCACGTACGATATGGTTCTGAATGTCTTCTTTTTTCACTTTACGAAGAGTCTCCATGACCTTTCGTTTTTCCTCTCGAATTTTAGATGCGTTAATCTTTTCTGGCAGATTCATAGCAGTCATCATTAATATTTGTAACATATGATTTTGAACCATATCTCGAATGGCTCCTGCCTGATCATAATATCCTGCCCTTTCTTCAACCCCAACTGTTTCACTAGCTGTGATTTGTACATTCGCTATATGTTCTTTGTTCCAAATCGATTGGAGAACAGGATTGGCAAATTCAAGCGCTTCAATGTTTTGAATCATCGGTTTACCTAAATAATGATCAATACGGTATATCTCGTCTTCTTCAAACGTTCGACTAAGCTTATCATTAAGCTCACGAGCAGATTTGAGGTCGTGCCCAAACGGTTTCTCAATCATCAGGCGTTTCCATCCATCCGTTTTATCAAGTCCGCTTTCCTTAATATTTAAAGCGATTGTCTCGAAAAATTCAGGAGAAACTGAAAGATAGAACATTCTATTACCTTTTATATTTCGTTCTTTTTCCCTTTCACGAACTACTCGTAATAACCGCTCATAATCTTCCGGCTTACTCACATCTAATGAGCAATAACGGAAATTCTCTAAAAAACCTTCCATTTCTGGAGTACCTTCTTCTCTACGACGAGAAAAAGTTTCTATTGATTCTTTTATTTTTTTTTGAAAATCTAAATGGGATAGTTGCCGTCTTCCAAGCCCAATAACGGATATCTGTTCAGGAAGCTTTTGATCTCTATATAAGTTATATAGTGCCGGGTAAATTTTTCTTTTAGCTAAATCCCCTGTTGCTCCAAATAAAACAAAGGTCATTGATTCCAATTTCAGTCCCCCTCTTGTTGTATAATCATTGTCAATATATTAAAAATAAATTGTACAGAAGCTCATACTCTTTGTTGATTCGTTCTTGCTTCTTCTCATCTTCTAACTTCATGTTTTTACAAAAAAACAAAGAGTTATTAAACTCCAATTCTTTTTATACCTTTCGCTTTCTCATTGTCCCCAATATTAATAGTGGCAATTCAAAGCATTTCTTTCACAAATTACTTATTTATCGAACTCAACAAAACAATTTATATCTAATTACTTTTAGTAATTAGATAACCTTACGTCTAGTATATTAACTACATAAATTATTATCGTCAAGAAAAATATCTCGAATTCAAGAATTTTTATTTCGTAATATTTTTCAGCTTTTGCCTATTTATTAAATGATGTTACCCATATTAACTTCATCACTCGTAAAATCTTGAATGTAAATCTATAAAAAGCATGCTTTTTTACGTATTTCTAGTTAATAATACATCCATTAATTTTCAGAGATAATGATCAATACAACAAATATCACCTTCGTCAAAAGGTTTACTTAACTTCGCATTTAATTCGCGAGCGGATTTTAAATTATGACCAAACGGCTTCTCGATAATAAAACGTTTCAATCCTTTTGTAGTCCACAATCCACTCTCCTTAATATTTAAAGCAATCACATCAAATAATTCTGGTGCAACAGATAGGTAAAACATGCGGTTTTCAGGAATGTTTAATTCTGTTTCGCGCCTCTTTACAAGGCACAATAAATCTCGATAGTCCACTGTATTCGCTGTATCTAATTGACAATAATGAAATGAGCCAATAGATTCTTTTACTCCTGACTGGTCATCAGTAGATGTTCTAGAAAATGTATCAAGGGATTGTTCTACTCTTGTTTGAAATTCCACATCTGATACCGCTCTTCTGCCAATACCAATAATAGAAAACGATTGCGGTATATTTTGATTAATAAATAGGTTGTATAAAGCAGGATAAATTTTGCGTTTCGCTAAATCCCCTGTCGCTCCGAATAAAAGAAATGGCATTGAATCCATTTGCTACCCTCCCCTTTTAAAACAATTTCTAGAAAAGAAAATATAAACTCATTCGCTACTTGGCATAATACTGCCTCCAAAACCTCATACTTTACCAATGTTTTTTAATACAATTTTGCCAAGAACACGTTCTGACTCACTTAAACGATGTGCTTCTTTTACACCTTCTACATTTAAAGGTAACACATGAGTTACAACAGGCTTAATCTTCCCGATCTCAATTAATTCTGTTATAAGAGAAAGTTCATATCCGTTAGGTTCAGTAAATATATGATCAGTCTGAATATTTTTCTCTATAGATATTTCAGTTTGTGGAATTTCTATACCTTTTGGACCATAAATGGACACTAACTTTCCATTTGATGTAAGTACTTTATAACTGTCCTTTAGTACATCTCCACCTATCACATCAAATACAATATTGTAATTATGCAGAAGCAAAGAAAAGTCTTCCGTTCTGTAATCGATGACAGTATCAGCGCCTAGATCCTTTACAAACTGTATATTTTTAGTACTAGTCGTAGTTGCAACATGTGCACCGAAGCTTTTTGCTAACTGAATAGCGAACGTTCCAATTCCTCCGGATCCAGCATGAATTAAGACTCTATTACCTTTTTGAACATTAGCAAATTTCACTAAACTTTGCCAACTTGTCAATCCTACAAGAGGGATTGATGCTGCCTCTTCAAAGGATAGATTTCTTGGTTTTTTCGCTACATACTTCTCATCTACTGCCACGTACTCTGCATAAGTGCCGTTTCGTTCAATATCCGGACGACTATATACTTCATCACCCACTTTAAATGCTGTTACGTTTGGTCCTATGCCAACAACTATACCGGCAACATCCCACCCTAAAACGAGCGGGAAGTTATAGGGAATTACATCTTGAAGTAAACCTTCACGTATTTTCCAATCCACGGGATTTACACCAGCTGCATATACTTCAATAAGTACATCATTGTCTCCCAATAGAGGTGTTTTCATTTCGATCTCTTGTAGTATATTTTTATCTCCATATTGCATAAGTCCTATTGCTTTCATTCTTTCCACTCCTTTACAATGCGGGGAAATGAGGAAGTACTTCTTCCCCTAGCTCATCCAATACTTCATTAGCTGGGCGTTGACCATCAAATAGAGCAAGGAATAAGTGATTAACACCAATACTTCGGTATAAATCCAGCAATTCAATCAGCGCATTCCGACCTGTACGGTAACCTAAGCGTATTGGTGTAGGTCGTTCATTTGGATCTTCAGACAAATCTAGATGCATCGGCTGTATAAATGGTTTGAATACACCTGGATGATAGTCCTCTACTAGCTCTCGCCATTGTCCAATTGCTGTAGCCTGATGTACCGGACTACGTGGATAATACATCCATCCATCACCATGTTCAGCAAACCATTTCATCGTTTGCTGACTAAAACCTGTGATGAAGGTTGGTACACGTTTAGACGGTTTTGGAACTAGATTTGCCCCATGCACTTCCCCTAGTTTTGATTGGATAGATGGAAAGTTTTTATACAAAATATCTTCCAAGTAAGCGAACGCTTCCCTAAACTTTTCACCTCGTGTTTCATGATTAACACCTAACGCCTTAAAATCAGCACGTCGGTCACCCGATGAAACACCGAGCATAATTCTTTCTGAAAATAGTTGATCCAGTGTAGCAATTTCTTTCGCCACACGAAGCGGATGACGAAGTGACAAGACTGTTGCCGACGTCCCAAATGCGATTTTCTTTGTATGACTTGCTAAATACGTCAAATAAATCATCATATCGTAAATTTGACCTGTTGCAGGATCGCCAAAGTCAGGGTCTTGCAGCAAAACATCTCGAAGCCATACGCCTGTAAAACCATATTGTTCCGCTTTTTGTACCAATTCTACTTGTTTTTCCATCGTTGGGGCATGAAACTGATAATTTTCAATCGGAATGTGAACTCCTAATGTAAGTCGATCTTTCGCAAACATACGATTATATCCAAAATGATTCGCAAACTTTTCCATGTGTTTCACTCACTTTCCTTCATTAATATAAATCTATAATTTTTTACTTTTGGTCTTTCTTCTCAAAATTCATACCCAATCCTGTAACACCACATTGTTGCAGTTTTGTCTAACTAAAATACGATTGTAATCGTAATAACTTTGTGCTACGAATGTTATTATAAATCGCTCATAACATGAATAACAGTACGTACTTTAAAGTGATGTAGGTACTTTAAAGTACCTATACCAAATGCCTGATTATAACTTTAATCAATAAGTCATGCTGTATAAAATGACGACTTACCTTCCTTCAATAACTTCTAAAGTTGCTTCTGCAGGTGTGTTACATTATTTCACGCAATCTCCTCTTCTTTATATAAACTCATCAAAAAATGATTGACTTGGAGTTAACTCCAAGTAATACACTTGTAGTGAAAGGAGAGTAATTACAAATGAACGATATATTCACAATATCAGATGTTGCAAAGAAAACAGGATTAAGTACAGACATAATCAGGTACTACGAAAAAATTAACCTTCTTCCCCCAGCTAAAAGAAATGAGAATAATAATAGGCAGTATGTTCAATTAGATATAGATCGAATACTTTTCATTAATCATCTTAAGAGAACACAAATGCCCTTAAATACAATACAAGAATATATGAAATTCTCACTAGCCAAATTCATAATATTATACTTATTTTTTGTACTTTGCTATGCTATAACCACGAATAGGAGGTAATAAATAATGAAAGCACAAATTATCCGTTCTTTTGGTAATTCATCTGCATTTCAATTAGAGGAGTTTTCAAAACCGAAACTTTTACCAGGACATGTTCTAATCCATGTAAAAGCGACAAGTGTAAATCCAATTGATACGAAAATACGCAGTGGCGCTGTTTCATCAGTTGCTCCTGAGTTTCCAGCTATATTACACGGGGATGTATCAGGTATTGTTATATAAGTAGGAGAAGGCGTTTCGAAATTCAAAACTGGTGATGAAGTATATGGGTGTGCCGGAGGTTTTAAAAGAACTACTGGTGGTGCACTTGCAGAGTTTATGCTTGCTGATGCTCGATTGATTGCTCACAAACCAAAAAATTAAACAATGGAAGAAGCAGCTGCTCTACCATTAGTTGCAATTACAGCTTGGGAATCTTTATTTGATCGCGCAAATATTAAATCTGGTCAAAATGTCCTCATTCATGGAGCTACTGGTGGCGTAGGACACGTAGCCATTCAACTGGCTAAATGGGCAGGTGCTAAAGCTTTTACAACAGCTTCTCTGCAGAACAAAATTGAAATAGCTCATCGTCTAGGAGCCGATATAGCTATTAATTATAAAGAAGAATCTGTTCAGGAATATGTTCAAAAATATACGAATGGCAAAGGATTCGAAGTTGTATTTGATACAGTGGGTAATAAGAATCTCGATAATTCTTTTGAAGCTGCCGCGGTCAATGGAACTGTCGTAACAGATTGCGGGAAAATCTTAAATAAAATAACTCAAATAGTAGAAGAAGGAAAACTTCGACCATTGCTAGATTCTAAAACTTTTACATTTGATGAAGTTGAACAAGCACATGAGTATATGGAATCGAAAGAAGCAATAGGAAAAATAGTGTTGAAAAACGTTTGGTAACTATAACTCGATAATAAAAATAACAATTATTCGGCGCTGGAAAGTAACAGAGGGATTGCTTCAAACGGAGCATACAATTCATTTTTCAAGAACTTCCTTGTTGTTTATAAATTGGAAGAGGTTTAGTAGCACTTTCACTTCCTACTTGGTACTCAAGTATAGCGCGCTCTTCACCATACGGAGTATCTATGAAAGGAACTAAAGGATTATCACCTTGAATAGTAACCCATTCACTCCCTACTTGTATGGATTTTTCTTTTTTTGAGTCATTAGATAATAAGCGTAATGTTAATTTGTCTTTAAAGTTAGGATTCGTTTGTCTTACCTTTAATGGCGTATTTCTCTGCAAAATAAACTCTAAATCTTGTCGATCATGATATTTCCCCTTACTTATTCCTGTCTGAAATATCCAAGTAGGTTCTTCTAAACTAGTAATTTCTTTTACATTTGTTCGTTCATCAGCATGTAAGTGTATATTTCCTATGAGGAAAAGCATTGTATACATTATGCCTATAACAAGTGACCTTTTCATTTGCATATCTCCTTTTCTATTTTTTTATATACAAAATACAATAAAACAATTTCCTCCTTCTTCACTTATAACTGTGGTCAGTAAGTTATTTATCAGTGTAATTATTATAGTTACATTAATTCATGATTATCAATCATTAAATATATATAATTTTTTATATATAAATATTTTATATCAGGTACCTAAATATCGTATAATTGTCTATACTCTTTTATTTCTTCTCTTTCAGACATTAATCAAAAAAACACGAAGACTTAAAGTCTTCGTGTTTTTTGAAATATACATATTGTTACACTTGTGATTGAATTAATAACTAGGATCTTTTTACTCATGAAAAAGTCAATTTCCTTGTGGATGATGTCCCTACCTAAACTTCTACGATTTACTAATCCTATGTCTTTCCTCTAAAAATTGTAATACTCAATATGCTCTTGGCTCCATTTGATTTTCTAATTAAATACTTACATATCTTTCTTTATAATATTTCCTAACTCTATCCAACTTGTAATACGCGGGATATTAAGATGTTGATTGTAAGAAGTACTTTTTGCATACACTTTAATTGGTTTTCCTACTAACGTTTCTAAGACAGCCGGCTTATCATCAAAGAAATAGTTCAATTTTATTTCTTGTATGAAGTGTATTTTTTCTTCATCCTTCATTCCATAGAAAAAGCGATCTTCATGTACCGGAAATCCTTTTTCCATTAACCATTTCTTTGTTTGTTCTCCATGCTCTTTAGGTCGCGCCGTTATATAGTATATTTCATGTCCCTGTCTTTCTAATTCTTGCAATGTCTCTACTGCATATGGAAACGGTGAACAAGAAGTATAATAAATCTCATCAAGCAAACTATTCCACATCTGAGTACCTTCCTCCGAAGTCATGCTAAATGCTTCATGAATTTCAATTGTTTTTAAAGAATGAAATACATCCAATCCTACTTTTTTGTTTAATTTTTGGTTATATAAATGAAAAGCATGCTGTCTTAAATCAATCAACGTATCATCGATATCAAATCCAAACTTCACTCTTCATCGCTCCTTTCTGCACTTCATTTATTGAAAAACATAAGTAGTTTTTTATTCTCCTTATTCCTCATCTTTCCGATATTCTGGATAGCCAATAAATCTATAATCTTTTCCAACCTGGGTAAAGGATATATCCTTAAATTCAATTGCATCTTGCATTTTAGTAATACCAGTACCCTCTACAAAGCTAGGCGCCATTCTACCCCCAATAATTTTAGGTGCAAAATATAAAATAAGTTTATCCATTAATTTATTTTCAATAAACGAAGCATTTACCTCTCCACCACCTTCAATAAGAAGGGAGGAAACTCCTTTTTGCCCTAAAACACCAAGCATTTCATGTAAGTTTATATGCTTTTCTCCGCTAGTAACAAACACTTTGACTCCTGCATTTTCTAATGCCTTTCTTTTTTCCTCTGCATGATTACCTGTTGTAAAAATCCATGTAGGAGCTTCCCCATCTGTAACAACGTTAGCTTCCATTGGTGTGCGTAATGTGGAGTCCAATATCACTCGAATTGGATTTCGTCCATTTGGAATACGCGTTGTCAATGACGGATTATCCTTTTGGACAGTATTCGCTCCTACTAAAATAGCCGCATTTTCGTTTCATATTTGGTGTACTTCCTGTCTTGCTTCTGTAGATGTAATCCACTTACTATCCGATAAAGAAGTAGCAATTTTCCCATCTAATGTAACACCCGATTTAATCGTTACAAATGGACGCTTTGTCATAATATATTTATTAAAGACTTCATTCATCTTTTTAGATTTTTCTTCGCACACTCCTACAAGCACTTCAATACCAGCATCTTGTAGAATTTTAATTCCACGTCCAGAAACAAGTGGATTTGGATCAAGTGTAGCAACTACTACTCTCTTAATTCCTGCTTGTACAATTGCTTCTGCACAAGGGCCTGTTCTTCCATGATGAGAACAAGGTTCTAGAGTAACATAGATGGTACCACCACGGGCCTGTTCTCCCGCCATACGTATCGCATGTATTTCGGCATGTGGTTCTCCCGCCTTCATATGTGCTCCGATTCCTACAATTCGATTATCATTTATAATTACAGATCCAACCAGTGGATTTGGAGTGGTTTGTCCCTTCATAGCCTTGGCATTTTCTAGTGCTAGATTCATATACAGTTCATGCTCACCCATGTAAGTGTCCCCCTTCAAAATGTCCAGAACGCTGAATCTTCGTTTGCAAATATTTCTCATTAAATTCTGAGACATCACCCCATAACGGTTCACGACTCGTAACATTTAATCCAGCTTTTTGTAAAGCTTCTAATTTTTTCGGATTATTTGTAATAAGTTTTACAGGTTTTGAGCGTAGTGCTTTTAATACTTCAATTGTATCATCATAATTTCGAACGTCATCTTTAAAACCTAGGTTCAGATTAGCTTCTACTGTATCTAACCCATTTTCTTGCAAAAGATAAGTCATCGCTTTACTAAATAATCCAATTCCTCTTCCTTCATGATTTGCTAAGTAAAATAAAGCACCTGAACCATGTTCTGTAATCATCTTTAAAGACTGCTTTAATTGGAATCCACAATCACAACGTTTACTACCAAAGATGTCACCAGTGTGACAAATACTATGCATACGAATCAGGGCATCTTCAGAATTCTCAAAATCACCATACACAAGTACACTAGATTGTTGCATATCAGCTAAATTAATAGATGGAAGTTTCTCACTAATTCCTTCTACACCATTTGTAATCTCACTACATTGCAACCAAGAATACCATTGGAAAACTTTAGTCTCCCCATATAAATTAATTGGCAATTTGATAGGACCTACTAAATAAATATCCTTTCCATCTTGATGTATGAATTGAATTTTATCTTCTAACATATGAATTGTATCTGTTGTAACCATTAAGTACCTCCTAGTATAGAGAATCTCTAAAAAAATTCTCTTCCATTGTTATATTTTTTATTGTTTAACTTACACAACGTAAGTGTTTTTACAGATGATATTCTTTTTTCTCTCAGCTTATATGCAATATGTATCATTACAACTTTGGCTATTTAAAGAAAAGAATCGTTAGTAATATAAAATAACTTAGTTACTTTATGTAAGTTATTATATATTTGTAATTGATTTACGTAAAGTAATTAATCATAAAAATATTTGTTACTAACTATAAGATGTTGTATAATTTCTTTTAGGAGGTGAAGGAAAATGAATGATTCTACATTATGCCCTCGCTTTGAAAAAGGAATGAAATTTTTTAGTCAACGATGGACAGCACTGATTATTTACCAACTTTTCTCTGGATCTCAGCGTTTTTGTACGCTTGAATCTTCTCTTCCTGTCAGCGGGAGATTACTTTCTGAAAGATTAAAGGAATTAGAACTAGAAGGAATTGTCGAACGTAAGGTCTTTCCTGAGACACCAGTTCGTATAGAATATTCTTTAACTCAAAAAGGATTTGCTTTAGAATCCATTATTCACGGAATAGAAAAATGGTCCCAGGAATGGATAGAACTTGAGGAATAGTATAAAAGCTTTTTCGTATATAGTTTTAAGTGATCAAATTACGGATATCTATAATTAAAACGCTAGCTTTTCAAGCATTTATGAAAAGCTAGCGTTTTTTAATGACTAAAAGAATTACGGATATCCCCTTAATCATTTATACTTTTGGATGAAATTATTCTTAATAAAATAAACTTTAAGAAATGAAACAATGCGATCAAAACGATCACCTTGTTCTTTTTAAAAATACAATAGTGTTTTTAAAAACTTTTATAATACATACCCTATTAATAAAAAGAGCGAATAAACTTTCTGTAACTAAACAGCTTTATTTTCAAACCACAGTGAGGTTATTAAATTTGAATATTACTTATGAAATTTCACACGCTCTTCAAGCGGTTGGAATTCTTTTTCACCTGGTGCAGCTGTCGGGTTACCAAATGGCATTTGCGCAATAAGTTTCCAATTAGCAGGGATATTCCATTCTTTTTTCACTTCATCGTCAATTAATGGATTATAATGTTGTAAAGATGCCCCTAACCCCTCTGCTTCTAATGCCGTCCACACAACTAATTGGTGCATACCTGATGCTTGGTTTGACCAAATTGGGAAGTTTTCAGCATATAAAGCAAATTTTTCTTGAAGTGATTTAACTACAGCTTCATCTTCAAAGAATAATACTGTTCCATAACCAGCTTTAAAGGAATCCATTTTTTGTTGAGTTCCTGAAAAATCTCTCTCTCCAACTGCTTTTTTTAATGTTTCAGTTGTAATATCCCATAATTTATTATGAGCTTCACCAGATAATACAACTAATCGCGCAGTTTGAGAATTGAAAGCTGACGGAGTATATTTCACAGCAAACTCTACGATTTCTTTAATTCTTTCATCTGATACTTGTACCTCTTTATTAATCCCATAGTAAGTACGTCTTTCTTTCAGTGCAGTATAGAAATCTTTTGCCATAATTTATCTCCTCCTAATTCCTAATATCCTTCAAAATAATATATCTCGAAGACAATAAGAATTTAAATTATTAAATTTTTTCAATGATTAGGCTCATAGCACTAATTGCCAATCATCCTGAATCTAAATAACCCACTTCTGACCCAAGCCAATTCAGTGTTACCTAAGAACGCCTTGTAGAATCATTGATAAGATTTAATTATCGTTTGGTACTATTTTATCCATTCTCTATTAATGTATCCTGCGTGTTTCATATTTACACAATTATGAACTGTAGCTACTATTATCATCAAATTTCATCTTGAATCGACATGTCTTAAATGAGAAATAGTAATGTTAAATTGATTCATTATAGTCAACAAGAAAGCCAGGAAGCATTAATAATGCATTACCTGGCTTATTATCTTTAAAATTTATATTTAATTAAACATTTCTAATGAATAGTAGTAAAAACTATTCCCATCACTTATTTAATGATTAGCATCTCATAAGGATGTTGTTCCATAAATCTTTTCTCCCAAGGAATCTCTAATGATGTCCAATTTAAACCGCCATCTAATGATTGATAAACCCCTTTATTGCTAAACAGATAGAACTTCCCATCGTTTGTTGCCTTTAAAACTGGTATTATTGTACCTTTAGGAGTTGGTAAACCTGAATTCATTTCCGTCCAAGACTGATTTTTTTCTTTCCTATAAATAAACGATTCACAATTTCCATTATTGTAATCATGCGCTACGTGTGGATTTGAAGATGTCGCAATAATAATATTTTCTGGATCAGTTGGATTAACTGCCATTTGATATGCATAATGATGATTTAATCCACTAGAAATATAGTTCCAAGTCTTACCTCCATCATAACTTTCCGCATACTCTTGACCTGGCTTCTTCAAGAATGAATCACCTAAAACACCATATAAACGATTTGGAGCATTGTGATGTGATTTGAGAACATGGATATCTTGAGGGTAATTCCCCTCTTTTTCTTCAGTCCATGTAATACCACCATCTACACTTTTGATTAATCCCCCTACCTCAATGGTCGTATAAATGGTTTCTGGATTATTAGCATCAATTTCAATATGTTTTACATGGTGCGTATATGTTCTTTGAGGAAAGAACCATGATGAATAAGATGGCATTTGTCGATAATCAGTTAACAATTCAAAACTGTCTCCTCCATTCTTGGATACAAACATTGCACTTGGTTCAGTTCCTACATATACGATCCCGTTACCGTCATCACCCTTCGATGGAGATACAGAAACTGCTGTAATAGATCTCATATTAATAGCATTAGCTGGGAACACTTCACCAAAAGAAGGTAACGTCCCAATTGCTTCCCATGAACTTCCTCCATCTATGCTTCTCCATAATCCCCTATCAAAAGTACCACAATACATTCTTTCTGGGTCGTATGGATCTGAAGCTAACGCAACTGGATTAGCACCTACAAACTGCGATTGGACGCTCCATGTTGAGTCTTTTTTTTCTGCAATTACAAGTTCTCTATCAAACGCTAATATCAATTTTTCCATAACTAAAATCTCCTCGTTTCATGATCTATCTACTGTATTATTTAGATTTTGGACGTTACAAGTTAAGAGATGACATTTATGTGCTATAGCACATAAATGGTAAATTTTATTCCTTATAAAATATATTTCATAAGGAATGTCTGACTAATAACTTACATTATATAATTTATTTAACAATACCTTTAACTGTTGAACTTCTTCGCTAGTTAAACCACTTGTTACAAAATCGTTAGCATTTTTAACTACAGGTAGAATATCTTTTTTTATCTCTTCACCCTTTTCAGTCAAAAAAATGTAATGTGAACGTTTATCATGTTCATTAAAATTCTTCACGACAAACCCTTTTCTCTCCATAGAATGTATCATTCTTACAATCGTACTATGATCTTTATCAATCGTTTGAGCTAGATCCTTTTGGGTCATACCCCTTTGGCTATCAAGAATACTTATAAGACTCCATTGTTCCGGAGTAACACCATAAGGCTTTAATTGTTTCATGAAATAATTTGTTAACTTCACATCAGTACGATGAACAAGATATCCTGTTAAATCATATAAGTCCATATGCCACCTCCAAATAACTTATAATATATGTGCTACAGCACATATATTATAGAATGCATTATTATATGTCAAACTTTATACTGTCTCAATTCATTCTGTTTCAGAATTATTTCTCTAGATAGCCTAACACAATTCAATAGTTATGATATAAACGATATTCAAGAAAGAATAAGCTTAAACACTTTCTTGAATAGAACATATAAAAAAAGAGTGCAACTTTTGCACTCTTTTTACTTATTTTTATTAGAAATCGAAGTTATCAGGATCTGGACCAACGCGGTGATTTTCGTTTAACGCATCGATTTTTTCCATCTCTTCTTTTGTTAATTCAAAATTAAATACATCAGCATTTTGGGTAATGCGGTGTTCTTTCGTTGATTTTGGAATTGTGATCACTCCATTTTGTAGATCCCAGCGTAAAATAACTTGCGCTGTTGTTTTACCGTGTTTATCAGCAATTTCTTGTAGTGTTTCGTTATCTAATAATTGACCTTGCATAAGTGGTGACCATGCTTCCATTTGAATACCTTGTTCTTTACAGAAAGCTTGTAATTCTTTTTGTGTTAAACGAGGGTGGTACTCTACTTGGTTAATCATCGGTTTAATTTCTGCATCTTTTATTACATCTTGCAGGTGATGGATTTGGAAATTACTTACGCCAATTGCACGTACGCGGTCTTCTTTATAAAGTGTTTCTAACGCTCTCCACGTATCTTTATATTTCCCTTCTACAGGCCAGTGAACAAGATATAAATCTAAATAATCTAGTTCTAATTTTTTTAAGCTCTCTTCGTATGCAGCAATTGTTTCTTCATATCCTTGATCTGCATTCCATACTTTTGAAGTAATAAATAATTCTTCTCTTGAAATCCCAGTTGCTTCAATACCTGCACGGATTCCTTCACCTACAGCTTTTTCATTTCCATAAATTGCTGCGGTATCGATACTGCGGTATCCTGCTTTAATCGCTGCTTTAATCGCTTCTACAAGTTCTGGTCCTTCTTCTACTTTAAATACACCTAAACCGAACCAAGGCATTTCTACACCGTTATGCAATGTTGTTTTACTTTGTAAATGTTTCATTTTATTTTCTCTCCTTTTATTTTACTTGATCTCGTTTTTCTAATGCCATACTCCACGCTGTTAAAATAACAGCTCCTACTACCATAATGCCGCCTACCCAAGCGGTATGAATTAACCCTAACGAGTTCGTTACAATACCGCCTAAATAAGCACCAAGAGCAATCCCAGCATTAAACGCCGCAATATTAATTGCCGATGCAACATCGACAGCACTCGGTACAAATCGTTCAGCTAACATTACGACATATACTTGTAGCCCTGGAACATTCATAAATGCGAATAGTCCCATAAAAATAATTGTGATTAACCCAGCAACTTTAAATGGCGCTGTAAATGTTAAAACAAATAATATAATCGCTTGAATAAAGAACATGTAAAATAGCGCTCGAATTGGATTATGGTTCGATAATTTCCCGCCAATCACATTCCCTATCGCGATTGCGATTCCATACACTAACAAAATGATAGTAACTGTATTTGTTTTAAATCCTGTTACCTCTTGTAATAACGGAGATAAATACGTAAATGTTACGAATGTTCCCCCATATCCTAATGCGGTAATGATGAAAACAAGTAACAGTCTTCCGTTCGTAATCAGTTTAAATTGATCACGAAATGATACAGACATACCTTTTTTCATATTAGATGGAATTAGAATACCATTTGCGATTAAGGCTATAACTCCAATTACCACAATTGCCAAAAATGATGTTCTCCAGCCAAATTGTTGACCAATAAATGTTCCAATTGGTGCACCTGTAATAGTCGCGACTGTTACTCCAGTAAACATAATTGCAATTGCGCTAGCACGTTTATTCTCTGGTACAAGTGCTGCAGCAATTGTTGAACCAATTGACATAAACACACCATGTGCAAGTGCAGACACAATTCTCGCAATAAGTAATACAGCGAAGCTTGTTGCGACTGCTGCGATTCCGTTACCAATAATGAAAATAATCATAATCCACATTAATAACGTTTTTCGTGACATATTAGCTGTTAACGACGTTAATACTGGAGCACCAAATGCTACGCCTAACGCATATAAAGAAACAGTTAAACCAGCTGTTGTAACCGAAACATGTAAATCTTCTGAAATAGATGGTAATAAACCGACACTAACAAATTCAGTTGTTCCAATCCCGAACGCACTAATTGCTAGTGCTAATAAAGCAAATATACTTCTTCGACTCGTATGAACTTCTGAAGAAGATGCTGTATATGAATTCAATTGAGTTCCCCTCTTCCCTATAATTCCCATCATAATAGTGTGATAAAAAGGCCCTTTTATCTTCTAAAAAAATATATTTAATATCTACAAACGCTATTATGAATAGTTTTATTCTTTTTTTAAAGAACGCACTTTAAAGTACTATAGGTACTTTTTAGTACCGTACTACTAACGTTTTTCTTACATGAACCATTATGAAACATATTCAACATAATAAAAAGTACATACTTTAAAATGCTGTAGATACTAAAAAGTAACATAGTTAGTTACTAGTACCGTAATGTTTGTTTTGTTCTTACATGTGCTATTATGAATGATATTTAACATAATAAAAAGTACGTACTTTAAAGTACTATAGGTACTAAAAAGTAACATTTGCATAGTCTAGCTTATTTTGTTCAAAAACTGAACTCTACATTCACCAAAGGAGGGGTTGATATGAAGAAATACAATCTTCCTGTAGAGGCAACTTTAGAAGGAATCGATTGAAAATAGAAGGTTGTTCTCCTTTGTCACTTAACAAAAGGGACAAAACGAACAAGTAAATTAAAAAGTTTAATGCCTGATATTACACAAAAAAATACTAACATAGCAATTACGCAAACTGGAAGAAGACGGTGTAATCCAAAGAATAGTGTACAACCAAGTACCACCGAAAATAGAATATTCTTTAACTAACTACGGTTGGTCTTTAGAGTCCATACTAGATTCTCCTTGTACTTTTTGGGGAATGTCATCTCGAAAAGAATGGAAATACGTCCATGCTCATTACAGCTGACGAATAATAAAAAAGGCAAAAATGAACAGAAATATGTTCATTTTTGCCTTTTTTATTTAACCATTAAAATTACTTACATTATTGGTTTAAATGATTTTTAACTGCTCTTATAACCAATTCATGATCTTCTTCTGGTGGTAATCCTGAAACTGTTACCATTCCAACAACCCCTACGTTTTTTATTTGGATCGGAAATGATCCACCAAACGCAGCATATTCCGAGGCATCTAAACGGTATTTTTCATGATATGGGACTCCAGTTATTTCACTTTGTATCTGCATATAATACGAGCTATGATTATGCAGGGAAACGACTCGTTTTTTACGCTCAATCCATTTCGTATTTTCCTCAGTTGTCCCTGTCATCTTGAAATGAAATAATTGCACACCATTTTTTGTTATATCAACAGCAATCAATTTTCCCTCTCGCTTTGCTGTTTCAACGATAAATAAACCTAATTGCAAGGCATCCTCATTTGTAAAAGAGGAAAATTGAAGTGTTTCCTCCTCTATTAAAATTTGTTTACTTATTTCACTCATATTTGAAGTACTCATATCTTTAACCTCCATAACTGTTTTATGCTACACCGGCATTTTTTGAAATTATTAGGCTCTATAGTACAACCTTTCAATCATTTTGAATCTAAATAAACTGCTGTAACATCGTTGGTAACTAGTACTGTAAAGCTTGTTTTCTTCTTACTGGTGCTATTATGAATGATATTCAACACAATAAATAGTACGTACTTTTCAGTGCTATAGGTACTTTTAAGTACTATCCTACTTATCCCCCTCTTACGTAGGCTATTATGAAATATATTTAACACATTAAAAATGTATGTACTTTTAAGTGCTATATGTATTAAGCAATACTCTTTTTATTATTAAACTTTTTTGCTCAATGGCTGTAATCCAAATTCATCAAAGTTTTTTTATCAAGATAAACGAAAAATAAAAAGAACCTAGCCGATACTAGATTCTTTTCTGGTCAAAAAACACTCCTATATTTATCGTGTCTTTATTCATAATAAAGACATTCTTTCACGATACATTTACATAAGTTACGATTTCATGTACAAACTCTTTCCTGTCTTGTTACAAAAGACTTAGAATAGAACTTCTACTAAAGGCTCATTTTAATTACAGTAAAACATTGGTGAAAAGAATAAATTACACCACCTAAAAAATAGGAGGCAACAAAGATGAGTGAAAAAACAGCAGGATTCTCACAAGTAAATCACGTTGGAATTACTGTGAGTAATTTAGAAAAATCTATCGTTTTTTATGAAGCATTAACAGGTAAAAAAGTATCGAACATCGATGAAATTGGCGGAAAGAGAATGGCGCAAACCCAAGGACTTGAAGATACTCGTATTAAGTATGCCAACCTTCACTTAGATAATTTGAATATCGACATTCTAGAATATGTTGTCCCTAAATCAGATAAAGCATCTTACTCAAATGATCAAATTAGTGCGATGCATCTTTGTTTTGAAGTAGAAGATATTGATGCCGCTGTAGAACGCCTAAAAGCAATTGGGATAGAACCAGATGGAGAGCCAATTGTCTTTCAAGAAGAAGACGGCTTGAAATCTGGATTTGGTACAGGAGTTGCCTACTTCCGTGATCCAGATGGTACTAATTTAGAGCTAATTGCTCCAAAAGGTCCATTTAGAAGGGATTAATTAAAATATATTAAGCTGTTTGCACATTTTTATAGCGCTACAATGACTTTACGAAAAGATACTATATTTTACTCATGTGAATACCGAAACAGCCACCTTATGTGAAAGGTGGCTGTTTGTCGCTAATCGCAAAAATTAACGTTTAAGTTGATAGATTGGAGACGGTATCCTCTTATGGTTGGATTAAAAAGGACAAACGCTCCAATGTGAGAAGTTTGTCCAAAAACTTTTTCATTTAACAAAATAAATAAAATTCAATTCTACTAGGAATTTTTCATGTCCCACTATTTTTGCACCAAAACCAACTATAGTGAATTAGAATAATGACTTAATACTTGCTAGGACAGTAAGTACACCTACAACAATGACAAATACATTGCTCATTTTCCCTCTGTATTTAGCTAGTACTGGTACTTTACGGATTGCATACATCGGTAATAGACATAAGATAGCAGCAACTAACGGACCGCTAAGAGAATCAATAAGTTCAAGAATACTTGGATTTGTATAAGCAACAAACCAGCATGTTAATACGACAAAAGTAAGGGTCATTGTCTTAATTGTTTTTTCTTCTATATCTTTTCCACGTGTTTTACCAAACTTCATAATCATGTCACGCATTACCTCATATGCTCCTATATAAATGACCAAGGAAAGACTTTGTAATAGCCACAAAAGCAATGATTGGAGCTGCAATAGTAATTACAGGCGAATTAAGCTCATTAGCAAGATATGAAAGAATTGATAAGTTCTGTTCTTTTGCCATTTTTAAATCATCTGGGGTCAAACTCAGCGCACTGCTCCAAACAAAGAACATAACAACAAATGTCATGATATAACAAACTTTTTGTATTTGAGCACATTTGGCATCAGTAGCTTCTATTCCATACGTAACCCTCTGTTTCACAACAAATGATGAAATAAGAGGAGAATGATTAAATGAGAATACTATGATTGGTAGTATCATCCATATCGTTCCAAAATATCCTGTTCCTGTTGAAGCAGTAGAAACACTTGAAAAACTAAGCATTGACGTATTCCACTGTGGAATCAAAGATATTGCGATAAAAAGTAAAGAAGCTATGAAAGGATATACTAGCATGCTCATTATCTTTACAGTAATATCTTGACCAAAATTTAGTATAGCTATAAGACCAAACACTAATACAAGCGATAAAATGGCCCTTGGAGGCTCTTTCATGTGCAATTGATTCACGATAAAACTACTTGCAGTATTTGTAAGTGCAACTGAATTGCAACTGAATACATATATTCCTCTTTATTGAAAGATCTTATTTTAGACACGAAAGCTATTGTGATAAATGATTGATGTAGATGAAAAGAAATAATTTTCAAAATATAAAAACCGAAATTTAGGATATATATTATTGAATTCCTATACACTTTTTAGAGAAAGACAATTACTTTAATACAAAATTTCGTTCTGAGGTGCTATAAAATTTGATGGGTATGTGGAGAAAATCCAATATAGGGCGAAATAAATTATTGTTAATTATAAAAAAACAGGATAGACCTTTTCAGGCTATCCCGCATACTTTGTTCACCAAATCATATTCTATTTCATTATGGTATCCTACCTCTTAACTTAAGTTTGCAAATCATATTACTACACTTCATCTAGATCCCCTGATTTAATGGAGCTTTTTAAAATCTCCCATTAACTAGCTCTTTTATCGAGTTTAATTTTGAAGAAAGCTCAATAAACCATTCTTCATCTCCAGTTAATAATGCTAGATCTATAAGAAACAAAATTTGTTCCTTATTTATTGCCTTTGATTCAGGGAGTTTGTTAACGTGTTTACTAAAAAATGAAATTGTTTCGTTTATTGTGTACTTGTTGTCACGTTTCACAATAATAACTGTAACTACGCCATCTACGTCATCAAGTGATGCAATGTAACCAACTATTAATTCACCTTCATTTGATATTCCACGAACCCAATCTCCTATTTTTAAAATATGATTATTATTTGACATCATACTTTTTCACCTTCTTACAAATAATTTTTGTATTAATAAAATAATTTCTTAATTTTTAGTACCGACAAACAAAATATAAAAACTAAATTCAACTGTAATATTTTCCGTTACACTTAAGTGTTAAGAAATCCACGGCTATATAACATTCAAATCGCTTATCGTTCTTTATTGATAAGATCAAAAACTTCTTTCATTGTATAGTTCTTTAAATATTCACCTAGATGTTCTTCAGCACCTAAGAAAATAGTAAAAAGGACTTTTCGCATATTCGAACCTACAATACACTGTTCATTTGATTCAGGACACTTAGGTTGCAAAGCACCTTCTGAGGTTATCTGATAAATATGCCAAAGATTAACTTCACTTAAATCCCGAGCAAAAATAAAACCGCCACCAGTTCCCTCTTTTGATTGTATAAACTTGTGTTTTTTTAACAAACTAAGCACTTTGCGAATGCGTACTGGGTGAACACCTGCACTTTCTGAAATAGCATTACTTGTTGACATCCGGTCTGGCTGTATAGCTAGATAAGTTAAACTGTGAATGGCCAAGGTAAAGTCGCTGTTCATGGTTTTCCTCCTACGATATAAAATATTATTTCTCGCTTATTAACATACTGTAGCCACAAATATTATAGATAGGTTTGTGAACGTTAAAATATATATGAATAATTCTTACGTTGAAGAAATAAATTCCTTCATATTCTATACGAGCTCACCTATGACTATTAGTTTCATTTAGCTTTTTGAACTACCTTTTATCATTTATTCTTTTTAAGTTTGAACATACATTTAAAAACTCCACTGTTTCTTAACTTGTTCTTCTGCCAACTGTTTAATTTTTGTCCATATCGTATCTTTGCTCACAATAACATTTGTTTGATAATTTCTATTGTTATAATTAACTGTAACGAATACTTCAATCATCTCCTGCTTCCTCCTTTCAAAAAATTTCCCCTTATTTATATTTAATTTCTGAATAGTTCTGGATTTAGTTAAAATCTATATCATAAATTTGTTTTAATTTTTGAATAATCAAATTTAAACAACCTTTTTATCATCACTGTTTTTAAGTCTGAACATACATTTAAAAATTCCACTGTTTCTTGACTTGTTCTTCTGCCAACTGTTTAATTTTTGTCCATATCGTATCTTTGCTCACAATAACATTTGTTTGATAATTTCTATTGTTATAATTAACTGTAACAAATACTTCAATCATCTCCTGTTTCCTCCTTTCAAAAAACTTTTACTTAAAAATATCACTTATTAATTAGCCAATTTTTGCAATTCAATGTTCAAAAATGTTCGAACACTACGTGGTATAAATTTACGAATTTCTTCCTCATTAAAACCAATCTGCAATCTTTTTTCGTCCAGCATAATTGGCCGGCGCAACATTTGAGGATACTCAATTATTAATTTATAAAATTCATTAAGCGAAAGCGCCTCGATATTTATATTTAATTCCTGAAAAGTTTTGGATCTAGTTGAAATAATTTCAGTAGCACCATCTTCAGTTAAACGAAGAATTGATTTAAGTTCATCGACCGTCATAGAATTTGATACGATTTTTTTTTCAATATAATCAATTTGATGCTCCTCAAGCCATGCTTTTGCTTTCCGGCATGAACCACAGCTTGGTGTCGTATATAGAATTACCATATTTTACACACTCCTTTAATATTTTTTATCAAATGTATTAAAAAAAATTACAGTTTAGAATCAAATTCACGTAATGTTATTTATTCGGCAATATTTAATTTATCTTAACTATCCATTTCTTTTTAAAATGCTACTTCA
Organism: Bacillus pfraonensis; assembly: GCF_050768835.1. Taxonomy (NCBI): domain Bacteria; kingdom Bacillati; phylum Bacillota; class Bacilli; order Caryophanales; family Bacillaceae; genus Bacillus; species Bacillus pfraonensis. Next base: position 18,790 of record NZ_JAHCDO010000004.1, on the reverse strand, counting down.
ATAAAATTAATGTAACTACATTTTATTGACAATGGCAATTTACTTCCAAAAAACATACTGTAAATTTAAACTTTACAGTTCTATTAATCAACTGTTAAATGTTGGATTAATTCTATCCACGTAACAAATCGTTTTCTTTTGTGTGACTTTCCCAATAAAATGGATGCTAACCAATTCCAAATGTACTTTAAAGTATATTTTATTCATTTCTTACTTACATGTGCTATTATTGAATATATTTAACATAATAAAAAGTACGCACTTTAAAGTGTTATAGGTACTAAAAAGTAACATATGAACTTTCTAATACATTTCTGCTTACTCCCTCTCTTACATCGATTATTATGAACTATATTTAGCACAATAAAAAGTACGTACTTTAAAGTGTTATAGGTACCAAAAAGAAATAATTTTAGTACGAAAACGTATTTAGCCCCAAAACTGTAATCTAAATTCATCAAAGGAGGTTTTTTTAATGAAAACATACAATATTCCTGTAGAGGCTACTTTAGAAGTTATTGGTGGAAAGTTGTTATCCTTTGTCATTTAAAGAAAGGTACAAAAAGAACGAGCGAATTAAAACGTTTAATGCCTGGTATTACACAAAAGATGTTAACACAACAATTACGTGAACTAGAAGAAGACGGTGTAATTCAAAGAAAAGTATATGACCAAGTACCACCGAAAGTGGAGTATTCTTTAACAGATTACGGTTCGTCTTTAGGATCCATACTCGATTCCCTCTGCACTTGGGGAGAAGTTCATCTTGAAAAAAACGGGAACACGTCCATGCTTATTACAACCGACGAATAATGAACATATTATTTTTCATTATTTACTTTACAATCTGATTTAAATACTCAATTTTCATACCAAAAATGACTGTTTGGCTGTTAGTATGAAGAAAGTGATACTAATTTTATAATTCTATGCACATAGAAGAGACGGAATCTGATTTAAGATTCCGTCTCTGTTTATATAGATCCTGAATCGTTCCATTGAATGTGTAAAATATATTGAAGACATAAAAAAACAGGTCAGGACAAAACTCATCCCAACCTGTTTACGTTTATGACTCTTTATAATTTTTTGCAGTAATGACTGTTTCAAATTCAAAGGTTTCTGGCAGATGGTCGGCGTAAGAGTATTCGAAAGTGCGTCCATCCGTCAAGTAGGCTACCTGTTCAACTCGCATTAGGAAGTCCTGATTGGTTAAGTTCATAAACTGCTTTTCCCTATCATCTGGACGAATTCCTTTTACCCTGACAACGGATGTCCCCACTTCAAGACCAAGTTTTTTTTGAATGTGCGAGTATATCGACTGCTCTAAAACCGAAGCTTCAATACCTGGTATGACCGAAATTGGCATCCATGTATGCTCCATAATCGTCGGAATACTGTGAATGATACGGAGGCGAATGATTTTATAGACAAAATCGTCGACTGAAATCCCCAATTTTTCAGCAATGATTTCATCGGCACCGACAATCATAAACTCGATAATTTTACTTTCTACCTCACTGCCGTAAACAGCTTTTGTACCTGTTAAAGTTTGAATCATTCGTGCCTTTTCCTGCTGACGCCAATCTTGAACCACCGTTCCGCTGCCGCGCCGGCGGATGATATAGCCGTCTCTAACTAGCAGGTCCAGCGCCTTTTTAATGGTAAGAGTTGAAACGCCGAATTCTTCAGCAAGGACGGGGCTACTTGGGATTTTTTCGTTAATTTTATACTCGCCGTCTAAAATTTGCTGTTTAATTTTTTGATAAATGCCGAGGTATTTTACTTGAGTTGATCCGCTTGCCATTCCCCTACCCCCTTTATGCTTTATTTTCTGCTTAGCTACCTTCTATTCGTTCCAATTTAAAGCCTCAAGTTTGTAAACTGAAGGTGATAATGCAGCAAATCCGTTTTCCAAGATTTCAATATTCGTTACCGCTTCTTCGTCTTTCACAAGTTTTGTTGCACCATTTACGATTGTTTCATACGCTGCATCATAGAAGCGACCGTAATCACCAAGCGGCGTTTTAATTTGCTTTTCAATCCAGTCACCGTTCGCGTTGCGATATTTAGCAACTCCATAGTACATCGGTGAATCTTCACCAAACCCTGCACTCTCAGGCATAATACCTGCTTTCAAATCATTTTCCTGCTGATCTTCACCATATTTAATAAATGATCCGTTTGTTCCATGAACGATAAAGCGCGGATAATCTTTTGCTACAACATGGTTGGTTTTCAGTTTAATTTTCAATTGATTTCCGTAATGTAGACCAACATCGAAATAGTTATCAACCGCACCTTCCACTTCATTATTGCGAATATCGTATGTCACCGTATCCGGACGACCGAATAGTGAAATCATGCGGTCCATCGTATGGATACCTAAACTGTAAAATGAACCTTCATCTTTTGGACCTTCGTGAGTGATTGAACCAGGGCGGAAGTAATCAATGTGCGATTCAACCTCAATAATATCACCAAGGAATCCTTGTTCAACAACTTGTTTCACAGCTAAGAAATCACCATCAAAACGGCGGTTTTGGTAAGGCATAACTACTACACCTTTTTCACGCCCTAAAGCTAATAATTCTTTAGCATGTTCAACCGTATCGCAAAATGGTTTTTCAACGATAACTGATTTCCCAGCAAGTATAACTTTTTTTGCCAATTCGTAATGCGTGTGTGCTGGCGTACAGATCGTCACTAATTGAATTTCTTTGTCATTCAACAATTCGTCCAAATCAGTGGTGAAGTAAACACCTTTTTCCTGATATGGAGCCGCTAATTCTTCATTAATATGTCGGGCAAAAATTGTTTTTACTTTTATATTTTTACGTGTTTTTACATAAGGTAAGTGATAACGGTTAGCTGATTTCCCAAACCCGATAAAGCCCATTGTTAATGTCATGTTCTTCAACTTCCTTGCTCATAAATTTTCGTTCCTATATTTATTATATATTTTCATAATAAAAAGTATATAGTTTTGTTTTTTAAATTATATATTAAACAAATCATGAACTTGTAGTATGCAAATGCCAACTATTTTTATTATTCTCTATCGCGGTGACCGTTTGCCGCGTAATATCACACACTTTTATACACTACACTTGAGTCATGTCCATTTCTTTACGTATTATTTCAATTTTATTCTCCATTAGTCTCCCGCTATCTCTTATAGTTATAGAAATCGCAAAAGCAATTTACATTTTCAACATGCTGAAAAGCCCCTAAATATTAAATAAAAAAGGTCGAGACAAAAATCATTTTCGATTTTCATCCCGACCTTTTACTATAGGTTATGGAGCTATGAATTTATACATTGCTTGAACTTGATAAGTGAAGAGCTATTAGATTATATTCTCTTATTCATACATATAAGAGCGTGTCATAGGAATTGTATCATTAATGCCTTTTATAAATACAAATTGATGTAAATCAATATTACCTGTAAAGAATGAAGCTGCACATGCATTTAAATATAAGCGCCACATACGAATGAATCGCTCATCTTTCGTTTTGCGAACTTCCTCCAATACATTTTCAAAATTTTGAGACCAATGCTGTAATGTTTTACCGTAATGTCTACGTAAGCTTTCAACATCAACAATAAAAAATTGTTCGTTTGTCATGTTCGTGATTAATTCGTTAACAGCAGGAACATATCCACCAGGGAATATATATTTTTCAATCCAACCATTCGTAGCGCCACCATTAGTTGGAGAAGTAATACAATGCAGAAGAGAAATTCCACCGTCATTTAGTAGTTTATTCACTGTCTCAAAGTATTGCGTAATGTTGTCCTTTCCTACATGTTCAATCATGCCTACACTAACAATTTTATTAAATTTACGATTCTGAATATCACGGTAATCGAGTAAAGATACTTCAACTAAATCTGTAAGTCCCTCTCGCTTAATTCGCTCGGAAGTCTTTGCATATTGCTCCTCACTTAATGTTACTCCCATTGCTTTAACGCCATATTGTTTCGCGGCAGCCGTAATCAGCTCACCCCATCCACAACCAATGTCCAATAAAGTATCACCTTTCTGAAGATTTAACTTCTTTAAAATATGATTAACTTTATTATGTTGAGCTGTTATTAGGGAATCGGTATCGCTTTGGAAATACGCACAAGAATATGTCATTGTTTCATCAAGCCATAGTTTATAGAAATCGTTCCCAATATCATAATGGTGAGCAATATCTTCTTTATTTTTTTGTTTTGAGAAATTCCATTTACTTTTGAAATATTGCAATTTACTATTACCTAAAAAGCTATCCTGCCTTTTATAAATAGATTGAATTGCTTTTTCAAGGTCACCTTGTATTTCAAGATCACCATTCAAATATGCCTCACCGAATGCGATAGAAGGGTCCTTAGCAATCTCCTTTTTTGATAGAGGCTTATGGAATGTTACATAAAATTGAGGTTCCCCTTCGCCCTATTGTATGGTCTCTCCATTCCAAAGTTTAATTTGAACAGGGTCTGAAAAGAGATTTTTGAGTATTTTTTTATAAAAAAGTTCTTCAACCATATAAACATCTCCTACTAAAAAGTTTTAAGAAACTACCATTAAACCCGCAGTTCTAACAGAAATTTGTAAACATTGAAATATAAGTGGTAACTATCCTACACCGATAAACTTTGTTATTCCAATTGCCAATATACTTCAGTTTTATCTAAAGTTATTTTATCTCTTCCTAATCATCGCTTTACGTATCATTGAAATTACTTATAAAAACAACAGAGTAAAGCGAAAGCCAACTGACAAATACTATTATGAGATATATTAATTACAAAGAAAATTACGCACTTTTTAGTGCTATAGAAACAAAAAAGTTCTATAGATACTTTTTTGTTTCTATTAATTTAGGTTCATATTGATGAACCTAACGCATGATGGTCGTATGAGCGATAGATAAGCCTCATCCTTCCATTATTTCTACCAAACCCTGAAAACTTAGGTTGTGCTGTAAATAAAACAACATCAAACTGATAGTGCTTCTATTTGAACAATTTTTCCTTTTTATACCGATCACACACTTTGTTTTAAAGTAATAGTATCAGTATTTCCAAGGTTTAGAAATTAGTTTCAAGTCAGATGAAATTTTCAAACCCGAACCATTCATTCTATATATCAAATGGAGTATGTATAGATGTAACTTAAGAAAATCAGTCAACCCTTAAATAACTTTATATTAAAATAATAAATTACATTGATTATTTTGTTTCAAATACAACAACCATCTATCTGATTACTGATAGATGGTTGTTAGAAATGTTGAAAAGATGAAATTTTCTCTTTTTATCTGATTTTTAAAGAATAGTATGTGGCTATAGAGCCAAAAAACGCTTCATATTTATTTCAACATCAAAAAATCAAATTTCATACACGAAAAAATAATCCACTTGTTATTGAGAATAACTTTTTTATTCCATTTGGGAATTGCATAAATAAAACTCATCTCAAAAACCAGCTATGTACTGTGCTGGTACATTAATTTCTTTTTTTAGTTTACTAGATGCTTCTAGTGTCCAATAAGGATTACGTAGCATCCCTCGTCCTACTGCTACAAGATCTGCATCCCCATTTCCAATAACAGTATCTGCTAACACCGCTTCATCTAATCTTCCAACTGCAATAACTGGAACATTAAGAGCATTCCTGATTTCTCTTGCTAATGTTACTTGATAGCCTGCATGTGTACCTGGTTTTCGAAACGGACTAATAGGACCTTCTCCGCCTGAACTGATGTGGAAAATATCAACTCCTGCTTTTTGGTATTCTTTTGCCAATTCAATACCTTCCTGAATGTCATATCCGCCCTCAACATATTCTTTTGCAGATATACGCATCACTAATGGCATATCTCTTGGCATTTCAGATTTAGCAGCTTTGAGAATTTCTCTACCAAATTTAGTGAGTTCTTTTCCATATTCATCCTCTCTCTTATTCGTTATAGGAGAGTGAAATTGATGAATCAAATATCCATGTGCACCATGTATTTCAATTACATCAACTCCTGCTTTTACTGCACGTTGTACAGCCCTACGAAACTTTTCAATCATCTCTTTTACTTCACCTGTCGAAAGAGATCTAGGTGTTTTTGAATTTTCATCAAATGGAATGGAAGAAGGTGCAACAGGTATTTCTGCATCTTCCGCTTTCCTTCCAGCATGTGCGATTTGAATCCCTACTTTAGTTCCATACCTATGACAAGCTTCCACAATTCGTGCTAAAGCTGGAATTTGTTCATCTGACCATAATCCTAAATCCTTATCTGTAATTCGGCCATCAGGCTCTACATCTGTCATTTCAATTATAATTAAGCCCGCACCACCAATTGCTCTACTAACATAATGTAAATAATGCCAATCTGTTGCAATACCGTCCCCCTTGTCAACTGAATATTGACACATTGGTGGCATTACGACACGGTTTTTTAATTCTAATCCTTTCAATTTATAAGGACTAAATAAATGATTCATAATAATATCCCCTTTTAAATTAATTGTATGCGCATGCATTTAATTTATCATTATGCTTTATTTTTTGTCAATGTATTCATACATAAGCAATATTGAAAGTATACGTGGTAATATAAATTAAAAAAATAGCCCTAGTAAATTTTACTGGGCAAAAAACTATTCATTCCTATTTAAACAAATACATATAATTTTCCTTTGCTTAAATTCAAGGTGAAAATTACATTATATTTTCTGTATTAATGACTGGATTTCAAGTTGAAGATGTTTATTTGAAAAAGTAGTATGAATAATCTTGTGGAAGGTATGCAAACAATTTTGTAATTTTTCTTCGCCTTTTGCAGTCAAACTTGTATATATCCCTCTACGGTCATCTTCACATATATGTCTTTCTAAAACTCCACAGCTTTTTGCTTCTAATCTATTTACTAGCCTTGACATCGCACTCTGACTCAATCCAACCATTTCTTGTAATTGTTGTAGTCTTAACCTTTTATCGATTGTTTGAGATAAAAAATAAAGAACATAAAACTCATTTAATGATAAATTATATTGTTTTTGCAAAGCACGCTCTAATTCATTAGTTATGCCCATTTGAATATTAGTAATGGCAAGCCAATTATTTACAATTTCATTCGTTTGATTATTTTCCATATTTATTCCACCTGTTCTATCCTAATAATCCTACCTTACTTTAAACTCTAAGAAGTATTTCAATGTGATGTTTAAGAACTATTATTGTATTCTATACCAAATTACTTCTACAACTATTGTGCAAACGGTGCAGAGGGTGTATTCCCACTTTCAATACATCTTTTTATCGTATCATATAGGTTTAATATACCGCTATGAGAAACATTCATTTTAACCGTCTTTAGTTCTATATTTATATTTGTGGCAGTTACCTTTTATAATAAACCATATACACTAAAAAATGTATTATAAATAAGAAGTATGCTAAAACCAGTAAAGAGACTACTATAATCTACCTTGTAGTTTCTTTATTAATTTTCATATTCAGTTTCTATTAAAAATTTGGTTTTGGTGCAAAATTTCTGCTGAATTGAAACTAGTCTCTAAATCTTGGACATATCAATACTAGAACTCTATAAAGAGACGTAATCAGTATAGTCCTGAATTAGATAAGCGAGTACGGCATCATCTTAAGTCAACCAATGATTCTTGGCGAGCCAATGAGACATATGTGGAAGTCAAAGGTCATTGGATCTGCTTATATCGTGCAGTCGATTCGGGAGGAAATACGATTGACTTTTATTTAAGTAAATCCAGAAATACCAAAGCAGCCAAGCGCTTTTTCAAAAAAGCCTTTGCTGTTCGCTATTGTACAACACCACGTGTCGTTAAGATTGATAAAAATCCAGCATATCCTTTAGCGATTGAACAGTTAAGAAAATAAAAGGAGATGAATGTTTTCATATCTTTGAATATTTATAATTGCACCCTCATTATATTTATCTTTAACATTTGCTTAATTATGATATCTATATATTACACATTTTCATCTCCACCTACACCATTGACATGGTCTTTGACTTTCGTAACTTGTCCATCCGCATCACATTCAAATGTAAATGAATCTTTTTCATCTCGCTTTTCACCAATAACGCGATTTGCAGAATCATAAACAGATTCTAAAATTGATCCATTTGGTGTTTCTTTAATTTCTAAATACACACAAGTAGGAGCCCCTCACCTGTTCGAATAAAGGTAATATTAGCATCGTCTGCAGATATTAACAGTAAATTATTTTCTACATCTCGCCCAACTCTTTCTTCTAAACTACTAAACCAACCTTTATCTATACATCGAAATCGTCGCAGTTGCAATAACACTTTTAGTGTTCATCTCCCAATATATCAAACAGCAATATGTGAGTTTGACAGTTCTTGCATTAATTTTAAACTGTTCGCTTACAAGTTGGACAGGAAGTTGGCAAAATACACTGGGTTTATTTAAATCAGTTTTTATAATGCCTCTCTCCAGAATATTGGAGATTATTCTTGTACTGTTGCTAGCGGGAATCATGTAAATGGAAGTCTCTTAAGATCTTCTGAAGAGACTTTAAAAGTTTTTACAATACGTTTATTTTATCTTAACAAAGGGTGCTTTCATGTACAGAAAAATACCCCTTCAGTCTACAACCATTTTTTCACAGCCTAATACTTTTTTAATCAAACATAAGTGACGAAAACAAAAAAATAACTCCAAAATTAACTTCCATTATCAATTTTAGAGTTATTTTATATTCAAATTTTCTTCATAAATATCTATTCGGTTAAATATGTTTCTTTTTTACTCTTTAATGAATTCCTTAGTGCTTCTCACTGTATCAATTGAGCGAACTAATTTTTCTATTTCTGCACGTTTTGGCTCTAAGAATGGAGGTAAAGATAGTTTTTCCCCCAGCGTTTCATAAGGTTCATCTCCCATAAAACCAGGTCCATCTGTCGCAAACTCAAATAAAATTTGTGGTACAACTCTTGCGTATAATGACTCAAAAAAGTGACGATTTACATAGCCGGATGTATGGAATCCAAAACTACTCATCCGCTCAATCCATTCCTCTAATACGGAGCGATCCTCTACGCGGAATGCTGCATGGTGCACTGTACCAAAACCTTGTTGGGCTTCAGGAAGAATCACATTATGTTCTACAATGACAGAGGCACCATTTCCACCTTCTCCTACTTCAAATAAGTGGAATGCTCCTTCTTGATCATTCTCTTTAAATAATAGAACTTTTTCTAACATTTCTTTGAAGTAACTAAGATTCGCGATACGAACAAAAACAGGTCCTAAACCAGTAATTGCATATTCCAATGGAATTGGCCCCTTTTGCCAAGGTGTACCTGATTCCACCCCTTTATTGAATTCATCTGATATCAATTGATATTGTTGATCATCAAAATCAGAGAAAGAGAGAGTTTTCTTGCCAAATTGCTCTTTAATTCCAGTATGTTGCACTTCGAGACGATCAAAACGTTTTACCCAGTATTCCAATGCTGCATCACTTGGTACTCGGAACGATGTCTTTGAAATCTCATTTGTACCGTGTACGCCTTTCGGAATGCCTGGGAAGTCAAAGAAAGTCATGTCCGTTCCTGCACTTCCTTTATCATCCGCAAAAAATAAATGATAGGTTTGAATATCATCTTGATTTACCGTTTTTTTAACTAGACGCATTCCTAAAACATGAGTAAAAAATTCATAGTTCTTTTCTGCACTACTTGTAATAGCTGTAACATGGTGTATTCCTTTTAGTTGGTTCACTTTATATTCCTCCAATAGTTTTAATTTATACTTTACAGTTGTACTTTTTCTTCTAGACCTTTGGATTTGTCAATATAACATTTTCCCATTATTACTTCTCTTCAATAGGAGATAATTTTGCTTCAATTTCTACTCGCTGTTCCTCCAAGAACGGCGGTAAATCAAATTTCTCTCCTAAATGTTCCACGTCTCTATCAATTGTAAATCCTGGTCCATCTGTCGCAATTTCAAAAAGATGCTATAGAATAATCAATTACATATTCCTTAAATAACTTATACAAAATATACTCTTTGATAGAAATGAATTTATAGCTTTTTGTGAATAATTCTGTATGCTCGTTCTCAAGCCAAACTAATTTCAAAAGCGGTGACATAGGATGGATTGATGTCCCAGTACGAAGGTAAATTTCATGACCATTCATCTCATTCTTTATTTTCTGTGCCCAGCGTGAGCTTCTATTATCTGCCCAAGTGATACATCTCGTTAATCTACAGCACTGACACTATACATTGCTGAACTAAAAGAAATACAAAGAATATCAATAGGCTGTATATTACTTGATCGTATAGTTTCTTTAATTGTAAGGATATTCAATCCCATGGCTTGAAATAAAGAATGCTCTTTTTAGTATATTTCTACGTTGATAATATACCCATATACGCTCAAGCATTCACCGAATTAATCGAAGAGACTGCTTTCATAGTATCTACTGCTAACTACATTTGTTCATTTTATAATTGTCAGTAGAAAAGAAGTATTCAATGTAATTAATTTCATTTTTTACAAATAGAAGATATAAAAATTTTATTGAGAATAAAGAATGAAACAAAAAAGCACCAATCTCGCTTCTTGATTGGTGCTCTTTCTTATTGATTTGCTTTTTTAACCATCTCAGCAACAGTTACGGTACGCTTTGCCTGATGCTTTACTGCACCTCGTACATTTTCTTTCATTTTCCCATCTTGATCCACTGTTACACTAGTTCCATAAGGATTACCTCCAGCAGCAAATGTCACAGGGTCTGTATATCCAGGGGTTACTACAATCGCTCCCCAATGGTACATTGTAGTATATAAAGAGTGAATAGTCGCTTCTTGTCCTCCATGAGGATTTTGTGCTGAGACCATTGCACTCACTACCTTATTTACTAGTTTTCCATTAAACCACAGCCCACCTGTTGTATCAAGAAATTGTTTCATCTGAGCAGGCATGTTTCCAAAACGAGTTGGTACACTAAAGATAATTGCATCCGCCCATTCTAAATCATCAAGAGAAACTGTAGGGACACAAACTGCGACTTCTTCAACGTAATTCTTCCAAGCTGGATTCGACTCGATTGCTGACTGTGGGGCAAGTTCAGGAACTTTTAATAATTTCACTTCTGCTCCTAACTCTTTTGCACCTTCTATTGCCCATTGTGCTAATTCATAGTTAGTACCTGTGGAACTGTAGTAAATAACAGCAAGTTTTACTTTTTCCATTCGTTACACCTCGACTAATCAAATATCAATACCTTTAGCATTATTTCTTATTTTTCCAAACCATATGCATTGAAAAATTATAAATTTTCTAGTTTTAATACAAATGTAATTTAAAATAAATTTAGTATAGATTATTAAATTGTTACTTTTGTATATACGAGGAAGAAAACAGCTAACTGAACAAAGATGAGAATGTTTGGAACCACAATAAACAGGTCAAATAATAAAAAGGTAAACAAAATACACATAAATAAACCTAAATGGTAAATCTTCAGTCGATTCTTGACAAATCGATATTTATGAAAAATAAGCGTAGTTGACAAGAAATAGATAAAAGTAGATATGAAAACTAAAATTACTAAAAATAAATAATGAATATCCTGTGAAAATGCTAATTGAATAGTTGATGCAATTATGCTTAAAGACATATAAATAAATAAGTGCCCATAAATAATTGCTTGCCCAGTAGTTTCTAATTCTTTATCGACCTTTTTTTCAACATTATCGAAATATTGCCACCACATAGTAATAACAATTGTAAATGATACAAGCACAAAGCTAATCGCATCCCAACTCCCTTTTTCTGGATGCAAAACAGCAATTAAGCTGACAATTGATTCCCCAAATAAAATAATAGTAAAAAGGCCAAATCTTTCTAATAAATGCGGGGTATTTGTTGGTGCTTTAATCAAGTATCTTCGACCCAAAATAGGGACAATAATATCAATAAAAATCCCTAGATATAAAATAAGATATCGAACCCATGAATCAAGGAAAATAGAACATAAAGATACTGCAATTCCTATTAAAAATCCATATCCTAAATATTCAGCTGCCTTTTTGCGTGAGCCGTTTTCTTGTTTGCTAATCCATATATATTGCATAGATGTAAAAAATCGAATACCAACATACCCTATAAGGAAGGAGACATAATACTGATCAAAATTCACAGATAGGCTGGCCGTCATTAAAATGATAAAAAGCATTTGAATAATCATAAACCATCGTTGAGCGACACAATCTTTACCAAACCTGTTAACGTATAAAGATTGGCCTACCCATGCCCACCAAATAGGAACGAAAATTAATATAAATTTTAATAAATACTCGAATGGAATAATTCCCTGTTCTAAATGGAGCAACAAATGTGTCGCTTTTGAAATAGCAGCCACAAAAATTAAATCAAAAAATAGCTCCAGCCACGTTACTTTTTTCTCTTCCATCAATGCTTTCCTCCCACAAAATTTTTATACCTAACCTTTGGTCAATATATCAAGGGAACTTGTTTTCAAAAATGCAAAATCTTGTAGTATATCCCAATCTCATATTGATTCAATGATTACCTAAAGGTCTCTGTAAGCTTTTATAAATATAAAATCCAGCCTTTATTATCAGTAAAAACATAGGCTGGATTGTTTGTGTTTTGAATAAATTGTACGCTATTTCAGTAATAAGAAAATTCCTTAGTACTTTTTATTGATTTGCTTTCTTTACCCACTCTGCAACAGTTACTGTACGCTTCGCTTGATGTTTTACAGCTGCCTGTACATCTTCAATCATCTTTCCGTCTTGACCAACAGTAACACTAGTACCATATGGATTTCCACCTGCACCAAATGTTACAGGATCCGTATATCCAGGTGCAGCCACAATTGCTCCCCAATGATACATTGAAGTATATAATGATAAAATTGTTGCCTCTTGTCCACCATGAGGGTTTTGTGCAGAAGTCATCGCACTAACAACTTTATTTACAAGTTTTCCACTGAACCATAATCCACCTGTTGTATCTAAAAATTGTTTCATTTGTGCAGGCATATTCCCAAAACGAGTTGGTACACTGAAAATAATTGCATCTGCCCACTCTAAATCACTTAATGTTACCTCAGGTACATCCTTAGTCGCTTCAATGTGTGCTTTCCAAGCTGGATTTCCTTCAATTACAGATTGTGGAGCTAATTCTGGCACTTTTAATACTTTTACTTCTGCACCAACTTCTTTTGCACCTTCCTCAGCCCACTTTGCTAGTTGATAGTTTGTTCCACCCATGCTGTAATAAATCACTGCTAATTTTACATTTTCCATCGTTTTTTCCTCCTTTATTGATGAATTCCCAAATAACTTGGATAAAATCCCCATTTCATTACACCTACCTATTTTTTCACTTTTTTCAAATTATAATCCATTTCATAAAATTTTTTTATCATGCATTTAGAAAAGTCTGATACCACTGAGCAGCTACTTCTACTTCACTCGCAGTCAACTGATGCCCTCTATTTTCCCAATGTAATGATACATTTGCATTCGCCTTTTCTAATAAGGTTTGTAATTCTGCCGATTCCATAGGTGAACAGATTGGATCATTTGTCCCAGCTGCAATAAATACAGATTTACCTGATAAATCAGGAAGCTCTATTCCTCTTCTAGGTACCATAGGGTGATGAAGAATGGCACCTTTCAGTGCATTGTGATAATGGAATAATAAACTTGCTGCGATATTTGCGCCATTAGAATAACCAATTGCTACTATATTTTCTCTATCAAAGTCATATGTTTTTGCTGCTTCATCAAGAAATTCGTTCAATTCTTTCGTACGAAAAACAAGATCCTCTTCATCAAAAACGCCTTCTGCTAATCTTCGGAAGAAACGAGGCATTCCATTTTCCAATACATTTCCACGAACAGTTAATATAGAAGCTTCTTCATCAATTCTGCCCGCAAGTGGTAATAAATCTAACTCATTCCCACCAGTACCATGAAGTAGTAATAATGTTGGTTTTGTTAAATCCTTCCCTTTATGAAAAAAATGTTTCATTATTTATCCCCTTCCAATATCCGCACCTCAATAGGAGGTAAGAGTTCTTCTAATTCTTCTCGTCTTTGGTCTAACCAAGATGGTAACATAAGTCTTTCACCCAAATTCTCTGTCGATTCATCCACTGTAAAACCCGGTGGATCTGTTGCTATTTCGAATAAAATGCCACCTGCTTCATGAAAATACAGCGCCTTAAAATAATTTCGATTGAGAATTTCAGTCGGATAATATCCTTTATCTTGAAGCATAGACCACCATTCTTGATGCTCCTTTTCATCCTTTGCTCGCCATGCAATATGATGAACAGTTCCTGCTCCCATTAAACCTCGGATTGAAGCGGTTAATTTAATATCAATTATATTTCCAACTTCTGCTTCTGATTGAAATCTCAAAAATCCATCCTCTTGTCCGATGCACTCTAATCTAAATACCTCTTCAAGCAATTGGGCTGTTTTATTCGGCTGTGTAGAATATAAAGTAGCACCACTAAACCCTTTAATCGCGTTCTCTATCCCAATTCCTCCAAAGCCCCACGTATTTTGTGAACCCCCTTCTCGCTCTACCAGTTCAATTTGGAGACCATCTGGGTCTTGGAATTGTAAATACGTTTCCCCAAAACGAGCTGATGAAGCAAACTCAATATTGAATTTTTGCAAACGATTCTTCCAAAATGACATGGATCCATTTGGAATCATATAACCGGTTACTCCAACTTGACCTGTTCCAATTCGTCCTTTTAACTGTTTAGGCCATGGAAAAAAGGTGATGACGGTTCCTGGTTCACCAGACTCATTCCCAAAGTACAGATGATACACTTCTGGACGATCAAAATTGATTGTCTTTTTTACTAGTCTTAGTCCCAGAACACCTGCATAAAAATCAATTGTTCGTTGTGCATCATTTACCATTGCAGAAATATGATGAATCCCTGCTATTTTATTCGGCATAACTCTCTCTCCATTTCGTTAATAGGCTATATTCATTTTATTTGGGGCGTTCAATGGAAAAAATCTCACCTATTTTCGCATAATTATGACCTGCCAATCGACTCACTGCTCCTAATCCTTTTGGATCAATTCTGCCCTTTTCATAAATCTCACTTTCAATATGGAATTGAACCACTTTTCCTATAATCAAATCACATCCAGGAGAATCTGAACCGCCTAATTCTAGGGAGTTCTCTAGTACACACTCCATTCGAATTTTAGCCTCTTGTACCCCTGGTACAGAAACCTTTTCACTCTCTACCGGTGTGAAATTTGCCAATTCAATTTCACTTTGATTAGAAGGTAAATTAGCAGCAGTTTTATTCACCATTTCTACATTTTCTTCATCAACAATATGAACGACGAATTCCTTACTATCGAGAATATTTTTTGCTGTATCCTTTTGTCTTCCCTCTGACCGTTGAATTGCTAATGAAATCATCGGAGGATTAGAGGAAACAATATTAAAGTAACTAAAAGGTGCACCATTTAAAACATGCTCTCTTGAAATTGTAGTAACAAAAGCAATCGGCCTTGGAATAATACTTCCTATTAGAAACTTATAATTTTCTCTTTCAGTATTTTGGGATGGATCGATCGAAAGCACAGAAATCATTCCTTTCGTAAATTAGTCTAATTCCCTTACTTCAAACGGTAGTAATACTTGTTCAATCTGTTTTCTATGTGGCTCATATTGTTCAGGCAACATTAATTTCTCACCCATAGTTTCTTGTGATTCATCATGCGCGAATCCTGGAGGATCCGTTGCAATTTCAAATAAGATTTCTCCATGTTCTCTAAAGTAAATCGCGTTAAAATAGTTTCTATCTCGTACAGGTGTTACACCATAACCATAGCGTGAAACATGCTCTCTCCAATCCAATTGATCTTGATCATCACTAGCTCTCCATGCAATATGGTGAACTGTACCAACTCCCATTTGTCCACGTCCTATAGAAGTTTGTTTTAGATCAATGATATTTCCAATCTCAGCTGAGGAACGGAAGCGAACAAAATCTCCCTCTTCTCCAATTCGTTCTAATCCCATTACTTGTTCTAATAACTCTGCAGTTTTGCTAGGTTGAGCAGATAGCAGAATGGCTCCACCAAATCCCTTAATCGCAACTTCTGGTTTTACGTCTCCAAAAGTCCAATTATTTACTTCTCCTTCTTCTCTTTCAACAATCTCTAAATGTAAGCCGTGAGGATCGTCAAATTCTAAATACTGTTCTCCAAAACGCTCCATTTTTGTATACGAAATATTGAACTTTTCCAATCTCTTTTCCCAAAACTCCATAGCACCTTTCGGAACAACATAAGAAGTTACCCCTACTTGACCATCTCCTATAATCCCTTGTCGAGCACCTGCCCATGGAAAAAATGTAATAATAGTCCCTGGTTTGCCTCCTTCATTCCCAAAATAAAGATGATACGTACCTGGATCATCAAAGTTTACCGTTTGTTTTACTAAACGTAATCCTAAGACCCCTGTATAAAAATCTACATTCTCTTGCGGATGACCTACGATTGCTGTAATATGGTGAATCCCCATAATTTTCTTATTCATTTTGTATACTCCCTTTCATTTCTTTATTTAAAAACATTAATCTTAATCACTAAACTTTAACGATTGTCCTATTCCTTTTGTATCAGCTTACACTTAATCTTATCCACATGATGTAGTTACATTCACATCACGAGAATTTATCTTGAGTTAAATAATCTCGAATTCGAGATAAAATATAAAAAATAACAATTTCACCTGTCTAAAATTTCTTGCATCTTCACTTCATCTTGAATTCGAGATATCAGCCCAAAAATTATTGCTTTTGGGCATTGTATCCTAATTTCTTTAATTGTTCAATCATCATTCTTTTTTCCATAGAGTTCAATCCACCAAATATTTGTTGAATTGCCTCTTTATGCTTAGGGAATATAGCATTCATCAGTTCAGTTCCTTTTAAAGTAATCGCTGCATACGTAACACGACGATCTTTAGGACATGGTTTTCGAATTAACAATTGCTTCTTCTCTAACTTATCAACAACATAAGTAATACTGCCACTTGCAAGTAATATTTTATCTCCAATTTTTTGTATAGGCTGATCACCTTTACTAAATAGGAACTCAAGAACTGCGAATTCAGTTGGATTAAGTCCATAGCTTCTTATATCTTCTTCAATGCGCTTTGTTATTGTCTGTCCTGCACGAGAAAATATAACAAATAATTTGAGAGATAAATCCTCATCGTTCATATTATCCATAATTATCAATCCTTTTACAATTTATCTCGAATTCAAGATAAATTATAGTATCCAAAATTTTATTTGTCAATTAAATATTTGTGAATTAGAGATTATCATTTTTATCAAAAATTAAATGTAGTGTAGTACTTTGAGAAAAAGGAAAGATCTTCAACTAAAAAATAATCCCTACTTTTAACAAAAAAAGTAAGGGATTTGGTATTTTAATAGACTTAGGAAAATGAATAAAAACTCATTGCTTATTCAAGAAAAATTCCTGTTAGTATCAGTTTTACAGTTTGTTTATTATTGCTTCTGCAATATTCTCTATATTCAATTGACCATCAATTATATAGTCCGAATCTGGTTTAATACTTTTCTCCATCTCTAAGTATGCCTGTCTTCCAGCACTCAAATACATCTCGCATTCATAAATGACTTCATCAATAGAATTCAAAGGATTACGAATTAATCTTCTTGCCATCGCTATATCTAATGGTGTGTCAATATAAAATGAAATGTCTATCAAGTCTTTCATCTGATTATTAAGGTACGAAAACGGATAGTCCAAAATAATATAATTTATAATTGAATCCTTTAATAATGACTTGATGTCTTTAATTATGGGAGTAACATTCCACTCGTCATAATTTGCACCTTTTTCTACCCATTTACAAATGTCATTTGGTCCTTCTAAATCATAATCATCAAAATGAACAGCCTTAGAGTTATTAAGTCTATTAGCTAGTGTCTTTGTAACTGTTGTCTTACCTCCACCAGATATAGCCGAAATAGATATTATTATTGTTTTTTGTCTCATATACTCCTCCATAAAATAATAGAAAGTTAATCTCTACTCCAATACATTTGACACTTGAATGAAATACTCTTCTATCTTCAACAATCTTGCTCTTTTACTTTAATAACACAGGCTCTTGCTTGACTTCTAACTTAAATACTTTATCCCACTCAATTCTACAAACAGCTGCATGTAATTTAGAATCATATTTCTGACCACTTTTTAAAATTGTATAAATTAAAAAGACTCATTATAGTTAAGTGATTTCTCAATATATCTATTGTATATAAATTAATCTTAAGATGTAAAATACTCATTAATAATTAGATTGGATCTAAATTTAAATCAGAGAAGGAGCTATATATCATGGACAAAAAAAATCTACGAAATCATCAAATCAACAACATGCCTTTAGATGCACTAAATACTCCTAGTAAGGACCAAGAACAAATGCAAGAATTAAATCAAAGGCAAGCAAATATACTCAGCAAAAGACAAAACAAAAAGTTTTAGTTAAGAAAAATACGCTTCACGCTGGAAGAATGATAGCAGTGGTCGCTATCGAGATATTGATTCGTACAGAACAGGCAAAAGCCGGGTTGCAGGAAAGGTTAGATGGCGCTAGTTACATCTGTCCAATTCCGCCAGTAGTTAATCCGGTCACAAGTAAATAACTTCAAAAAA